>DATJBN010000033.1:0-26809 GCA_035515335.1 Syntrophales bacterium | reverse complement strand
CGAGGTGAGACAGTTCCTGAATGGCCTTGCGGATCGTGAACCGCTTTGCGTCGAATCGCTTCATGAGGTCCGACTCGACGAGGCGCTCGCGCGGTTTCAATTCGCCGGTCAGAATGGCCATTGCTATCTTCCTGCAGGTGTCGTCTGACGTTATGCTGACCCTGAATTGCCTTTCCATGTCTCTTCTGAAGCCTCTTTTGAAAACTAAAAAAGGTGATTCTCCGCGGTCCTACATAACAGCCTTCATGATATGGCCGAACCCGCGGACGTAGAGGTTGTCATCCCGCCCCGCGAAGTAGCGCGCATTTATTTCATCGGGTCCAAGATCCTCAATGCTGCTGAAGCCCAAGGCGGAAAGCTCTTCCGCGAGCGCTGCCGGATCAAATAATGTTTGCCAGGGCTCTCCTGCCCCGGCGACCCGCATCGAAAGGGCGGCGAAAGCAGCCCTCTGTCTCTCGTTGAGCAATGCGGGTGAAAGAACGTAATCGAAGACAACGGAGCTTCTCTTCTTCATGGCGGCGACAAGTTTGAAGGTTGAAAAGATGCTGTCTCTCGTCAGGTACGGCGTCACTCCAAGCAATGAGAAAAAGGCCGGTTCACCGTGATTGAAATTCCCCTGCCGGAGCTTGTCCGTGATCGTCTCCGCTTCAAAGTCCACCGGTACAAAGGTGAGGGAAAGTGGAACATGAATCCCGGCCTCCGCGAGGAGCGCCCTTTTCCAGAACTGCGTGGCGGGATGATCAACCTCGAAGACGCGGAGGCCTTCACGCATGTAAGGGTTTCTATATGCAAATGTGTCCAGACCAGCGCCGAGGAGGACGTACTGGCGGAGCCCTCCTCTGACCGCTTCACCGAGACTGTCTTCCGCGTAGCGGGAACGCGCCGCAATGAAGGCCCTGAGGAAATCCGCTCCGGGCATTTCAGAGAGTTTCTTTCGGAATGCCTCCAAAGTTTCTCTGTTGCGTGCGCCCATGATATGCACTGCAAGGTGATCATCGAAGACCAGCGGATCGTCGATCATCTGGTGCACAGAGCGGTGCATTGCCGCCCTCTCTGCAGTGAGGCTGTGGCTTTTCGCTGCCATGGCAGTCTCCCCGGCTTTTATCTGTCGAGTTCTCTCCTTACTGCAACGCCGATCTTTTCCAGGATGTAGGGCTTCTTTACATATGCGCCGGCTCCGAGGGCCTGCGCCCTCCTGACACGCTCTGTCATGGCAAACCCGCTAACTATGATGGCCTTCTGGTCTTTGCGGATCCGGCGAACTCTTCCGTACGTCTCAAGACCGTCGATGCCGGGATCCATGATCATATCCAGTATCAGGAGGTCGACGGGTTGGTTCTTTATGAACTTTACCGCCTCTTCACCGCTTGCCACGGAATCCACTTTGTAACCGAGGCTCTCCAGCATTGCGGACGCGAGAAAGCGCTGACCCTCGACATCATCGACAACCAGGATGTGTTCGCCCCGGCCCATGTACGAACTCTGGGGGACAGACTCCTCGCTCTCGGTCACTGTCTCCCTGGTTACCGGAAAATAGAGCGTGAAAGTTGTTCCCTTTCCCTCGATGCTCTCCACGTCGATATATCCGTCGTGATCCTTGACCGTACCCCAGACTACCGCGAGGCCAAGGCCTGTGCCGCTTCTCCCCATGACTTTCTTTGTGTAGAAAGGCTCGAAGATTCTTCCAATGTCCGCTTGCGAAATCCCCGACCCTGTATCCGATACGGTAAGTACCGCGTATTCGCCTTCCTGCGTTGTATCGTATCCGTGGATCGGTTTATCGACGTAGCGGTTCTCGGTTTTGAGCACGACCTCGCCTGTCTCGGTTATGGCCTCCGCTGCATTTGAGAGGAGGTTCATCACGGTCTTGCCCAGGTGCGTGGGCGAGCCCTTGACGTTCAAGAGTTCGTCGTCGAGTGAGGCATTGAATGAGACGCCCGGATGATGAGTCTTGATTGCTTCAAATTCCGGTGTTTGGAGAAAGTCTGAAATCACTTTGTTCAGGTTCAGCGTCTCCGATACCAGGACGCCTCTTCTGGTAAGCGTGAGGAGATCCTGAATGATTGCCGCCGCCCGCTGGCTGCCTTTGAATATCTGCGTGGCGTGCTTCTGCAGGGGACTCTCCTGCTGGACATTTTGCAGGAGAAGTTCCGAATATCCGACAAGGACGCCGAGGACATTATTTAGATCGTGAGCCACACCGCCCGCCAGCGTCCCCAGGGCCTCCATCTTCTCAGCCCGCTGCAGGCGCTCCTGCAGAATCTTCTGTCTCGCTTCCGTATTTTTGTGTTCGGAGACGTCGCGTGCGATTGCGAGTATGCCCGTCGGCTTTCCCTCCGCGTCACGGAGGAAGCTGTAATGGATCTCGAACGGTAGGACGGAGCCCTCCTTGTGGAACATATCGATCTCCAGCATTACGGACCTGTCCCTGTCATACAGACCGGATTGTTCTTTTGACATCTCCTCCGCTAATGTCTGCATTGCGCGTTCGAAAGAGGCGGGCGTGAAGACTTCACCCGTTGTCAGCTGCATAGCTTCTTCCTGCGTGTACCCGAGTATACGGAAGACGGAAGGGCTTATGTAAGTGAGCCTCGTATCCATGTCCAGGGTGTAGATCATGTCGTTGGCATTTTCTGCAAGCAGGCGGTACCTCTCCTCGCTCTTCTGAAGTTCCTCCTGTGCCCGCTTACGGTCAGTCACGTCCCTAAAGAGGCCTCTGAATCCTGCGACACGACCGCTTGCATCTGACATGAAAGAAGCGGACCCTTCTATCGTCCTTCTTATCCCATCTTTTCTGACCACGTCCCATTCGAATTGCGCGCGCGGAGTGTGAGTCCTGTATACCTCGTTATAGAGCTTGAAGATCTTCTTAGCGGTTGCCTTGTCGGTGTATTTCTTGTAGTGCAGGCCCATCGTCTCTTCTTTGCTGAAGCCGAGAAATCTTTGCGCCGCCGCATTGAAGAAGGTGATCCGCCCCGAAAGGTCGACCTCGATGTAACCTTCCTGCATGTTTTCGATGATGGCGCGGTATTTCTCTTCGCTGCGCCGGAGGGCCTCCTGCGCGCGTACCCGGGCCGTGATGTCCCTCACGATGGCCTGTACCAGGACGGCATCGCCGACCTTGATGCTGTTGAGGCTGACTTCCGTTTCGAAAGACGTCCCGTCGTATTTCATATGACGCCACTCGAAAAACTGGGGCTCTCCGGACAGGGCGCGTGTTATCTTCTCAAGTGCTTTCTCTTTTGAATCCCGGCCGTCAGGCTGGTAAGGAGGTGAAAAGGCGTAAGGGGTGCTTCCTATTATCTGATCCATAGTGCATCCGAACATCTCCAGGGTGATCGCATTACAGTCGACAAACCTGTCTCCCTCTACGATGAATATGGCGTCATTCGCATAATTGAAGAGGAGTCCGTAACGCTGCTCGGTTTCTCTTGCAGCCTCCTCAGCTTGCTTGCGGTCTGTGATGTCTTTCGAAACGACGGTCACTTCACGAACTTCGCCGTCAGGGCCTGCCACAGGACTGAATGTCCTAATGAAGAATCTCCCGTCCCTCGCACTTCGGTGGTCCTGTTGAACGGATGCGCCTGTTTCAAAAACTTCGTTCACCACTTGCGTGAATCTTTCGGAATCATCCTGCGAATGAAAATCGCTGTACGGCCTCCCGACAATCTCTTCAATGGGCATGTTGAAGCGCTTGAGGTGCCTGTCGTTCATGAAGAGATATCTATACTCTGCGTCGACGACATAGATGGAGTCGACAGTGTTTGCGAGAGAGCGGTAATGCTCTTCGCTCTCCCGCAAGGCAATCTCGGCCTGCTTGTGCTCGGTGATATCGTCATAGATTGCCACGATCTCGCCGGTGGGAAGCTTGTAAACAAAGTTATCCCGCCAGCTCGAAAGGCGGTCATCCCTGTACAGTGACACTGGATGGCGTTCCGGCACGCCCGTTTTCCACACTCTCTGAAAGACGTCGAAAATGCCGAATTCCGTGATGCCGGGGAATACCTCGGCAACGCTCTTTCCGATGATGTCTTCTTTGTTTAGATTCTCGATCTTCTCACCAGCTTGGTTTAAATCTTTGAAGATAAAGGTTTTGCCTTCGTCGGGGGTCTCGTAAACGGCGACGCCGCTCGCCATGTTCTGGAACATGACACGGTAACGCGTCTCACTCTCGAGGAGGGCCTGCTGGCTCTCCAACAGCTCCGTGAACTTCTCCTGGAGCTCCTCATCGTAGGCAGACAGTTGTCCGTATGCCGCGGCCAGCTCCTCATGCCGGGCTTTCAGTTCCTTCTCAATTCGTCGCTTCTCGGTTACGTCTCTTATCGTTCCCCGGAATCCCAGGATTTTGCCGGCTGCATCCTTCCAGGCGACCGATGTAAGAAGAACCTGGATGGTCGAGCCATCCTTCTTCTTCATGTCGAAAGGATATTCCTTCACATATCCCTTCTCCCGCATGGCCACGATGAACCTGTTTCTCCCGTCCGGGTCCGCGTACAGGTCCGCTATTTGCACGTCCTTGAGTTCATCCCTGCTCGAATAGCCGAAGAGCTCGACCGCTGCGTCGTTCAGATCGATCCATTTCCCGTCAACGGAGCTGATGAATACGCAGTCCCCCGATGTCTCGAAGAACGCCCTGTACCGCTCTTCGCTTTCCCGCAGCGTCGCCTCGACGAGCTTGCTCCTGGAGATGTCCGTTGCCGCACCCATGATGCGTACCGGCTTTCCTTTGCGGTTGCGCACGACATAAATGCGGTGATTGATGTGAACGGGCTTTCCATCCGCAGTCAAAATCCTGTATTCATTGGAGCCGAACTCGCGATCGCTTTTCAGCAGCCTCTCCATGCCTGCGACCATTTTTCTGCGGTCATCGGGATGGATAATCTGAATCCACCAGTTCCAGGGGTCGTCTATAATCTCTCCGACGCCGAGGGTCTTCTGCATGCCCTCATTGCACCAGAGTTGATCTTTCACTAGGTCCCAGTCGTGGATGGCATCGTTTGTCGCAGCCGACAGCATCGCAAACCGCTCCCTGAACATGCGGAGCTCCGCAGCCTGATTTCTCCACTTGCCCAGGGACGCCTCAAGTTTGGGAACCTTAAGGCGAAGCGAGGCCAGTTCATCGAGTAGCTGTTTCTTGGTTGCGTCCTTCTTTTTCATCTTCTGCAGCCCACGGATTCATCCTGGTCGACATAAGCAAAAAACCCCGCCTCCTTTTCCGGGAACGGGGTTTTTTGATCGGTCCATAATGCCCCCTCATGTCCAAAGGGTTTTGAGCTATCGTGAACGCTCTGAAAAAACGGGAAGTGTTTATCACGATTCCCGCGAGAAATCCAGAATCAAAAATCGGCGGGGATCACGACATGAAAGGCCTCTTCAGCCGCCCACCAGTTTCTTCCCGAGTTCGGAAGCCTCCTTCATCAAGGCCCTGTTATTCTCGATTTCACCGGGATCCATGGCGCTCCCATAAACCATCCCGATAATATTCGCCCCGACATACCGGTATGCATCCTGAAAGGTTCGAAGGGCGTTGACGCAACCGGATTTGAAGGGGTCGGAATCTCCATAGCTCATGGCCACTGCTATCCGCTTGCCGGAAAAGGCTTCTTCCGCGCGGGCCAGAAGAGCAAATGTGCGATCCATCCAGAGCTTAGTCTGTGCCGATAAGGTAAACCAGTAGACAGGACTCGCAATCACCCATGCATCCGCTTCGATGAGTTTCTTGTAAACGATCTGCATATCGTCTTTAATTGCGCAGCCGCGGCTTTTCGGCTTCTGACATGCATAGCATGATTTGCACGGTGCGATCTTCATGCCTTCTATGTAAATGGTTTCGACATGCGCACCCATGGACCTTGCCCCCCGTGCAATCCTCTCTGCCAGTATTGCGCTGTTACCCTTCTTTCTCGGGCTTCCCAGTAAGACGAGCACCTTCTTCGCATTTTTTCTCGCTGCCATTTTGCACCTCATCCGGGGTTCTCAGCTTTTTTTCCGAGGACGTTCCTCACGGTCTTTGAGAGTTCGGCGACGGTTGCGGGCTTTTGAATAAAGCCCAGGCAGCCGCGTGACATGATCCCTGCGGCGTCGCCGTCCATGCTGTACCCGCTCGAAAGTATTACCCTGACATTCGGATTGATCTCCTTGAGACGGTCGAAGGTCTCTCCCCCTCCCATCTCAGGCATGATCATGTCGAGTATCACCAAGTCTACCCCGCCAGTGTCTTTGTAGACAGCAATAGCCTCGCGGCCATTCCCCGCGGTGAGGACCCGGTATCCGAGCGCCTGCAGGATCTCTTTCGTAACCTCTGTGATAGACTGCTCGTCATCGACAAGGAGAATAGTCTCCTTGCCCCTTAAAATTTTCTCCTCCTGCCTTTCATCCTTTCTCGCCTCTTTCTCAGAAGCGGGAAGGTAGATATTGAAGGTCGTGCCGTGGCCTTCCTCGCTATATACATTAATATGTCCGTCATGGCCCTTGATGATGCCATAAACCATGGCGAGTCCCAATCCCGTACCTCTTCCCATCTCCTTTGTGGTGAAGAAGGGCTCGAAGATCCTTCCCTTCGTCCTTTCGTCCATCCCGACCCCGGTGTCTGTAACCGACACCTTCACGTATCTGCCGTGCCGCATGTATGAGCTTCTTTCATCAGATTCATCCACTTTAACGTTCGCCGTCTCAATGTAGAGATGTCCGCCTCCCGGCATCGCCTGCCAGGCATTGACAAACAGATTCATCAGAACCTGCTCCATCTGCGAGGTGTCCGCCTCCACCGCCCAGAGGTTCGGGTCCAATTTTTTGTGGATCAGGATCTCCTTCTTCGTCCTGCCGAACATGTTGGAGCTCTTCTCCATGACGTCGTTGAGATCAATTGGCTTCAGTTCGTACTTACCGACCCTGGCAAATCCGAGAAGCTGCTTTGTGAGGTCTGCACCAGCCACCACCTGATCTTCTATTGCCTTCAGCCTCTCATAGCGGAGATCGCCGGGCCGCATATTCATCAGCACAAGGGATGCGTTGCCCTGGATGGCCATTAGGAGGTTGTTGAAATCGTGCGCGATGCCTCCGGCCAGCGTCCCGACCGCCTCCATCTTCTGGGCCTGCTGGAGCTGGGCTTCGAGCCTCTTCCTATCGGTGTTATTGCGTATACACTCGATGGCCGCTATTATCTCGCCGCTCGAATCCCGCAAAACGGAGGCCGTTGCCGAAAGATGGACATTCCCGGGCGACAAATTCGGTGTGTATGATTCTCCAAAGATTATGTCTCCCATCCTGTGGATGGCGGTGTATTCCTTTTCTCTTTCGGGATCCGGATGGAGGGCGAGGTCTATAAGGATGGGTCTCCGCTCACCGTAGAAGGGGATGGAATATTCATATTCATCTTTGCCGAGCATATCTTCTGCCGTGACGCCTGTCATGGCCTCGATGGCCCTGTTCCAAGCGATTACAGTTCCGTTGGAATCAACGGCGAAGGTTGCGTCCGGCAGAAAATCAATGATGTCGGCAAGACGCCTCTCAGATTCCCTCAGGGCCAGCTCCATCTGCTTGCGCTCTGTAATGTCCGTCATCATCGTGAAGGAGCCCTGGAAGCTCCCGTCCTCTCCCGAGATCGGGGCAGCCGAAAGGATCGTCCAGCAATCGCTACCGTCTTTGCGGCGGAAGTGACGTTCGAAGATCTCTTTGACACCCAGCCGGCGGTGCTCTTTCCTTAGTTCAAAATCTGCCTTATCTTCTGGAAATATGAATGTGGAGATGGGCTTGCCTATGATTTCGCTGAGATCATAACCCAGCATTTCTGAAATTCTGCGGTTCGCATAAGTTATCACAAAATTAGTATCCAGCGTCCATATGCCTTCAATTGCAGTATCAACGATGAGACGGTATTCCCTCTCGCTCTTGGAAAGAGCCTGCTCGGCGAGTTTGCGGTCCGTGATGTCGACTGCCGTACCTGAAATATAATCCTCTTCTATAAAGCCATTGATGAGCACATGTCTCGTTTCGCCACCCTTACTGACTATTTCAATTTCATAATTCTTTATGACTCCAGTCCTCCTGATAGCATCTAGGAAGCGCTTCCGTTTCTCCGGATCTCTATAGAGACTGATAACGTTCATGCTCAGCAATTGCGCAATGTAATCATAGCCCATGATCTTTGCGTATTCCTGATTCGCAAAGATGATCCTCCCATCGAAGTGTGTCTGGAAGACGCCTATCGGTGCGTTGTCTACCAGGTTCCGGTATTGTGCCTGCGATCTGGCCAGGCTTTCCTCCAGTTCCTTCCGCTCCGTGATGTCCTGATTGGTTCCTTCATAATAGATAATCTTGCCTTCAGCGTCTCGGACTGCCCTGGAATTGACTGACACCCAGATTATGCGTCCGTCCTTTCTGTATATTCGGTGTTCAATATTTTCTACGTGTCCCCGTTCCTCGAGGATCCTCTTGTAACGATCTCGGTCCTCCGGGTTCACATAGTGTTCGGTGGTGATGTCTCTTATACTCGCAATCATCTCCTCTGCCGAGGCAAACCCGCACGTCCTTGCCATGGCCGGGTTGACGCTGATAAAGCGGCCCTCCGGCGTGCTCTGGAAGATTCCCTCCATCGCATTTTCAAACATGCTGCGGTAACGCTCTTCGCTCTTCCGCAGCGTCTCTTCTGCCTGCTTACGTTCCAACTCCTTGTGCTCCAACTCTCCAGCCATCGCGTCGAACGATTTCATCACCTGGCCAAGCTCGTCTTTGCTGTATTCCACTCCTGTACGCGCCGTCAGATCTCCGCGTCCCAGCCGTTGCGAGGCGTTGACCAATCCGTCCAGTCTTCTCACGACGATGACTCTTCCCACGAACCATGCCAGCACTATTGCCATGAGTAATGCGGAGCAGAGAAGGACGAGATTGATAAAGAATGTCCTTTGCGCGGGGGCAAGGGCCTGTTTCTCGGGAATGCCGACGCGCATAAAAAGATAAGGGGTTGCGCTATCAGGGAGATAGAATCTCTTGTAGGCGTAGAGGCGTTTTATCCCGTCAACCCCTGGTGCGGTGAATGTACCTTCCAGAGGGGGAGCCCACATATGCTTTATCATCTCCGGCAAGTCGGTCCGTCCTGCATACTTTTCCCAGTCATGGGAACAGTGCATGCGGATATTCTTGTGATCGAACAATCCGAAAACGGATCCTTCAGGAAGACCCTTTACTTTGAACATTTCGGCGTAGCGCTCAAGGTCAACACCGGTTATCACAACAGCCTGGACCCTTTTTTTCGAATCCAGCACCGGATAGGCAAAGGGAAGCACCTTGCGACCTGAAGCTATCCCTATCATGTATTCCCCTACGGAAAAATCCTTCGTCCGCAAAACGTCCTGAAAATACTTTCTTTGTTTTACGTTGTATGGGGAAATAGGACGGGCATTGGCGAATACCATCCCATCGGCGTCAGCTGCCAGTATGGTTGTGTATTGTGGATTTTGTTTGTTTAGGGCGCGGAATAGTTCGTTGCAGGCGGCAACACTGCGGTTGCGGACATCGGGCAGTCTTGCAATTGTCGAGAGGAGCTGCCGCGCGTTTTCCACGGCATGTTCATGTTCCAGCGCCAGACTTTGAATTGTCGTTATGGCGCTCGCTTCTGCATCTTTTATGTCATGTTTCTCACGCTCCAACCCCGAATAGATTACGATTCCCAAGGCAGGTAAGACCGATATGAACACGAGGAAAAGGAGGCCGCTTCTAATTGATTTGAAGAACGGATATTTCACAACACCTCTAAATCTGTCAATTTTTCTGAAAGCCGCCGGGCACGCACCAAAAAGCGGCAACTTCTACGCAGCTCCGGATGTGGGTTGCTTACCATATTTTTATTGTTGGCGACACGTCTTTAATCTTGCAAGAATCTTGCCAAATCACTATTACTGTTCAGAAAATCGCCTTGAGTTACAACGGGGAAAGTGATATGTGGCAGTGGATCAAACATGTTTCTATGGGGTCTTTTGCGCCGGTGCCGCGGGCGTCTTTACGGGAGAGACTGTCTGCGAGGGAATTTGATTTGTCTGCGTGCTTCCGAGCTTGAGCATTGCCTCCAGGCGTTCCCTCGTATTGGGGTGCGAATCGAGAAGGCCGCCGCCGGTCGCCCCGGACGACTTCAGGAGAAATCGAAAGCTGTACGCCATCGTCCCTGCCGGGTCCGGGTCACCGGCCTTTGAAAGAATCTCTACCGCCTTGCTGTCTGCATCGGTCTCCTGGGAGCGGGAATAGGCGGGAAGGGCGAGCATCCCCGTTACCGCAACGGCGTTCGAAGCGATCAGGCCGCCCAAGCCGGGGATAAATGAGAGAGCGGTGCGTGTCAACTGTTCCGCCGCTATCGCCGTCTTTCTCTTGTCCGCATGTCCCAGGACCTCATGACCTATCTCGTGGGCCGCCACGCCGCGTATCAATCTCTCATCGCCGGTGTTCACAAGCCCCATCGTAAACCCGAACTTGCATCCCCCGAGAGACATTGCGTTGATTTTTGTAGACTCTATGAAGAAGACCTGACAATTGGCAGGAGAGCGGCCGGCGGAGACCAGGAGCGGCACAAATTGCTCTCCAACCTTCCTATGGATCGGGTTCTGCCAGTCCGGCGTTATGACCTTAGTCTGGGACGCGGTCTGACTCGCACAGCCTGCGAGAGCGATAATACTGATGTATAGTGCCATCCGGCGCCATGGAATGTATCTCATGATTCGGCAGCTCTTTCTACAAATCCTGCTTATCTGTTTGCCGTGCAGTTTAACACAAAAAAATAAAAAGTCAAAAATTGAAGTTTCATGGAGCTGAGTCGATTATCTCCGGTTCTGAGAGAGCGGTTTTGTCCGAAAATCCTTGAAGAAAAATATGAGAAAGATATAATCAAACATGTCTGGACGTATTAAAACAGATGACATCACAAACGGAGGTGTTTTATGAAAAGACTCGCGGTTATTTTTTGCACGGCGGCAGTTTGTTTCTTTATGCTCGCTTCTGTTGCCATTGCTCAGGATCGGGACGAGACGCTGGTTCCGAAAAGCGGCAAGGGGGCCTGCAAGGCGGACATAGAAAAATTCTGCAAGGACATCAAGCCGGGCAAGGGAAGGATCTGGGCATGTCTTAAGAGCAACGGAGACAGGCTGTCCCGGGAATGCGCAGATCATATAGCTCAGGCGCAGGAAAGGAACCGTGAATTCCTTCAGGCATGCAGGGGTGATGCTGCGAAGTTCTGTAAGGGAGTAACGGCAGGGAAGGGTGGAATCATTTCCTGCTTGAAAAGCCATGAGGCGGAACTCTCACCCGCCTGTGCGGCTGCTTTCAAGAAATAACTCACTGTGCCCTGCTGATCAGGAATGTTTTACTCGAGGTATCCTTTTTCCGGCATCAGATCGTAGTACGCGAGGATGCCTCCCGTCGTCTGTATGATGTCACGGGGGATGCGGACATTTTCATGCAGCATCGGTCCGTCCGTCGTTGCCGCCTTCGATCCGAAGGCGAAGAAATGATCAATCGCCTTGTTGGCGTTTGTAAATGGGTTGCCGTAAGGCAACGGCTGGACGAGAGCGAAGACTTCGCCGACAACAGAGGTCAGTGTCTCAGAAAGGGCCTCTGCCGTTATTACGTCTTTTTTCTCAATGCATGTGATGAGCGAAGAGAGCTGCCGTGAAAAGCAGTTGGCTGTGCTGAGCAGAAAACCGTCGTAGCAGCCGCCGGCATCGACGAGCCATTTGGCATAGTTTCCTTCCGCTCCCCGCACCAGGAAGACGCCGTCTTTTTCGACATTCGAAGTTGCGATGCTGTCCCCGCCGCTTGAGTCCTTGAAGAAAACCAGATTGGAATATCTCTTCGCCAGCCTTTCGAATGTCTTCGGCGCCAGTTCGTTCTGCGTCACCTGAGGAAGCTGGTAAAGAGCAGCGGGCATTCCCATTTCGAGTATTTCGGAAAGACTGGATTCTATTTCTGACTCGGTGAGAGAGCTTCCTCTCGGTGGACAGACGGTGAAACCGCAGACGCGATTGTTTCTAAGCAGTTTGTCGGCATCGTCAGCCGCCCGCGAACTCGTTTTCATATTTGAGATCATTTGGGCGATCCTCTGTTTCATCGTCGTGACATCGGCCGTGAGCACCCCCAGAAGAAGACTGACCCCGTGCCTCCGCGTCTGCTCTATTGCAAAACCCGCGACCTTCAAGGTCTCTTCTTCCGAAAGCTCCCAGCCGTCACCTGTTGAGCCAGGAATCAGGAACCCCTTGACCCAGGGAACCAGATGACTCATGTGGATATTCATCCTGTCGAAGTCGATTCTCCCGTCGCCCGTGTAATGAGTGAGAAGTGGGCACCACAATCGGGGTATACCGGAAGGGAAAAGATCTTTGATCAGCTCTCTGCGCTTTCTTTCAACATCGTTCATTGTGCATCCTTTCAGCTCTTAAGTAATAGAAATTTATCACAGCCCTGAGGCGACAGGCAAGAGATATCGAGATCAAGCAGATTTGTTAACAAACCCTTCACTGGCCCTTAACGTATTTGCAACATTCCGCAGTTATAAAATTCTCACTGAATATTTCGGGAGTATCATTTCCTGTATGCAGAAAACGATTCTTATCGTTGATGATGAAGAACATATTGTGGACTTAATCGCCTATAACATTGAGAAGGAAGGATTCAAGTCCGTAAAGGCCTACAACGGGGAAAGCGCCCTCGACCTGGTCAAGAATAAGAAACCGGATCTGGTGATCCTCGACCTGATGCTTCCCGGCATCCGGGGAATGGAGGTCTGCAAAACTATCAGACAGAATCGAGAGACGGAGTCGCTTCCGGTCATCATGCTTACAGCCAAGAGCGATCAATCAGACAAAGTGCTAGGCCTCGAGATGGGTGCGGACGATTACATCACCAAGCCGTTCAATGTGAGAGAGCTGATTGCCAGGATCCGCGCCGTCCTGCGCAGGGTAGACGTACGCCCCGATTCGGACGCGAGGGAGCTTTTTGAATACGGGAAGCTGCGGGTCGATTATACCTCCTATGAGATCATCGCAGATGGGCGGCAGGTAATCGTCGGTCCGAGAGAGTTCAAGTTGCTGCAATTTCTGACTCGGCATCCCGGCAGGGTCTATACGAGGGACCAGCTTCTCGACTATGTCTGGGGAGATGAAACTTTTGTCGAGCCGCGAACTGTGGATGTCCATGTCAGCAATCTCAGGACGGCCATAGAAGAAAACAAAAAAAAGCCCCAGTACATCCTCACAGTCAGAGGCATAGGATATAAGTTTGCAGACCTGAAATAAGGTCTTCATAGAACGCACGATCATTCGGTTCATCACTTTTCACAGTATTTTAACATTTGCTTAATCACGACTTAACATTGTTGGGCTACTGTGTGCACGATTTTGTAGGAAAGGAGGTGCAACTTAAGCCCAACATAAGCGGCACTCGGTTCTCTATCTGAATGTTGCAAGTAATTATGAATGCGAAGGCCATATTAGAATAAATATGGCCGACCAGGTCGATTGAAAAATCAAGAAAATCAGGAGGAAAAAATGAGAAAAGTTTCGGGAGTTTTATTATTAAGTTTGCTGATCGTAGCCTTTGCCTTACCCGCATCGGCTGCGGACGTCAAATTCAGCGGGTCATACGTTGCTCAAGGCTATTATGACAACAACCGCGCCTTACTAAAGGACGGCGGGGCTTCCGTGTCCAACGTTTGGCAGAGGCTGAGAGTCCAGACGGACTTTCAGATCCAGGAAGGGCTGATGTTCACAACCAGGTTCGATGCCCTGGAAAAGGTCTGGGGTGCTGCGCGCTCGACAACAGCGACCTCGACCAATCTTGCCGGCAATGACGACGAATCTGAGAACATCAAGTTTACGTGGGCATTTGTTACCTTCAATATTCCCGGCGGTAATTATGGAACCTTGAAGGTAGGATACCAGGAGCAGGGTACTTGGGGTACGGCTTTTGGCGACACGGGTCAGCAGGACTACGGCAATAGGGTCAAGTGGGATCTGACGACAGGGCCATGGTTCTGGGGAGCCCGCTGGGACAAGGTTGAGGGAAGCAAGTACTACAGCCCCAGCGGTCCTGCGGGCAACGTGGGAGTGGCCACCTACGAGGTGGACCATGACTACGAGAAGTATTCTGTCCTGGGGGGATACAAGTGGAGTAAAGGTGATGCGGGTTTGCAGATAACGTATTACCGCAATACGACCACTGCTGATAATCCTGCCACCGGCTATAAGTCAGACTATACGCTCTTCTATCCCTATGTCAGGGCACAGTTAGGCATTGTTTATATCGAGAGCGAAGTAGGTTTCCTCACGGGTAAGGATAAAGACTACAACACTGCCGGCGTCAACCGGGACATAAAAGGCTGGCGCGGATATATCATGGCTAGTGCCGACTTGGCACCGGCCTACATAGGCGCCCTTGCGTTCTATTCATCGGGCGATGACATAGGTACAACCGATAAGAACGAAGGCGGGGCCAAGATCGGTACGGATTTTCAGCCCTGTCTGATCCTGTGGAACTATGATCTCGGCAGGTGGAACGGTGCGTTGGGCGGTCAGAACGGTATGGCCGGCACGAACGTCGGCGGATACAATTCGGACAACGTCATGGCAGGGCAGATCTTTGCAGGGATTAAGCCCGTTCCCAAATTGGACATAAAGGCCAGTTACACAACGGCACAAATGGACAAGGATGCAGTGGTCGGCCAAGTTTCCAAGAATATCGGAAGTGAGTTCGATATCAGTGCAACCTACAAGATATACGATAACCTGTCATACATGGTAGGCTTCGGCTACCTGTGGGCAGGCGATGCCTTTAAGGGAAGTAACGCAGGAGCTGCTATCGACAACGACTACCTTATTACACACAAACTAACGCTCAGCTTCTAATATGCAGCGCAGTCCAAAGAGCCTTGGGTCCAGCCCTGGGCTCTTTGGATGATCCCCGCCAATTCTTTTTAATCATATATTAATGTTTGCGTAATACGTTCTTAACATTCCCCGGATATCATTCCAGCGAAATTTTTTTGAAGGAGACTTGACATGGCATTGGGAGGACTGGCTGAAGATTCACTTTGCAATAAGATCGCGAGAGATGATGAGGACGTCCCGTCACTCCGCAGGATCATGGAGATGCTGGACGTATACGGTCTCTTCGGCGTGAAGATCGATTCACTCCCCTTTGCTCTCTTTGATACGACTGCGGGAACCGAGACAGAACTACAAGCCGTCGTTGCCGGAGAGAAGGGCGACGTCGACCTCCCCATCACAATCGAGAAATCAAATTACTTCGCCAACATCGTGAGGCGGGTTACGGCCGGAGATACGACAAAGAAGACCGTCACGAACCTTGAAAGATTCTTGAATTCTAATACGGAAAAGATCTGGGAGCATAGCTGGGTTCGGTTCCCAGCAAAAGTGCTTTGCCCATTTGCTCAAGATGTCTTGAGACGCGACCTTCTTGCCGACAAGGAAGATCCGGCCGCCGGGACAAGAACGGACATCAACGCGTTCTTGTTTTCTGTCGGGGGCGAAGAGTTCGTCCGCCTGCCCGTAAGCTATCTGATCAAACTTTGTCTTGCGGATGTCCTCGGCTCTCAAAAGCAGGTTCCGTCTTTGATTCACAGCACCGGATGCAGATTGATGCGCCATTTCCTCAATGACAATACCTCGCCGGAGTCTTTCTCATTCCACGTCGTTTCCCTCCGTCCCGATGCCGGTATGGGCAAGGCAATTGCAAGAGAGGCGGCAAAACGGTTCCTCCTAACGCACCTCTTAGTCATGTACGGCAATCGCAAGTTTGCTCTCGAGGCGAATGGCGAGAAGGCGATGGTGTATTCATCTCCCCATCCGCCGGTGCGTCTAAGGGAGCTCAACGACTGCATCTCTGACTCGTTCTACAGGGAGCTCTTTATGAACCCCTGTCTTTCAGGCTGGAACAGAGGAGAGGCGAAGCATGAGTACATGCACCTCTGCCACAGCGTGCTGAGTCGGAGCCAGTTGAATGCAGTGGCGAAGCTTCGGGAAGCGGGCATCATCAATACAAACCTTGTCGTGTTTCCTAATACGTCCAACATAAGCCTTGCGAATAATGGGACCCATATCAGTATGGGTAGCAGGAAGTTAACCAAGTACCTGACTGACAAGTCTTCGGGTCTCGATGGTATCCATGAGAAATATATGGGCGACCTCGCAATCAAGGTCGTGGAACATTTTCTGCCTCTCTTTGCTGGAACATACAGTGCAGCGCCTTATCGCCTCGATTTTTCGGACATGCATCCGGAAATGGTTCTCGGGTTTCTGCCGCACGAGCTCGATTACACGCATCTCCGCATGCTGTGGCGGCGGTGGCAGAAAAAGGCGCACATGAAAATATTCGGCCGGGTCGTTACGCCATTCGGCCCTGATTGGCTGGACCGCATGATCAGCCTGCTTTTCCGGCTCAAGGGGGACTTTATTCCCGACTTCAGGCTCATCGACTATCTCGTGTCCCTCATGAGCACGGAAAAGAGCCCGGCCCTTGACGGTTCGATGCGGAATCACGATCGCTTGAAGAGAGACTTATCCGATCTGGGCATATTCGACACAAGGATGTCTATCTATCTCCTCTACAGACTGCGGGAGTATGGGAAGATTGGATTCTCGGGCTTCGAAGGCCGCCACTACAGCCTCTTCGAATGCATCGGGGAAGACATGGGGAGGGCGGCAGATTTGCAGAACCTGCTTAACGTCCTTGCATTCAAGTATATGGCGCAGGGCGAGATTTCACACGCTCACATACCGGATGATCCCTTCGTCGAAAGCGAGAGAAGACAAATAATTTTTGGATCTGCAATCGGGATCCCGACATTCTTTGTCCGCCACGATACGAAAAACCTTTTTCTGAAGAGGATCATTGGGAAGACGGATAAGATTCGCCTGAGCAGAAGGTATCCCGGATATCTGCGCGTCTACAACCAGGAATATCGCAAAGCTCTTCTCAGAGCACTGAAAGAGGATGCAGCGGACCTGATCGAGATGCTCGGGCTTGCCGAGACCATGGAAGATTTAAATTTGAGATTGACGGATTATGAGAATCATTCCACTGTGGGCAGGCTGACAAAGGCTGTTATTGAAAAGGCGGGTGCCAAGTCTCCTCTCAACATGAAGGCCGCCGAATTTAACAGGGCTGCGGAAGGATTTTACCGGAATGAGCTGAAGGTCTGCCACCTCGAGGAGGCCTTCCGATTTCTCGAAGAGGACATGCCCAATATCGAGGCGGTTTTCCCCGGGGATCAGCGTTCTATACGAAGCGCACTGCAATATGCTTTGAATGGTCAGGATGCAGCGCAGTTTGTGAGTATTTCAAGTCAAAAGGCGATCGGAGAGGAGATTTCAACAAGCGACCTCGTCAGGCTCATTAATCTGACCCTTATTTCCGTCCACTGTGACGGAATCCGGAATGTGGCCTTTTTCAACGAAAGATCAGATAGGAAAGATGCTTCATCAGTATATTGAACGTGAAAGCGGCAGGGTCCTGACGGAGAGACTCTATGGCAACGGCGCTATCAAGCTCCTCTACTCCGAGTTGAGAGAATACGCACCAGCCTTCTTCCGGGCGCTCACATGCGCGCGGGCGTCGCGACTTATCGGGTTCCTGAACTATGAGTTTTTCATTGGAGAGAAGATGTTCCGTCATATGGATTTCCTGCAATCAAGAGGCATAGACCTGCAGGAATGTGTTGACGCCCCGGAGAATCTTGACACAGCGAAGAAGATCTTCGAGAGGAAGATCCGTTACTGGGAGTACCGTCCCATGCCTTCCAACACCGATGTCATCCTGTCGCCTGCCGACGCAAGGATGCTGGTGGGGTCGTTCTCAGAAAGTTCGCATCTGTTTATCAAAGGGAAATTCTTCGACTATGAAGAGATGCTCTGGACAGATAAAAAGACGTGGCTCAGGGCCTTCGAGAAAGGAGACTTTGCGATCTTCAGGCTCACTCCGGAAAAATACCACTACAACCACACCCCGGTTGCAGGCAAAGTTATAGACTTCTATCAACTGCAGGGGGACTATCATTCCTGCAACCCGAATGCGGTGCTTTCTATAGCCACGCCTTATTCAAAGAACAGAAGGGTCGTAACTATAATCGATACGGATGTCGAGGGCGGCACCGGCGCGGGTCTCGTTGCGATGATTGAGGTCGTCGCCATGATGATCGGCGATATAGTGCAGTGCTACAGTGAAGAAGAATATGCAGACCCGGTGCCCGTAGGTACGGGAATGTGTATAAAGAAAGGCGCTCCCAAAAGCCGTTATCGTCCCGGCAGCAGCACCGACGTGCTGATATTTCAGCCCGGACGCGTCAAATTTGACTATGACATCATCCTCAACATGTTCCATCAGGACGCGGAGAGCCTGTACTGTAAAGGTTTCGGGATGCCTCTTATGGAAACCGAGGTCAAGGTCCGATCGGCAATCGGGAGGGCGGTGAGATAGCGCCGTAACGCCACTCCGGAGTAGCCCGCTGTGGCTTAAACTGAGAAATAAAGAGGATATTTATCGGATGCAAAATGAAATTTTTCTAATCGTACTGGCCGTTGGTTTGATGTCCCACCTGTTTTGGGGATTCAGGGTGCTGCCCGGCGAGAGATGGCAGATCCTGGCTACCATACCCGTTAGAAAAATTGACTCGGTCACATGGGACGGGCTCAATCTCACCTATTACGGCCTATTCAGTGCAAACGCCTATCTTATATCAATGGCGATTATACTCGTTCTCTTTGGCGCAATTGGAATCGGCATGAGGGCGTGTGTTGCCCTGATCCTGATTATGATGGTCTTCTGCCTGCCGATGGCGCAGATAGTTGCAATAGTTGTGGAAGGAAAGGCGCATACGAGGACGGTAGGCGGTGCGGTCTTTGGAGGCCTGCTGATTGCTCCACTCGCCATAACAATTGTCAACGGCGCCATGGGGCCGGAGATTGCCCTTCCCATGATGCCTGCGGCCGCGGCTCTTGCGACCTCATATTCCTTTGGAGAAGGGATGGGACGCCTCGCCTGTATCAGCTTCGGCTGCTGTTACGGGAGGCGGCTTTCCAGATGTCCGTCCTACATTCAGTCATTGTTTGCGAACTACAACTTTATCTTTTCAGGGAAGACGAAAAAGATAGCCTATGAGAGCGGTCTTGACGGCGAGCGCGTGGTGCCAGTTCAGGCGGTGACGGCTGTTTTGTACACGAGCACTGCTCTTGTTTCGACACACCTTTTTCTCAATGCCCTATATGCCAGTTCGTTTCTCCTTTCCGTGCTCGTGACACAGGGATGGCGATTTGTTTCGGAGATATTCCGTGCTGATTATCGCGGGAAGGGCCGGGTGTCCGTCTATCAGATTATGGGCATTGCGGCCATTGTTTACGCGCTGGTTCTTTGGAGGTGTTCTGCGGAATCGCAGGCATCAGCGCATGTCCTGGAAGGAATCCGAATTCTCTGGCAGCCTGAGGCGATAATCTTTCTGCTCTTCGTATGGGTGGGCATTTTTCTGCATACAGGCTGCAGTAAAGTCACCGGGTCCGTAGTATCTTTTCACGTTCATGAGAACAGAATCTGACGAGAGTTTTCGTGAAAGGGGGCGCTGCGAGGAAACACATAGCAGTAATTAGGTAATGGAGGCATCGATATGAAACCGGAAAAGCTAATTTCTATAAAAAAGAAGCTTCTCAGGAAATTAAATGATCTGCAATTCAGGGTCGGGCGGACCTCGTTCGAGCGCAGAACTTCTGATGATAATCCAGCGGATATCATGGACAAGGCGTCGAACGAATTCGATCGAAGTGTGGAACTGACGATTAAGGAAAGAGAAAGGTTGTTGCTCCGGGAGCTTCAGGGCGCGCTAATGCGTATAGATAGAGGCGTATTCGGAATCTGCGAGGTCTGCGAGAGACAGATATCGGAAGGCCGATTGCTTGCCAGACCGACAAGCCGGCTTTGTTTTGCATGCATGAGAAAGCAGGAACGATCGCCGAGAAATGTAAGAGGCGGTTTTCACCAGGCAAATTATGAAGCAGTCTGAAGTGCGGAAGGAGAACGTCCTCTTCGTCTGTATCCATAACAGCGCCCGCAGCCAGATGGCCGAAGCGTGGCTGAATCATCTTCATGGCGACCGCTTCGAAGCACACAGCGCGGGCCTGGCAAGCGGCAAGCTGAACCCCCTTGCCGTGGCAGCAATGGCAGAGGCTGGCATAGATATTTCTCGAAAAAAGACACAGACAGTTCACGATCTGATTCGCAGAGGGGAATCATTCTCTTACGTGATCACCGTATGCGATGATACCGGTGCAGAGCAATGTCCGGTATTTCCCGGAAATGGAAAACGCCTGCACTGGAGTTTTCCCGATCCTGCACAACTCACAGGAACAGACGAGGAGAAGTTTGTGCAGGTTCGGAAGATCAGGAACGACATCAGGGCGGCGATTGAATCTTGGTATGCGGAAATCTCCTCTCAATGAACTTGCAAACATTTGTAGCATTACCATGCCTGAAAGCAGCGAAGCGTTTCCTTTCGGGATAGTTAATGTCGTCCTTTTTATTGTATCGGCTGGCGCTGTTCTTTTGAGCACGCCCATCGTATGGTCGGCCGTATCAATTATCCATGTAGTTCAATTCCAATCGAATATATCCGCAAACGGCCTGCCGCAGGATTGGATCCTCCAGGAATACAAGGGAAAACCCTCATTCAGTGTAAGTCAAAATGCAGTGCCTCCCCACTTGCAAATGATGAGCAGCGGAGAGACCGCTTTCGGTTTCCGGAAGGATATCCATGTTGATATTCGGGCATATCCTTATCTCCATTGGTCATGGAAAGCGACGAAGCTGCCCAATGGCGGTGACGTCAGAAAAAAGGAGAACGATGACCAATGCATCCAGGTGTACTTTGCCATTCAAATACCCGGTAATGGGGGGCTCTTTCCAACGCCGTCCTCAATCGCATATATATGGGACAACGAAGCGCCGAAGAACATCCTGGTGAGAAGTCCTCAGACGATGCTGGGAAATGTTCGGTATCTTGTTGTGCGAAACGGGGATGATAAACTCGGGACGTGGTTTACAGAGAAGAGAAATATCCTCGACGACGTCCATCGGGCTTTCGGTGAACGGCTGACAAACGGCGGGCCGGTCATTGTGAAAGGCGTTCTGCTTTTTATCAATACACACCACACACGGAGCGATGCAGAATGTTGTGTAGGCAATATATATTTTTCTGATCAATAAACTTACGTTGCTGTTGATCGGACTGAGGCAGTTATACGTACCGGCTTATGACAAGGCGTTTGGTATTGGTATGTTTCTTAATAGGCATAACAGTAGGCGCCTTTATTTATGTCCTATCAGGCGGCGGTGTTTCGAAGTCAGTCTCATCATTGACGGGAAATATCGGCGACAGAGGCGACTATTCACAGTGGTTCAGAATAGAACAGACAAAAAGGCTGAGGGGCATTGCTCTTGTCGTACACGGGCTCAATCTGAGGCCGGATAGGATGCAATCTATTGTAGCAGTACTGAGAGATGCCGGCGTAGAAGTTCTGAACGTTTCATTGAGAGGGCATGGGAATAACTATCTGAGAAAGGTGAATCTATCTTCTGCCGAAGCGAGGCTTGATTCATTTCGCAGCGTCAGCTACGGCTTGTGGTCTGACGAGATATACGACGCCTATTTGAAGGTGAGAGAAAGGGCCTTCCGCGGGAACCTCCCCGTCTTCCTTGTAGGTTACTCCCTGGGCGGGCTGCTGGGCTGTAATCTTGCCCTTTCGCGTTCTGATGTATGCTTTGATCGGGTAATCCTTTTTGCACCTGCCTTCAATGTTACAGCGGAAAGTTATCTATTAAAAGCCTTAATGTCCTTTCCCAGTGTTGTGATTGACAGTCTGTCCCCCGTATCTTACAGGGCCAATGAGGGTACGCCGATGTCGGCCTATAAGGCTCTGTTTGAGGCGGTCGAGTATTTTGAAAAAAATGCGGATGACAGATTGAATAAACCGACGATTATCTTTATCGATGAGAAAGACGAATTTATATCCTGTTCGAAAATGAGAGAGATGCTTGCTCGAAATAATTTCAACCGGTGGCAGATTCACGCCGTGCAGAAGGACGGCGATGTGGATAAAAAAATATCACGTCACCTGATAATTGACGAAGCAAGCGTAGGCGAACACATGTGGCGGCGGATGAAAGGCTCGATCAGAAAGCACCTGACTCTCAAGACTTCCGGCCGCCGCTCCTGTGGATATTCTGTCAAGTGATGAATTTCTTAATGAATTGTTTCGAGATTTAACGGAACCTTAATCTTCCTTTCATCTTCTCGCAATAATAATCCTCTATTAACTTCCTGTAATTCAGTCTTGAAAATCGATGTGACACTACGGGAGGAATTTACAATGAACAAAGGAAGCATTCACCTGGCAGATTGCAGGCCAATGTCCCGGCCTCTGGACATACAGCTTTACGGAGCCCCAATAGACCCACCTGATGACATTTGCCGAGGGAAACGAGAAGAGCTTATTCCACTTGATAAAGGTTTGTCTGATGACCACCTGACGGCAACCTACTGGGGATGACCGTGTTATTGGTCTGCCGGATTTCATCGATGTCTCTTTGAACAAATGAAGGCAGAGAGAAAGAGGGGCTCTATTGTTTTGCATTTTCTAAGTGCTGTTACCGCGGGGGAGAACACTTTTCTGGCTGATCATACCTCGGTCTCTCGATCCGTTTGGGGGATAGAGGTGTGGCCAACAAGGAGGATAAAGCATGAATTGTCAGGTCGTTCCGAACAGTGTAGGAATTGCGACACAGGTGGTGACAGGAACAAAACCGTTCCGATCGGCAAAACTGTATCTGGATATTGGCTATCCGATAGTGTTTCGCATGTTTGCGCCCGGCAAGAGGAAGAAGAAGTACACGGCGGAAAGACGGAAGTCACTTCTCAATTGTATTGGAGCCACGTGGGAGCATGTGTCGAGGCCGTATTTCCATAGCGGATACTTCATGACCCCGGAGGTCAGAAGGGCCGAACAGCGCATTGAAGAAATGCAGGTCAAGGTACTGGATGGCGCGGCATCGTTATATGATTTCCGCCACGCCGTGAGACGGTGGGAACAGGCGGTCATCTCGGGATGGAATATGCGCTACCAAGCGGTAATCGATTACAAGGGCAATTCAACGAATATAAATTGAGGAGGTGAAGAAGATGGCCGGAAGACATCATCGCGGTTCTCAAGATAGTGGGTTCCATATTCGTGAATACCCTGGAGCGAAAGCGAACCGAGGAGGCCTTGAAGAAGAGCGAGAAAGGACTGCTGCAGGCGCAGAAGATGGAGGCCATTGGCACCCTTGCCGGTGGCATAGCCCATGACTTTAACAATATCCTGGGCGCAATACTCGGTCTCACGGAAATGACCCTGTACGAAAGCCGGGAGGCTTCGCAGAAGCGGCGGCTGGAACAGGTCATCGGTGCCTGTGACCGGGCCAGAAACCTCGTTAACCACATTCTCACCTTCAGCCGGCGGGGTGAACAGGAGAGAAGGCCTGTCGATATCGGCATCATCGTGAAAGAATCTTTGAAACTGCTCCGTGCATCCCTTCCGTCAACGATCAACATCATGTCGGATATTCCGCAAAATTCAAATACCGTGTTTGCAGATCCCACACAGATTCATCAGATTATGATGAAGCTGTGTACAAATGCTGCGTATGCCATGCGGGAAAGGGGCGGAATGTTGAAAATCGAACTTGAACATGTTGACATTGATACTGCTGCGTTATCATCAAATCCGGCGTTGAAACCGGGACCGTATGCGCGATTGATCGTGAGCGACACGGGCTGCGGCATTGATCCGGCCATCATAGACCGTATCTTTGATCCTTTCTTTACAACGAAGAAGCCCGGGGAAGGAACGGGTCTTGGTCTTTCCGTTGTATATGGGATTGTTAAGAGTTATGGAGGAGCGATCAATGTATACAGCGAGCCAGCGCTGGGAACGACTTTCAAGATTTACCTACCCCGGATTGAGAGTGCCGCACCTTCAGAGAGCAAATCGCAAGGACCGATACCCAGAGGAGAGGAGAGAATTCTCTTTGTTGACGATGAAGAAGTGCTCGCTGAGATTGGAAAAGAAATGGTCCAGTCCTTGGGTTATGTGGTTGCGGCGCGGACAAGCAGCGTTGAAGCGCTGAAGGCTTTTCAAGCGCAACCATTTCGATATGATATTATCATCACAGACATGACAATGCCCAATATGACAGGCGTCGAGCTTGCGAGAGAAATCCACCGCATCAGGGCGGACGTTCCCGTCATCGTATGCACAGGGTTCAGTGAACTGATCAACGAAAGGGAAGCGGGAAGGCTCGGCATCGAGAAGCTGCTAATGAAACCGCTCTTCCTTAAGGATCTCGCTCTCGCGATAAGGGACGTGTTGGACAGGAAGAATGAATTTGCAGGCTTTTGACCGGAGGATGAACACCACTTATCTGTAGGTGAAACTCTAACAGAGTTCAATACCATCATTCTTTAGAAAAGGCTGTAAGTCGAGATGCTATGCTTCTGGAAAATAGAACGGCAAGAAGAAGTGAAGGAACGGCAATGATAAAGAGGGTCAGATATAATGCTGTGTGAAGTTGATTAATAGATTTTCTAACCTCAACCAGTGGGCGAGCCAGCCGGACATAACCCTTGATTTTGCCATCCTCTTTGATTGGAACGGCCAGGTAGAGCATGTTCTCTTGCAATGTTACGCTGTATCGAGACGCCTTGCCCCGCCCTTCAGCTCTCGCCTGCTGAATCTCGGGACGATCGAAGTGGTTTTCCATCTGTTTTGCGTCAGCCTGCGAATCAGAGATAACACGTCCTGCCTGATCGATGAGCGTTACCCTTATATTCAACTGTTTGACGACCTCCGGGACTTTGCCACTAATTGTTTCCCCAGGTACTGCAGTAAGTATTCGCGCGATACCGAACATGTCGTCCTCAATAAGCTGGGTCGTGGTCACGTCGATCTTCGGTGTGAGAAAAAAATCCATGACGGCTATTGCGAGCAAAACCAGGATTAGGTAGGAAACGAATATCTTCAAAAAATTGGCCACTCTCATATTGACACTCTCTTTCGTTAAGTAATTTCACAGTCTGACTGTGTTCTAGGTTGCGTTGCTGGAACAATTTGACCGATTATAAAAGAGCCTGCGAGTTAGCGCAAGACATTTACCAAGAAACATATGCCCGCTGATATCTCTCCTGAAATAGGTATGGTCAGAATCCACGCCCAGATGATATTTCCTGCTACTTCCCAGCGAACGGCAGTCAAGCGCTTCGTAGATCCAACTCCCGTGATCGCTCCTGCAATAGTATGCGTCGTACTGACAGGGATGCCCGCAACGGAGGCGCCGATAATTGAAATTGCCGCTGCCGTTTCCGCGCAGAATCCGCCTATGGGTTGGAGTTTCGTGATCTTCGTGCCCATCGTCTTGACTATTCTCCATCCCCCCGCCATCGTGCCCAAGCCTATGACCAAGTAACAGCAGAACGCGACCCAAAACGGAACGTAGAAATTTGATCCAAGGTACCCGCTCTTAAAGAGAACGACGGCGATGATACCCATTGTCTTCTGCGCGTCATTCATGCCATGGCTGAGACTGAAAATGGCAGCAGACAGCAATTGCAGCTTCCTGAATAGGCGGTCTGCCGTAGATACGGTAGCGTATTTGGATAACCTCAAAGTCAGGATCATTAAAGCTAATCCAATGCCCATTCCTATGAGTGGAGAAAGTACGATAAAACACGCAGTTTTTATAATTCCTTTCCACACGAGGACCTTAGCTCCACCCTTTACCAGACCCGCTCCGATGAGACCGCCGATGAGTGCATGAGACGAACTGCTGGGAAGACCGAGCCACCAGGTTATGAGGTTCCAGATAATGGCTCCGCTAAGAGCCGAAAAAATGAGAGTGTTGTCGACAATTGAAGTGGTGACGATACCAGTGCCCACGGTATTTGCAACCTGGGCGCCGATAAAGAAGATTGCGACAAAGTTAAAAAAGGCTGCCCAAAGTACCGCGTGCTGTGGCTTCAGCACGCGGGTGGAAACGATAGTAGCAATTGAATTAGCGGAATCGTGAAAGCCGTTGATAAAATCGAAGAGCAGGGCAATTGAAACGATGAAAACTACAGACATCAAGGCGTGACTATCCATATTAACGAACCACCACCCGCCTGCAACTTCTCCACATGGTCATATCTGAGATCGGACGTGCGCCGTCTAACACGGTTGTCTCTCGATAGTCAACATTCAAATTCGTTTCTCAATGGATTAACGGATTCTTCATCGTTCTTTAACGAATTTGAAACATTTGATGTGTATTAAATTAACCCGTTGGGAAACAACAGAGGGAAAATATCACATGACGGCAAACCTTAATTTAAATGACGGAAATGTTATTGCTTTTTATGTTAGTGCGACGGACAATGAAAATGTCTTCTATGCATGAAGAAGACAAATCAAAAAGAAAAATGGAGGTTTTTTATATGTTGAGAAGATATCTGATTGTAGGCATGATCTGCCTGACCTTTTGCACAGGCATGGCGCTTGCCGCAGAGAATGTTGTAATCAAAGGATCAACGACTGTTTTGCCCATTGCGCAGGCTGCGCTCGAGGCTTATATGAAAGCACACCCCGGTGTAAACATATCCCTTTCGGGCGGCGGATCCGGGGATGGGATTAAGGCTCTTGTCGATGGCTCCACTGACATTGCAAATTCATCCAGAGAGATCAAGGATAAAGAAATTACTTTT
>DATJBN010000032.1:0-2598 GCA_035515335.1 Syntrophales bacterium | reverse complement strand
CAGAATTCCGTACATTTCTTCGTAACGCATAGAACTATTTCTTTCCTGGCCGGCGTGACCCGTTTATAATCTTTCCCGGTCTTTGCCGCTTTCGCCGGTCACATTTCATTTCCTGTTGTCAATAATCATATTCTGTAACATCTTCCAGGCTTTGTCCACCTTCACATCTTCGGCATCAGGCGTACCGTTCTCCTTCGATGTGCGGCCGGTGGTGTATACCGTTACTGCGTTGCCGTCCTTGTCTTTCACTTCCTTGACACCGATCGAGTCAGCTGGATTTTCCTGCCTGGCCTCCCTCTCCTGCTGCAGCATCATCTGGATCGTCTGGTCACTGACCCCTGCTTTTTTCAAACGAATGATCTGATCGGGCGTCAGGGCATGTGCATAGCCCAGGTTGAAAATGCCGATAAGAACAATCGACACGACAAGCCCTATACGTTTCATAGTTCGTCCCTTCCATTCATCCGGAGAACCGACTACATGCCCGGAGACTCTGATTCACAGCAACATGAACTTGGTGAAATATACCTCTTTTACCCCGCCTCCCAGAACGCGATCCATCTCGTCTCGCATTTCCTGTTTTATAATGCTGTATGACTTGGAAGATATCAGCGCATACCTCGCTTTGACCTTCAGCGCCTCGTACGTCTTTCTTCTTGTTTCCATCTTATCTGCTGAAATATTCTTGTCCTCATTCAGCACGAGTGTCATGTCGCAAACTAGGATCCTGTACCGCCCATGTTCATCGGCAAGGTCGATGATGAAGTTATTCAGGGTCTCCACGTTGTCCCGAACGGATGCCATCTCAACAGACTCGCCGGATTCGATATGCGCGCCTCTTCCCGGCAGTAGGAACAGCAATGAGACACCAATGATGCAAAGGAAGCCGAGAACGGCGGCTGTGACAACAAGCCTTTTTCCTGCAAACCATCTCCGCCAGTCTTTTCTCTTTGCATCACTCTCTGCGAGAGGGGCATCTTCGCCTGTTGCACCCGCTTCTTCCAGAAGATCAAGTTCTACTTTTCTCACCATTTAAAGGACCTTCTCTTGCGTCAGACCTATTTCAACGATAAACTCCCCGGAGTTCCTTGAGGCTGCCCCGGAGCCTCAGGATGGCCTGTGTGTGAAGCTGGCAAACCCTTGATTCCGTCAGATTGATGACCCTGCCTATCTCCTTCATGGTCAGTTCCTCATAGTAATAGAGCGACAGTATCAGCCTCTCTTTCTCTGGAAGGTTGTCTATGGCCTTTTTCAGTATATTTTTCAGTTCACTTGTAGCCAGGAATGAAAACGGATTCTTCTGGTCTATGTCTTCAAGGACGTCATAATTCCTGTAATTTTCATGATAGTCCGGAGGAAGATCCTCGCTGCTGAGAAGCGTTATCCCTTTTGCCTCATCGAGGATCTTGTGGTATTTCTCGAGAGACATATTGAGATAGCGGCACATCTCTTCCTCTTCGGGAGGCCTCCCCAACATTTTTTGAAGAGTAGAAAAAGATTCTTCCAGTTTTGAATGTTTGTTTCGCGTCGAGCGCGGCATCCAGTCTCTCGCTCGGAGTTCATCAAGAACTGCGCCCCTGATCCTGAAACTGGCGTATGTCTCAAATTTAACATTCCTCTTTTTATCGAATTTTTCAATGGACGAGATCAGACCGATGACGCCCACATTTATCAGGTCCTCCTTCACGTTCAAATGCGACGGCAGCCTCGCGGATATCCTCTCGACAATATTTTTTACAAGAGGAGCATATTTCATGATGAACTCGTCATGCTTCCTTTTGTCCATGACGGATTCATCACGCCTTTTCTTATCCATCCCCTCCACCGACTATCGCCCGGGAAAAAAATTTCATGCTCCCGAAATTATACCTTTCGGGTTTATCACGGCATATCTTCTTCGCTATTGACATCAGGCATTTGGTCGCCTGCGCGTATGGATAGATTTCTACGAACATTCTCTGCTGTCTGACGGCCTCCGTAACTTTGTCATCATAGATGATGTAGCCGAGATATTCAATCGAAAGATCAAGGAAGTGTTCGGTTGCCTTGCTCAATTTTGTAAAGACCTCTCTCGCCTCATGGGAGCTCTTTACCATATTCACGATGAGCAATATCCTCTTTTCTGCCCTGCCGTGATACAGTAACTTGATCAGGGCGTATGCATCGGTGAGCGAAGTGGGCTCCGGTGAAACGACGACAACAATCTCCTTGGCGGCCATGTTGAAATACAGGACGTTGCCCGTTATGCCGGCAGCTGTGTCGACAAAAACAAATTCGAAACCTTCATTCAAGTCGTCAAGCTCGTCGATGAGCGCGAGCTTCTGACCCTTGGACAGTTCCGCCATCTCCTGGACACCGGAGGCTGCGGGCAGTATCTTGATGCCCCCCGGCCCCGGAACGATCACGTCCGAAACCGACTTCTCGCCTTTTAACACATGGTGCATGTTGTATTTCGGGGATATCCCGAGAATGACATCGATGTTGGCAAGTCCCATGTCTGCGTCGAGTATCAGAGTCCTCTTCTTCATCCTTGAGAGAATGTAGGCCAGATTGGCGGTTATGTATGTCTTGCCGACTCCGCCTTTCCCGCTGGTTACC
>DATJBN010000031.1:0-11044 GCA_035515335.1 Syntrophales bacterium | reverse complement strand
CGATATTCTCTGTCTTTCGCCGCCCGAGAGCTTTGCCCCCTGCTCACCTATGATGGTATCATAACCTTTCGGAAGGCTTGTTATGAAGTCGTGGGCGTTTGCCGCCTTTGCCGCCTCGATTATATCCTGATCAGTCTTTTCTATATTTCCGTATGCTATATTGTTTCTCACGGTGTCATTGAAAAGGATCGTCTGCTGCGTGACCATGCCAATCTGCCCGCGGAGGGATTCGATTGTGACGTGGCGGATGTCACGGCCGTCTATCAGGATCCGTCCTTCCGAAACGTCGTAGAAGCGCGGGATGAGATTAACAAGGGTAGTTTTGCCGCCGCCGCTCATACCTACAAAAGCGACGACTTCGCCCACCTTAACGGAAAGGTTGATGTGCTTGAGCACGGGCGCTTCTTCGTAACGGAAGGTAACATCGTCGATGACGATGCCCTTCGATATCTTCGGCAGGTCCACCGCGTCGGGATCATTCTTTATTTCCGGCAGCATGTCTATGATGCTGAAGACCCGCACTGCGCCAGCGATTCCCTGCTGTATCGTGTTATTCACATTGGTGAGCCGCTTCACAGGTTCGTACAGCATGATCAATGCCGTCAGAAAAGAAAAGAAGGTGCCTGGCGTGGAAACGTCTCTTATCACCTGGTAACCGCCGTAAAAAACGATTGCCGCTATGCCTATGCCCCCGAGAAATTCCATGAAAGGGCTAGAAATGGCGTTTACCGATACGGCCTTCAGGGCCAGCTTGAAGAGATGTTCGTTCTCCTTTGCGAACCTTTGGTTTTCATATTCCTCCATACCGAAGGCCTTGACGATCCTCGTTCCGGAAATAGTTTCTTGAAGAAGCGTGGTAAGGCTGCCTATCGTTACCTGTGTGCGTGTGGCGATGCTCCTCATCCTCTGGCCGAACTTGGCAATGGGATAGATCGTGAGAGGAAAAACGAACATGGCGATGATCGCAAGCTGCCAGTCTCTGTAAAATATGACGAAGACGAGACAGATTAGGGTGAAGGAGTCTTTGAGGAGACTCGTGACAGCCTCTGATACGGCTCCCTGGACGTACATTACGTCTGTTGTGATTCGCGACATTAGGACGCCGGTTGGATTTCTTGTGAAGAACGAGAGCGACTGCATCTGCATTCTTCTGTAGAGGCTATTACGCAAATCCGTGACAACCCGCTGTCCGATAAAGCTCATCAGAATCGTTTGCGTGTAGTTGCATCCGCCTTTTATGAGATATATTACAATGACCGCAATGGGCATCAGTACGAGCATTTCCGAGTTCTTTTTGAGGAAGATTTCATCGAGGGCCGGCTTTACGAGAAATGCCAGGGCAGACGTCATAGCTCCAACAGTAAGCATGCACAACATCGCCAGAATAAACTTCGGCATGTGTGGCTTTGCAAGAAGGAGCAGGCGCTTGAAAATATCCATGTATTACAAGTCCCGTATTAGTGGAGTAACCTCTTCACCTGGAATGCGTTTCAAATTCATCGGCAATCAGTGTTCAGGTTGTATCATATCATATGCCAAGCGGGCAACCCTTTCCGCCGCTCCGTGGTTTCCCAGCATACCCCTGATCTTCTTCAAATCTTCTTTAATCCGCTCCTTCCGTCCTTTAGCCGTAAGAATGTCGATCACCTCCGCCGCTATCTTCTCCGGACTTGCCTCATCCTGTATCAATTCGGGGACGATCGCCTTTCCTGCGATGATGTTGACAAGGCCTATGTGATCAACACTGATTACCGCTTTGCCTACATGGTAGGAGGGTGTGGAGACCTTATAGATGATGATCATCGGTGTCTCCAAGAGTGCGGTCTCCAGGGTAGCCGTTCCCGACGCAACCATTGCCACATCCGTGCACCCTATAACATCGTAGACGTCATCGTGAATCATTTTCACTGTCACTGGGTATCTCGCTATGATTTGTGACACAAAAGCATCGTCTAGCGTATCGGCAAGGGGAAGCACAAATTGCACGGGCTTGATTTCTCTTTCGATAATCTCGGCAGCGCCAAGCATGGGAGGGAGTAACCTCGTAACCTCGGACTTCCTGCTTCCGGGCAGTATGCCCACTGTCGTTGCATCTTCAGCGATACCGAACCGTCGCATGGCCTCTGGGCGGGGATATTTTGCATTCACCACGTCGAGGAGAGGATGGCCGACGAACGTTGCATCAACACCTGCCTCCTTGTACATATTCTCCTCAAAAGGAAGTATTACGGCCATTCTATCGACTGTGTTCTTGATTTTCCCGATTCTACCCTTTCGCCAGGCCCACACCTGGGGACTGATGTAGTAAAACACCTTTAACCCGTATTTTCTTGCAGCCTTGGCAAGGGGAAGGTTGAAGTCCGGATAGTCGATGAGGATGAGGAGATCCGGCCTCTCTTTCTTGAGGGATGCCTTCAGCCGGGCCATGACAGTGAGTATCATGCCTAGTTTGGAGGCAACCTCGGTGAGTCCAACGACGGCCATATCCGCTGCGTCGGCTATCAACTCTACGCCGGCGGCCTTCAATTTTCTCCCGCCAACACCGTAGAACTCCAGTTCAGGATCGATCTTGTGCATCGCCCGAACGAGATTTCCTCCATGGAGGTCACCAGAGGCTTCCCCTGCAACAATCATGATTAGTTTCTTGCCGGGTGTATCAGGCCGCATGGTTGATCACATCGCTTATGTGCAGGATCTCCTCTTTGGTGAGCTCCGGAAACATCGGCAGCGAGAGCACCTCCAAGGCGCATAGCTCGCTGTTTTCCAGGCCTTCCGTTCGAATCTTCAGGCTGGCGAATACCTCCTGCCTGTGCAGTGGTACGGGATAGTAGATTGCAGAAGAGACGTCTCCATTCTTCAGGGCCTTCATGATGCTTTCCCTGTTCTTTGAGCGAATCGTGAACTGGTGGTAGACATGCCTGCATCCAGGACGTTCGGCGGGAAGAGTTATATCATCTCGTGTGATATGCTGTCTGTAAATGTCCGCATTGGCGCGGCGTCTGCTATTGAATTCCTCAATCTTCGTGAGTTTTACGCGGATGATCGTCGCCTGGATCTCGTCGAGGCGGCTGTTATAACCCAGGACCGTGTGGTGATATCTCACGGCGCTTCCATGGTTTCTCAAGAGTCTGATGTTTTCTGCGAGGTCGCGATCAGCGGTTGCTATCATGCCGCCGTCGCCATAACCAGCGAGATTCTTGCTCGGGAAGAAACTGAAGCAACTGCAGTCTCCCTTGGTACCCACTTTCTTGCCTCTATATTCCGCGCCGAATGCCTGCGCGCAATCCTCGATGACTCTGAGATTGTATTTTACGGCAATGGCAGAGATCCGGTCCATGTCCGCCGGATGACCGAATAGGTGAACGGGAATGATCGCCTTAGTCTTTTTTGTAATCTTTTCTTCGATCCTGTCCGGGTCGATGTTGAATGTGTCGGCTGCGATATCGACGAATACCGGCGTTGCGGAGAGAAGCGAGACTACGTCCGCCGTTGCGATAAATGTGAAGGGAGTCGTGATGACCTCGTCTCCCGCCCCGATTCCGCAGGCGCGGAGGGACAGGAGCAGGGCGTCAGTACCACTTGCCACACCGATCGCGTAGGGAAGGCCATGATATGCGGCCACTTCCTTCTCCAGTTCCGACACATTCGGCCCCAGGATGAACCTGGTGTCGAGAAGGACATCGTGAATGGCCTGGTCGATCTCGGCTCTGAGGGCATTATACTGCCTCTTCAAATCAACCATCGGTATCATGAGAGCTTCTCCTGAGAGAGCCTTATCTTTTCCGCAACAAGAAGCGCCAATTCCAGGGCATCTCTCCCTTCTTTCCCTGTGACAACAGGTGCCGCCCTGCTTATCAGTGACCCGACAAATGCACGTATCTCTTCTTCAAGGGGATCGAGTTTCTTTACTTCGATGAGGTTCGCACTGATCTCGACCTTCCCGTCAGCGCCGTTTTTCCTGCCTAGCGAGACGAGTTCGCGCTTCCCGTAATCGACCGCATGATATCCCTCAAACCCGAAGAATCTGATCTTCTGCATGGTCTTTCCCGTGACCCTGCTTGCCGTCACATTGGCGACGCATCCTGAAGAGAAGGTTATTCTGGCGTTGGCGATATCCACCTTGTCGGACAGGATCGAAACGCCGACGGCCTCCACGTTCATAACCTTAGACTTAACAAAGTGCAGGATTATGTCGAGATCATGGATCATCAAGTCGAGGATGACGTCCACGTCGGTTCCGCGTTCGAAGAAGGGATGGAGACGATGCGTCTCGATGAACATTGGTTTCCCCATCACCGTACCGAGTGCGACGATTGCCGGGTTGAAACGTTCAATAAACCCGACCTGAAATATCACGTTCTTCTTTTCGGCAATGCCTATAAGCTCGTCCGCTTCCTCGATGGTTGCCGCGATAGGTTTTTCGAGAAGGACGTCGATACCCGCCTCAAGAAAGTCCTTTGCAATCGGGTAATGAGATATTGTCGGAACAGCGATGCTAACGGCATCCACAGAGCCTATGAGTTTGCGATGGTCGGCCAGCGCACGACAATCATACTCGCCGGCCGCTTTTTCGGCACGCTCCTTTCGGATGTCGGCGACACCGGCGATCCTGCAGCCGTTCAACGCACTGTATTTTTGCAGGTGGTAGTTGCCCAAATGACCGATGCCCACCACACCGATTCTGATCTTTTTCATGTTAAGCGCCAAATCTTATCTGCTTATGCCTCTTGCAGATCTTGTTTCAATGAAGTGCACAAACTGCCTCACTTCCGGAATATCATCGACCTCCGCCTTCACATTCTCGACAGCCGCGGAGAGAAGAAGGGATGACCGAAATACAATTCTGTAGGCCTTTTTCAGCGCTTGTATCGTCCCCTCCTTGAATCCCCTCCGTCTGAGGCCTATTATGTTGAGACCATAGAGCTTGGCATAATTGCCGGAGGCCATGACGAAGGGGGGAACATCCTTGGATACCGCGGATGCCCCGCCGATGATGCAGTGCGCCCCAATGCGAGTGAACTGGTGGATGCCGGTCAGTCCGCCGATGATGGCGTAGTCCTCCACATGGATATGCCCCGCCAGATTGGCGGCGTTGGCCATGATGATATTATTCCCCAGCTTGCAATTATGTGCCACGTGGCAATACGCCATCAGGAGGTTGTTGTTCCCCATGATGGTTACACCGATGTCTGCGGACGTAGCCCTGTTGATCGTTACGTATTCCCTGATCGTATTATTGTTTCCTATGATGACGCGGGTTATCTCCCCTTTGAATTTCAGGTCCTGAGGAGCTGCTCCTATTGAGCTGAATTGGAATATGCGGCATCCTTCTCCGATATCGGTGTGCTCATCAATGACGACATGGGGTCCTATAATCGTATTCTTTCCGATATTCACGTCCGGCCCTATAACGGTGTAAGGGCCGACCTCGACCCCTTCTGCTAATCGGGCTTGAGTAGATACCACTGCTGTGGGATGAATGTTCATAGTAGATCCTTGAATTCCTAAATTTCTTAATTCAAACCGTGTTCAAATACAACATACGCCGCAAGCGCGGCGTCCTTCGTTATCAGTTGATTGGGATTCTATTGCTCTCGGCTCTATTTTGCTTCTTTCTCCAGTTTCTCCAATCTCTCGAGGATCGAGGAGAGGCTCTTCCGCATCTCGGGAAGTTGTGCAAGGCTTGCCACGACCCGGAGCCACTTCTTGTGCGGCAAATGGGGGGAACCCGATACAACCTGGCCTGAAGGCACGTCTTCATGAACACCGGACTGGGCGCCAACCATGACGTGGTCACCCAACTGGATATGCCCGACGAGACCTGCCTGGCCGCCCAGTATTACTCCCTTTCCCAGTCTTGTGCTACCGGAAATGCCGACCTGGGATACGATCACCGAGTATTCTCCTATCACCACGTTGTGGGCAACCTGCACCAGATTGTCGATTTTTACGCCTCTTTTTACCCAGGTCTTGTCAATAGTGCCCCTGTCAATAGTGGTGTTTGCCCCCACTTCAACATCATCGTCGATCTGGACAAAGCCTACCTGAGGGATCTTGATGTTTTCCTGGGCCGGCCTGGCAAAGCCGAATCCGTCGCTTCCCACAACTACGCCCGGATGGAGGATTACCCTCTTCCCGATGATGCATCTTCTTAACACGACAACATTGGGGTAGAGAATGGAATATTCACCGATTGCGACATCGCGTCCGATATAGACACCCGGATAAATTACAACCCCCCGCTCCACCTTTGCTCCCCGCCCGATAAATGCACCAGGATAGACACGCGCGTCTTGTGAGACAGTCGCACCTTCTTCGATTAAGGTTCCCCTGCTTGCCTTTGGTGGATCATGGTCTTCCGGATAAAACACCCCAAGAACCTGGCCAAGGGCGACATAGGGATCGTCGACGACGATCAGGTTCTTGTCGGCTCTCTCCACACCCGGTGAGACCAGAATGGCAGAGGCCTCCGTCGTCTCGAGAGACTTCAAGTATTTAGGGTTCGCGACGAATGTCAGATCACCCTCTCTAGCCTCATCGATCCCCCGGATGTTCTCGATGATTACACCGGGGTCTCCAAAGACCTTTCCCTTAACGTGGGATGCGATTTCGCTAAGTGTCTTCTTCACGCCTGTGTCTCTTCTATTTTTTCGCTTTGAAGCTCTTGTTGAATTCTTCAATAACCTTTTCGGTCATGTTGCTTTCCTTTGCGAAGTAGGCGACGGGAATGCTGCCGACATCGATGACCAGGGTATATTTTTCCTTCTCACCGATCGCCTGCACTACCTTCAGGATATCGGGGATCAGCCTTTTGGAGAGCTCCTGGTCTCTCATCTGCAGCTCCTCGTTGGCGTCCTTGACCATCAATTGGTAATCCCTGAATTTCTTCTGGTGTGCCGTCTCTTTTTCTCTAAGGGCGCTCTCCTTAAGGACGGATCGCTGTTTTTCGATTTCGTCTTTGTCTCTTTTCAATTCCGCTTCCATTGCCTGAATCTTGGCTCTGTCTTTTTCAACGAACTTGCCGAACTCTTCGGTAGCCTTTTTACCGGCGTCTGATTTCATCATGATCTCCCGCATGTCGATCACGCCTATCTTTTCAGCGGCAATTGCGTACGTGCCGGTGAGGAAGATTGACAGCACTGCAAATACCGTCGACATCAGCAGAACATTTCTTTTCATAACCCTTTCCCCCTTATCGATTAATGTGGTTTGGCGCAAATTACATAAACATGCCCATTGTGAACTCAAACCGGCTTGCAGGTTCGTCATTCTGGCGGTCGAGGACATAACCCCACGCGACCCTCAGGGGGCCGATGGGTGAATACCAGCGTATTTCCACGCCTGTTGTTCTCCGGAGGTCATCAATATGCCAACCGCTGTCCCAGTCATTGCCTGTATCATAGAACACAACGCCCTTGATGCCGGCGTTCTTGATGAGCGGGAATATATACTCGAAGTTGAAGCAGAGCATGGTATAGCCGCCGATGGGGTCGTTTGAGACCGGATCCCTAGGCCCGACATCGCGGAGTCCACGCAGGGTGTCGATTCCTCCCAGATAGTAGCGATCATATATCGGGACCTCATTACCCGTGGTACGCTGTATATAGCCTCCCCGCGCGCGTACACTGAATACCGTATCCAGAGGCAGAGGATGGAACCACGACGTTTTTGCGCTGTACCTCAGATAATCCACGCCACCCTGGAGAAGCCCTCCGGCATAATCGACGGTGCCGCTGTTCCTGTAACCGTTGCTGGGAAACATGTAGTCATCGGTCGTATCTTTTGTGAGAGTGAAGGATAACACGCTCTCCGTCGTTTTCCCTGCCTCATCCTTGATAATTTGAGCCGCCGTATCCTGGACATCGGCGACATCGTTGGTAAAAAGTTTGTACCCCACGTAGCCGCTTACATACTGCCAGAGAGGATAGCCGAAGGTAGCTCCAAAACCTTGCGTACGCAGATTATAGCTGTCATATTCTCTATATGAACTCCAGAGATCAAACTTGCTCCACAGAGGTATGTCGAATAGCCACGGCTCTATGAATGAGAGTTCATACATGTTCGATATCGTCCCTATGCTTCCCCTGAGACTGAGGATCTGCCCCCTGCCATTGAGGTTATTCTGGGAGATCTGCGCGGTGCCCACGGCGTGGTCCTGTGCGGAGTAGCCGGCGCCGATGCTGAACATACCTGTCTGTTTTTCCTTTACGCTGATATTCACGTCGGTCAACGTTTCGTCGGATGTCTTTTCCGTCTGGAAATTGACCTCTTCAAAGTATCTCAGGCGATTGAGAGCCATGTAGCTTGACTTCAATTTGCTGCTGCTGTAGAGGTCTCCTTCGTTAAAGGCAAGCTGCCTCCTGATCACCTTATCTCTGGTTTTCGTGTTTCCCGTGATGGTTATCCTATTGAAGTAGACCTCGTGCCCTTTTTTGAGGTTGAAGGACACGTCCACAGTCTGTGTTTTCTCCTGGGGAAGAGTACGGGGCGTTATGTCTGCATATGCATATCCATCATCGTTGCAGGCCTGGGTAAGAAATTCTATATCTTTCATCACCGCTTCCCTGTCATAAAACTCCTTTTTGCTGATATTCAGTTTCATAAGGAGCTCGGAGCGGGAGACGCTCAGCAGATCGCCGGTAATGTCGACCCGACCTACCTTGAATTGTTTTCCCTCCACGATCGGGATAGTTAAATAAATCCCTTTCCTGTCGTGGGTAATTTTTGGTTCACCCACCTGGGCATTGATGAAGCCGTGATTGAGGTAAAATGCATTGATCTTTTCCGTATCCTGTTTTAACTGATCCTTCCTCAGGATGCCTGAATCGGTGAAAAAGTGGAAGAAACCATATTCCGTAACGGTCATCATATTCTTCAGTTCTTTGTTTGTGAACGCAACATTTCCTTCGAAAGAGATCGTCCTGATATACAGCCTTTCATTTTCGGTGATATTGAATGTCACAATAACATTCTTCTCGCCTTCCTTGTCGATAGAGTACTTGATCTCCGCATTGTAATATCCTTTGTTGTCATAAAGGGCCTTGACCTTTTCCGCGCTCGCCACGACTTTTTCCGGGTTCAATACCTGCTGGGTTTTGAAGGTTATGGCTCCTTCGATTTCACTCCTGTCGATTGCCTTATTACCCTTTATCCTTATCTCCGTGATCAGGGCCTTTTCTTTCAAGATAAACGTAATAACTTTGCCCTCGGGACTGCCTGTTACGTCCGCGGCCACATCATCGAAAAAACCCATCTTGTAAATGGCCTTTATATCGGAGGAGAGCTCCACTTCCGAGAAAAGACTGCCCTTTGCGCTCTTGATTACCTGACTGAGCGCCGTGTTTTCGATCTTTTTATTACCCTTGAACTCAACTTTTGCTATCCTCATATCCGCGGCTATCTTGATCAGTATGTTTGTCCGCAGTTGAGAAGAGAGAGAGGCGATTGCTTCCATGCCCCTCCCCTGTGCAAATGCCGTATGGAGAATCCTACCTTCGTTAACGCCAATGACCTTCGTGTCGACGCTGATTTGTTCACCGAAGGCGGACACACTTCCGATAATTGCGTAGTCCGCACCCACTTTCTTCCCGACGCTGATGGCGAGCTTTTCATCAACCGTCTTGCCCTCTATTTCTTTGGCAAAAGAGTTCCTGTCAACGAGCACCATGGTCCTGGACTTCAAGAACTCTGTCGTTAATCCCTTATAGATCGCCTCCTGCAGCGTGGTTGCATTTGTCCTGGCGTGAACTTCAAAGGGAAGTATGACGATTTTCTTTGCCTCCTCCGCCTGAACCTCATGATTGCACGGCAGCATAATAAATGACGCCAGTAAGAAGATGATTTTGAGAGGAAGAGCGCACCTATTCATAGTCATAAATTTTCCCGTCCTTAAGACCTATGTTTTTTGACATACGGTCCGCGAGTGACCTGTTATGTGTTACTACTACAAGAGTGATCCCTTTCGTCCTGTTGAGGTCAAGCAGTATGTCTTCAATCTTCCTTCCGGTATCACTGTCAAGGTTCCCTGTGGGCTCATCGGCCAGTATGATTTCCGGTTCCATGACGAGGGCTCTCGCCACGGCGACCCTTTGCTGTTCACCTCCGGAAAGCTCACCTGGTTTGTGACCCAACCTGTCGCCCAGGCCCACCTCGTGCAATATTGTTGCGGCCTTTTCTCGGGCATTGCGGTACGGGAGGCCGTGAATCAATGCCGGCAGCATCGTATTTTCCAGGCTGTCGAATTCAGGTAGCAGGTTGTGGAACTGGAAGACAAAACCGATAGTCTTGTTCCTAAATTCCGCGAGCTTCTTCTTGTCCCACTGAAAGACATCAACGCCGTCAAACAGCACGGACCCTGAGGTAGGGTGATCCAGCGTTCCCAGGATATGTATGAGAGTGCTTTTCCCCGCACCGGAAACACCAAGGATGGCGAGAGACTCGCCTGTGTTTATGGTGAAATCCAGGCTTCTCAACACCTCAATCTTGCTGCCATCCTTGATAAATGTTTTGCTTAGGCTGTTTAACTGTATCATTAGTTAAAAAATACTACATTTCCAGGCGGCTACTCGTATCTTAAGGCCTCCGCCGGATCGAGCTTAGAGGCCCTCCAGGAAGGATAAATCGTCGAGAGGAAGGATATCAACATGGTCCCCACGATTATTATTAAGACATCGCTGTAATTTACCTGGGACGGCAATTGGCTCAGGTAATATACATCTCCGGGGAGTATTTTGAAACCGAAAAGATTTTCGATGGATACGGAGATCTTTTCGAGATTCAGGGCAACAGCAAGGCCGCCTATCGTGCCCAATAAGGTACCAATGGCCCCGATCGTCACGCCCTGATAGATAAATATCTTCATGATGCTGGTCGAGGTTGCCCCCATCGATTTTAAGACGGCAATGTCCTTGTTCTTTTCCATTACGATCATGATGAGGGTGCATATTATGTTAAATGCCGCGACAAGAACGATAAGGCTTAGAATGATGAACATGACCCTCTTCTCCAGCTTCAGGGCGGAGAACAGGTTCTTGTTCATTTCCAT
>DATJBN010000030.1:0-4682 GCA_035515335.1 Syntrophales bacterium | reverse complement strand
TCGCACCACAAATAAATTTTCAAAGAAGTCTATTGGTCAGTTCGATTACACGCCCATTAGGTAACATCTATTGCGGCCTTTTCATAGTTGATGTATAATAAGCGATCAATGCGCAGCAGGTTTGGCATATATGAAATTTGCCTTTACGCGGGTTACCCTGATTTCTATTCTTATTGTATTCTTCATCTCCAATTTTACAGCCGCCGAAATAAGAACCTTCATTAAAGAATACACCTATGAAGCGAGTGAACTTGACAGCAAGAGTTCCTGCAGGGCAATTGCGACTGATCAAGTGAAAAGAGAGCTACTTGAGGAACTCGGCACCTACGTTGAAAGCAGGACTGTGGTGAAAGACAATCAACTGGACAAAGACGAGATCACGACCCTTACCGCCGGTGTAGTCCAGGTAACCGTGCTCGATGAGAAGTGGACGGGAAAGGAGTATTGGCTCAAGGCTGAGGTAAAAGCAGACCCGGACGATGTTGCTGCCTCAATCAATAAAATAAGAGATAATGACCAGCTAGCGCACGAACTGGAAGAAGCAAGGGCGGAGGCATCACAGGCTATGGAGGAGGCGGAATCCTTGAAGCGGCAGTTAGCGCAGGCTACCGCTGATAGGCAGACGCAGGAACAGTATAATGAAGCGGTGGATCACCTAGCTGCATCGGACTATTTTCAAAGAGGCAGCGCTTTTGCCGTCGCGGGTAATTATGAAGCTGCTGACAACGCATATAGCCAAGCCATCAATCTGCAGCCTGAATATACGAAGGCATATATCAACCGAAGCATCATTTATGTTCAACTTGGGAGGTACGACAAGGCTGCCAGTGACCTTAAAACGGCCTCTACTCTGAGCCCGGCCCACGAGGACTCGTATTATAAGCGGGTCGAGCTGTCGAAGACAACGAGGGAATTCAAAATCGCACGCAGCCAGAAGGACCGATCTCCAGATCAGGCACGGGTTGTCGATCCGCTGCAGAGGTTGTTGGATTCAAAGAGAGAAGAACGAAAGAGGACATTGTTGCCTGGAATGCAGGGGAAACCGAATCCTGCATATACAGAACCTTCGAGGGCAGCTGCTGCTGAAAGAAGCTACAGCAGAGAAACGGGCGCGTCGGGGCCGGGACTGGTAAGCGAAAAAGAGAGACAAGGTCAGGCACTCAGAAAACAAAGGGATCTACGCCGGAAACAAAGAGTAGAAGAGATCAGAAAGAATAGAGTGAATAAACGGCAAGAAAAGAGGCAATCGCGAGAGAAAGAAAAGGAAACGTATAAAGACAGAAGATAAAATCATCTTAGACCACCAGGATAGCCTTATCATCGGATCTGTACAGAGACAAATGGCTATGACGAATGCCGAATTAGAGCGGGCTATGATTAGGACCCTTTCTGTAGAGCAGAAAGAATTAGATTAAAAAAAACCATTCTTTCAGCACGTCCCTCTGTCCGGAAGGATGCCCTCCACGCATTCTTAACTTACCTGAATTACTACACAAGTTTCTATACACGAGTCGCTGCAAAAAATGTCAAAAAATTGCATAGAAAATGTTGTGCGGGTGCGAGAGGTATGATATGTTCGTACCTTAAGTAACATTGCATACGGCCGCGCATGCGGCCTGCGGTCTTAAGGCTGGTTGCTTTTTCTTTTTACACTGTCAGGGCGGTTTAACGAGCACATTTCTTGCTTTGTTTCCGATGTTACTTTGCGCCCCTGCTGTAAAAGGAGGGATTTGATGAGGCGAGGCCTTTTATCTATGTCTTTTCATCTTATTCTTATTTGATCGTTTTCACTTGCGGAGGGTCGCCATTATTAATTCATTGCGGTTAGCGGATTTGGGGGCGTGCATATGATCATCGTGAAGGGGAAAACACATTACACTATTGTCGATGCTGCGGAGCAGTTGGGCGTTTCAGCGAAGACCATCAGGGATTACATCCAGAGGGGAATCATTCCAGAGCCGCCGGAAATCAAGTACGGGGTCAGGATATTGAAGCATTTTCCTGCGGATTACATAGATGCGGCGAAGACGCATCTGGACAATTATCGAAACACCAAATACGACAAGAGACGTTAGGTTGCGCCCGGTGCTGCACGCTCTGTTGCGGAAGACAATATAACGGAGGAGCCTTCATTTGGCCCGGTTGAAAGAGATAACATCCACAGAGCGGCTTCTGGACATCATTCGGAATAAAAGGGATGAGGTCGAGAAGGCGCCTCTTGATACATCTAAAATCGATCCGCCCAGGAAGATCATCAAGTTTCTGCCTGCGAAGATCACGAAAATCGGGGCAGGCGACAAGCCCATTACCATCGGCGTGGACATCGGCCACGAATATCTGAGGATAGTGATGACGCAGAGGCTTGCCGACAAGCGCTGGGAGCTGCTTGATTTCAAAAGCGTGCCTTACCCCCAGGGCATGACGAGGAGGTCGCCGGGCTTCAGTGATTTCCTGAGGGATGAGCTGAATAAATTCTGCGGTGGCAATCTCAGGAACGCGAACCTGTGGGCAATCATGTCCGCGGCTCGGGTGAACGTGCGCCATATAAATATTCCAAAGGTGGCAAAGAAGCAGATCGAGAACGCGGTCTACTGGACGATCAAGAAGGAGACGCCGTTCGACGACAAGGACACCGTTTTCGATTACGAGATTCAGAGGGAAGTAACGGAGCAGGGCGTCGGCAAGTGGCAGACCATGGTGTATACGGCGCCGAAGGAGGAGATCGAGGATATTAGGACCCTGTTTTCGGGAATAGGGCTGCCGCTCACCGGCATATCGATCACTCCTTTTGCCATCCAGAACCTGTTCAAGGCGGAGTGGATCCCGCCCGCGGTTGAGGGCACCGTCGCAAGCCTTTTCATCGGAAACGATTTTTCCCGCATTGATATTTTCTCCAGGGGAAAGCTCATCATGACGCGCGGGATAAAGGCGGGCATAAACAGCATGGTCGAGGCTCTGATGGAGCGTCTTTCGACGGTACGCAAGGGAGTGTCTGAGCCGGAGCGTTCTCTGCCTCCGATAAGCTTCGAGCAGGCAAAGAAGGCGCTCTTCAGCCTGAGTCCCGACTCTCCGCGACTTGTGGAGAGCGACGTCGGGTCCGCACTTTCCGACGAGGAAAAATTCGCTACTATTCTTCCTGCACTCGAGAGGGTGATCAGGCAGGTTGAGAGGACCTTTGAGCATTATTCAAGCGGCCACAACTACGACGTGGTTACGAGGATCTTCGTATCGAGCGCCATGAATATTTCGCAGCCTCTGGTGGACTACGTCGGAAACCAGCTGGGAATAAAGAGCGATATTCTGAATCCCATAAAGTACAAGATGCCCAACGTAGGCAGAGGCATAGAGCAGACCAGTGTGTCCGAGATACTTGCCCTGATACCGGCATTCGGACTTGCCCTTTCGGACAACGCCTATACACCGAACCTGATATTCAGGTTCAAGGACAAGGAAAGAGAAGCGAATATAGGGCGTGCCAACCGCGTCATCTTTGCGGCTTTTCTCGTCGGCCTGATTGTTTGCGGATTTTTCCTTCTATTCGAAATCCAAAAGGCCGGAGAAAAGGAGGCAACCATTGCGGGGCTTGAGAAGGAGTTGTCCCAATACAAACCCCGCGTGGACCAGAATGTAATATTGGGAATGCTCTCAACCTCGAGCAGGCAGCATCAGCTTTCCATGACTTACGTGGACAGATACCTCGGGATGGGGGTTATCAGCGAATTGTCGTGGCTCACTCCGACGAATATCCGTCTCATTGATCTGAGGGTCAGAGCTGGAGCTGGCCAGGCCGGCAAGTTGCCGGTGGCAGAGGTGAAGAAGGAAACATCTCCTTTAAAAGAAGGAACCAAGGGGGTCGTAATCGAAGGCATAGTTTTCGGAGATCGAAAAGTGCTCGAGGCAACGCTTGCCGGGTACGTAATGAAGTTAAAGTCGTCGCCAATGTTTAGCCATGTCAGCGTCCAGAAGAACAGCATCGAGCTTCTGAGGAGAAATGAAGTCCTGCATTTTGTGGTTGAAATGAAGCTGGTTTAGGGTTTCGCATGGAAAAAATATACTCCATAATTCCAAAACGAAGCATCGTTATACTGTTTGCGTGTGTGAGTGGCGTGGTTCTCATTGTTCTCGCCGGTATCGTACCGCAGCAAATACGCGGCGCCAGCCTGGACAACAAGATAGCGACTCTTCAATTTCAGATCTCTGAGCAGAAGAAGCTTCAACCTTATTACCAATTGCTGAAAATGGAGCGTCAGACAAGCAAGTCTAGGGTGTTGCCGTTTCCTCCAAAGAGACCTCTTCCGAGGACGAGCATAGATACTGTCCCTACGATCATCAGAGGCGAGGCTCAAAAGGCCCATATCGATATGGTCGCGGCCTCCCCCGATCTTAATACCCTTGGTGGTGACCACAGATTTCTTCTCGTCAATACGGTTCTCAAAGGGGATTTTGAAAATTTTCGCAAGTTTCTTATCGGCCTTGGCGGGGTTCCGTCTCTGGAGTCTGTTGAAGAAATACGCATCCAGCAAAACGAGGACAGCATGGAATTCAGGATGAAGATATGGCTTGCAGTGGCATAGATGGAAGATTGGAGACGTTGAGGGATTAAAATGCCCAAAATGACGAAACAGCAGATCATAATACTCTCCGTGATGGTTGCGGTCATATTCTTTGCGGTCTACGATTTT
>DATJBN010000029.1:0-7622 GCA_035515335.1 Syntrophales bacterium | reverse complement strand
CAGGCGATGGAGGATGCCGATTTCCGTCGCCACGATGAATTCCCTCGTCTTGGCCTCCCCTGCATGCCTAAGCATTCCCCCTGTCGAGAGGACCCTGTCAGCCAATGCAGTGATTGCCGGCGTGCACTCCGGATGTACAAGAACCTCGGCGCCGGGATGGAGAGCCTTCTGGGCAGCGATGTCCTCGGGCAGTATTCTCACGTGTATCGGGCAGTAGCCTTTCCAGAAAACAAAATCCCTGCCAAGCCGCGTCGATATGTATTTTGCCAGATACTGATCCGGAGCGAAGATTATCTCGTCGTCTTTATGGAAAGCCTCACGCACTATGCGGTCCGCATTCCCGGAGGTGCAGCATACATCGCATTCCGCCTTGACCTCGGCCGTTGTGTTCACATAACAGAGGACTTTCGCACGGGGGTGTTCCTTCTTCAGCATCCTGAGTTCAGAGGCGGTGATCATGTCTGCCATCGGACAGCCGGCTTTAGCATCCGGAATGAGGACCGTCTTCGCAGGCGAAAGGATCTTCGCCGTCTCCGCCATGAAATACACTCCACAGAAAAGGATTACGTCTGCGTCGGTCTTCGATGCCAGGACACTCAACCCCAAGGAGTCGCCGACATAGTCGGCAATATCTTGCACCTCGGGCCGCTGATAATTGTGTGCAAGGATGACGGCATTCCTTTCTTTTCTAAGTCGATTGATCTTTTCAACAAGTTCCATACAAAACCTCTTCAATGATTCCTCCTCCCAGCACGCGGCCGTCCACATAAAGGACTACCGACTGCCCGGGGGTAATCGCCTCCTGTTCTTCGTCAAATACTACCCTGAGCGTGTCGCCCTCATGGATTGCTGCGCACACCGCCTCCCTCTTTCTGTACCTGATTTTCGCACAAACCCGCTCCGGCAACGTATCAACGAACATGTTCAGGTCAGCGGCTACGAGTCCCTTCGCCTTCAATTCCTTCTTTTCCCCGACTACGATCCTGTTCTCTCTCCTGTCGATAGAAACTACATAGAGAGGTGTCCTACTGCTTATGCCAAGGCCGCCCCGCTGGCCTATCGTATAGTACATGATGCCCTTGTGTTCACCCAGTATATTCCCGCGTGCATCGACAATCGGACCCGGCGGTGGAGGCGGTACCCGTTCCCGGAGAAATTCTTCGTAATTCTTCTGGGTCACAAAACAAATATCCTGGCTTTCCTCTTTCTCCGCAACAGGGAGACCGGCATCCACGGCCATCCTCCTGACGTCCTCTTTGGTGAGTGAGGACAGAGGAAAAATAACGGAGCCGAGCGCCTCTCTGGGAATTCCATAGAGAAAATATGTCTGATCCTTTCTCCTGTCTCTAGGTCTTGCCAGATAGTAAGCCCCTTCATCGCCTTCAATTGCAGCGTAGTGTCCTGTTGCAAGAAAATCGAATCCAAGAATCTCTGCCTTCTTGAGGAGGCTGCCGAACTTAAGGTAACGGTTGCAATCAACGCACGGATTAGGCGTTCTGCCTTTCAGGTATTCGCCGACAAATCTCCCGATGACCTTTTCTTCAAGCTCATTGGCGTAATCGAATACGTAGTGAGGTATCTTGAGGCCGCTGGACACCTTCTTTGCATCCTCGACTGCTGCAGGTCCGCAGCACCGCACACGCTCACCACCGTCCCTGATGCCAAGGCACATCGTAACTCCGGCAACATCGTACCCCTCGTTCTTTAATATCACGGCCGCTACCGACGAATCGACGCCGCCGCTCATGGCCACCAGGACCTTCTTGCCCATTTTATTCCGTGGCTTCATCCCGCCTGCAATTTCCTCTGCCTTGCGGCAGAAGACAATCTCTTTCTCTCGTGGTAATCGTCAAGGGCCTTCTTCAGCGCTTCTTCCGCAAGGACGGAGCAATGCATCTTTATCGGCGGCAGCCCGCCCAACGCCTCCGCGACGGCCCTGTTCGATATCTGCAGCGCCTCTTCAATCGTCTTGTTTCTTACCAATTCCGTTACCATGGAGCTCGTCGCAATTGCAGCGCCGCAGCCGAAGGTCTTGAATTTCGCATCCGTAATAATACCGCCTTTAACCTTGATGTACAGCTCCATTATGTCACCGCATACCGGATTGCCAACCCTTCCCACTCCATCTGCATTTTCAATTTCACCAACATTTCTCGGATTTCGAAAATGCTCCATTACCTTCTCACTGTATTCCATTACTTGACCTCCTTCTTATAAAGAGGAGACATCGATCGCAGCTTGCGGACAATGCCCGGCAGTACCCTGATGACCTGGTCAATATCGCTTCCGCGGCTGTCTCTCCCCAAGGAAAAACGCAGAGATCCGTGGGCGAGCTCATGAGGAAGTCCGATTGCCGAGAGCACGTGCGAGGGTTCCAGTGAAGATGATGTGCAGGCCGAGCCCGTTGAGCAGGCAATCCCTTCCATATCCAGGTTCAGGAGCATGGATTCACCTTCCACGTATGAAATAGAAACGTTCACATTGTTCGGCAATCTCCGTGTAGGATGACCGTTCAGACGGCTGAATTCAACGCTGGCTGTGATATCCGCAATTAACCTGTCGCGGAGCAGGGTCAGATTGTCTATTTCCCTCTCCATCTCCTCTCCTGCCAGTTCCACTGCCTTCCCGAACCCCACAATCCCCGGAACGTTATGGGTTGACGCCCTGCGGCGCTGTTCCTGGTCGCCGCCGTGCATGAAGGGGTGCATCCGCACGCCCTTTTTCACATAGAGGATGCCTACGCCCTTAGGTCCATAAAGCTTATGGCCGGAGGCGCTCAAGAGGTCGATGTTCATTTCATTTACATCTATCGGGATGTGGCCGAGGGTCTGAACCGCGTCGGTATGAAAGTATACATCATTCTCTTTCGCAATCCTGCCTATCTCGAAGACGGGTTCGATTGTTCCTATCTCGTTATTGGCATGCATGATAGAAATCAAGACAGTCTTTTTCGTGATTGCCTTCCTCACATCTTCAGGATCGACAAGACCGAATTGATCAACGGGCAGGTAGGTAACGCTGAACCCCTGTTTCTCCAGAAAGTGACACGTCTCCAAGACAGCGTGGTGCTCTATCTTCGAGGTTATGATGTGATTGCCCCTATCATGCCTAGCATAAGCTACGCCCTTGATTGCAGCATTGTCGCTTTCCGTCCCGCCGCTGGTGAAGACAATCTCCTCCTGCCTGGCGCCTACGAGACGCGCGGCAATGTGCCGTGCCTCCTCGATCGCCTGCTTGGTCTCCTGACCGAAAGCATGGAGGCTCGAGGGATTCCCGTACACGTCTGAAAAGTACGGCAACATGGCTTCCAGAACCCTTTTGTCTGTCGGAGTTGTGGCCGCGTTATCGAGATATATCCTTTTCACTATAGCTCCTTATTGTCATCGTCAAATGTTGTGCAGCATCGCCTTCTGGGCCTTTTCCTGATTCAGCTTGACCAGCGTGTCCAGAGTTATCCCGTTTAAGGTCTCTGAAATCTTTTCACCAATGATCGCCCAGACGTCATGGCTCGCACAGATCGGCACCCTCGGACATTTGGAAGGATTCTTCACACAGTCAACGAGAGAGCAGTCTCCCTCCAGGACATCCATTATCTCCTTCAGTGTTATACGCGACGGCTCCCTGGCGAGACTGTATCCGCCGTATGCCCCCCTACTCGAATTGACAAGCCCCACCCCGCGAAGCGGTATGATGATCTGACTCAAGTACTTCTCGGATATGCTTTCCGTCTTCGCAATATCCTTGAGAAACACAAGGCCCTTGCCGTAATTAAGGGCCAGGGCAACCATCAACCGGACTCCGTACCGGGCTCTCGTGGAAAGTTTCATAGCAAATTACTTCTAATCACTACTAATACTATCGTTACAGTAGTAATTAACCTGGGAGATGAACTTTGTCAAGCAAATTTTACGAGTTTGCGAGATCGTGCGGAATATGGTACTTATAGCCCACAAATATGGCCTTTATCGTGGAATATCTGAAAGGATATCTGGACGTTATAATGTCATTGAAAATACACTACTACAGCACGAACAGAAATCTTGTAGGGATCGCGGGACTCACTCCATGGTGGAAAAAAGTTTCTTTCAGCGAGGCGCTCCTCATGGGTCAGGCGCCCGACGAAGGCCTTTTCATGCCTGAGCCTATTCCGTCTCTTTCTCTGGAGCGCATACAAGCACTCAAGGGGAGACCATACACAGAAGCGGCAATGCTTGTTGCCCTGGCTTTTCTTAAGGATGAAATATCCGATCGCGTTTTGAAAGGGATCGTTACAGACTCATACAATTACCCCGTCCCCGTAGAAAGGGTGTTTGGCCGCAAATACGTAATGAGACTCGATCAGGGGCCAACTGCCTCCTTCAAAGACTTTGCTGCCCGCATGATGGCGCGCCTGATGAGCCACTTCCGCAAGCCGGGCGCTCGCCTGAACGTCCTTGTCGCCACATCGGGTGACACCGGAAGCGCAGTGGGCGACGCCTTCAAGGGGGTAGAAGGCATCGACGTCTACATACTGTACCCACGCGGCGAGGTGAGCGGCAGGCAGAAGAAACAACTGGATACCATCGGACAAAATGTCCGGTCCATCTCTGTTGCAGGCAAATTCGACGATTGCCAGGACCTCGTCAAGCAGGCATTTGCAGACCCATCGCTTGCCGAATTCAATCTGACCTCTGCCAATTCGATCAATTTCGGAAGGATCCTCCCGCAGATCATCTACTACGTCTATGCATACGCACAGCTTGGAGAGGGCAGTGAGGAGATAGTTTTTTCCGTCCCTTCGGGAAATTTCGGCGATGCGCTGGGATGCGAATATGCAAGGAGGATGGGGCTTCCGGTGAAGAGGCTTGTGATGCCGACCAACGAGAATGACGAATTCCCCAAATTTCTTGAAACGGGCGTGTATGAGAAAGTATCGCCTTCAAGGGCGTGCCTCTCTTCCGCCATGAACGTGGGCCATCCGAGCAACCTCGCCAGATTTTTCGACCTCTACGGAGGGACGGTTGATCGCGGCGGTCGTGTCCACAGGTATCCGGACATTGACGAGATGAGAAGGCGCATCTTCTCCGTCAGCATCACAGACGAGGAAACAAAAAAGACTATTAAAAGGGTCTATGAAAAATATGCGACCCTTCTGGAGCCGCACGGGGCCGTGGGCTTTCTAGGCCTTGAGTTATACCTGAAACGGTTCGGAGACTTCCCCCTGTGCGTAGCCCTCGAGACCGCCCATCCGGCAAAATTCCCCAATGAAATCCAAACCCTGCTTGGTATAAGCCCTGAACTGCCCAACAGCATGAAAGACATTGATTCAAGAACCGGCGAGCCCCTCGAGTTCCCCGGAGACTATGAAGAATTCAAGGATTACCTGAAACGCAACCTCCGGGCACGATCATGAGGAAATGCGAAAGGGCCATCAGTCAATCGCATTCCAAGCCGACAACTAGGCTTATCCATCACTTCCCGCAGTGTCGCATTCTAAGAACCCTTTCTTTATGCAACATTTAAATAGGACTCTTTGAATCTGTTAGTCATTAATTCGTTGACACAGAAGACTATTTTGTTTATGCCTCCATCGGGGAAAAACACGTTTGAGACAACGGAAGAAAGAGAACCATATGAATGATATTGAAGTTGATACAGTGCTATTCGATTTCGGTGGCGTTATCGCTGAAGAAGGATTCAAAGACGGTCTCGCTGCTATCGCAAAGGCAAATGGATTTGACGAAAACACATTTGCTAAAGTTGCTCACGAAGCAATTTATTCCACCGGCTACATTGTTGGCAGAGTTCCTGAAAGCATATACTGTGGTGCTTTAAGGGAAAAAACAGGCATCAAAGGTAATGATGCCTCCATTAGGAATGAGATTTTCTCTCGTTTCACAGTGAGAGATTGGATGATTGATCTAGTGAAGACACTCAAAGCCCAAGGGATAACGGTCGGCATATTAAGCGACCAGACAGACATGCTGGACATGCTCGACAAGAAATATGATTTCTTCAAATGGTTCGATTATATCTTCAACAGCTATCATATGGGCAAAGGCAAGAGAGATCACAGTCTTTTTGATGACGTAGTTTATAGGTTGAAGACGGAACCTGACCGCATTTTATTTATCGACAACAATCCAAGATACGTGGATAGAGCAAGAGAGAAGGGTTGGAAAGGAATTCATTACGTGGATCGAGACCGTTTTGAAAAGGATATTGAGGAGATCTTCGAACTAAAGTAATGTTCCTGGCTCAACAGGATAATTAAGAAATATGAATTGCTGGGAATTCTGGAAATGTGGGCGCGAAGCAGGTGGAATGAAAGTAAAACAGCTCGGAGTGTGTCCGGCTTATCCTGACCATGGACGAAGATGTGCAGAAAAGGCTGGAACGCTGTGCGGGGGGAAAGTTCAAGGGACACTTGCTAAGAAGATACTTAATTGTATAGATTGTGCCTTCTTCCAGAGCAAGTACTACGATCGGTCGTACAATAAATAGTAGAGTTGGAGTTGCAGATTTTCCCGTCAGTGAACGACTTTCGGATAGTCTGATTCTGTGTAGTGTAGATCATCGGATAAGAAGACCCTCCTACATTGAATCTCAAATGAAGGTGACACACGCGTCCCTCCGTATGTTTTCTTTCCACGACCAGGCTGAAAGGATTCAATAAGACTTCACAGAGCACATACGACAGCTAGTACTTATAACAGAACAGCTGGCTCAGACGTTTTTTGAAGTCTCTTTCCAAGCCGCGCTTGCTACTTGATATCAAACTTCACGTAAGTCCTGCCCGTTATATTGACCTTGATTATCGCATTGGAATCCCGGCTGTTCTTGAGTTTCACATTTCCAAACGGTGATACGGTTCCTCTCGGAAGGAAATTGACAGTATGTCCCGCTCCGAAGCTGGCGGAGATGATCCTGATATCGGACCCGAATGCCATGGGACTCCTGACGACGGGGGGCGTTGAATCAGGCTGGATGGTGTATGTGCTTCCGTCAACATCGAAGGCAATTTTATAGACTCTGCCTTCGGAAACCGCCCTCGCCCTGTAGACAAAAAAATCTGATACGATCTCCCTTGCCGCAGATTTCAGATTCCTGTTTATCTTGTAGGACTGAAGCGCAAGTCCGGCAATGCCCGCAATGATAGCCAGGAGGGCGACGACAATCATCAACTCAACGAGTGTAAATCCCCTCCTCGATTTCATCTTTATGACTCCACGAAAGTCAAAGACTAGAGCAGGAAATGGAATTTTGATCGCCGCGAAGATTGTTTATTTTTGGACCGTTGATTAGTTGAAACCAGGCTTGAACAAAAGAAAACCAGCACTTGCTGCAGGTGATTTAATATATACTCTTCCTAAAAAAACAATAAAGAAAAATATGCACAAGAATAGTGGGGAAAATGTGGTATTCGGAGGTCCATTCGTCGGATGATGTTGACCGTTTTTTCCGATTGGATCCGGCGCATTTTGGTGCATTCGACCGCTATTTAAGAGTCAACGTCCTTCAAGTCGAGGACGCGGTCAATGCAGGCGGGAAGCTCATCCCGGTGATGTGTTACGTAGAGCAGGTTAGTCTCTCTTGCCCTTCCGATTGTCTCGATCATCCCCATAAAGAGCTTTCTGTTCTCC
>DATJBN010000028.1:0-10354 GCA_035515335.1 Syntrophales bacterium | reverse complement strand
AGCACCTGCTCGGCATCCCTGAACTGCGGAATGCCCGCCGGGTTCCCCAGGTTGGTGACCTCGATTTCCTTTGCACCGGCCAGGATCATCTCCTGGGCATAAAATATCTTGGCGTTGGTGGAAACAAATTTCTCTTCATGCTGGAAGCCATCACGAACGGTTATGTCCCCGATGGTCACCTTCTTCGGCATCTTGGGAAAGATTTTCCAATAATCATACTCCGTCATAAAAAACACAACCTCCTCAAAGTTTATTATTCAAATTATCATTCAAATACGAATGAAAGACGGTTATTCCCCTTTGAATACGGGTTTCCGTTTTTCCACAAAGGCCGCGAGCGCCTCCAAACGATCCTTCGTGGGGATTGTGACCTCATAAGCCTTTGACTCAAGCGGCAGCGCCACTCCGAGGCTCGCCTCGGAGCCGTAGTTAATCGCAAACTTCGCCTGCGCAACCCCGATGGGGCCGTTCTTTGCGATCTCCCTTGCCAGCTCCATTGCGGCCTCGATGAGCTTGGCCGGCTCCACAACGCTGCTGACAAGACCGAGCTTCAATGCCGTCTCTGCGTTTATCCTTCTTGCCGTGAAGATCAACTCCTTTGCCTTTGCCACACCCACGATCCTGGTCAGTCTCTGCGTTCCACCCGCACCGGGGATGATTGCGAGGCTTGTTTCTGTAAGACCCATCAGTACGTTCGAGGATGCGATCCTGAGATCACACGCAAGGGCAAGCTCAGTGCCGCCGCCAAAGGCAAACCCGTTGATGGCTGCGATCACCGGAACACGAACCTGCTCCACTGCCGTGAATGTGTTGCGTATGGTAAAAATGAAGCGGCGGACCTGGTCCTGCGACAGCGTTCTTCTTTCCTTCAGGTCTGCCCCCGTAGAGAATGACCACTTCTTCGGATCATCACCAGCCTTCGCACCGGTAATGATGATGCAGCGGAGATCCATATCAAAATTGGCTTCCTTTATGGTGTCTGCAAGAACTGCAAGAAGATCAAAGTTGAAACAGTTCATAGCATCAGGACGATTAAGGGTAAGAATGAGGATGCCCTCATCGGTCCTTTCTTTTAACAGTATGTCTGCCATGTGGAATACTCCTCCTTCATTTCTCTCTGTAAAAAGGGGTTAAACCTTCAGATCACCCCAGTCTGACTTATCAATAGGAGCACGGTAGCAGAGTTCCAGTGACCTTGCCAGCTTGTCACGTGCTTCACTGTAAGCGATGACACCGTCATGGAACAGGAGCGACCCTGTCAGGAACGGATGCCCCTCGTTATCATAACGGTCTATCATCATCTGGCGGAACTTGGTCATTTCTTCCTCATTCACCGTCTGACCTTTGTCGACGATGTTCTTCCTACGGACACTCTCCACGATGAACCCGGCGGTCCGGCCGGACATAACGGTCGTTCTGCCCCTCATGTTTGTAAAACAGAAGACCGGCCTGAAGGCCCTCCCGCACATGCCGTAGTTTGCCGCGCCGTGGTCAGGACCGATTACGTACTGAATCTTCGGGACGTTGAGCACGCTGCACGTACGGACCATATCGGACCCGTACTTGCCGATGCCGCCCCACTCCTCGGCCTTCCCCACCATGTACCCCGGGGAGCCTTGGAGGAAGATGAGCGGAAGTTTCGAGTTGCCGCAGCGGATCATCCACTCCGTCGCCTTCCTGGCCGCCTCAATATAGATGACGCCGGTACCGCTGGAAGCGATGACGCCGACCGGCATGCCCTTCAGCCACATCTTCCCGGCCACTATGTTGGCGCCGCGGTTAAGCCCATAGGTCGGCTTGTATTCATGGAAGTAGCTGTCATCGGCGATACACTTGAGTGTATCCTTGATGTCTATTGCATTATAGGTATTGACAGGGGTGGCCCGCATCATATCCTGGTAGGTGAACTTTGGCTCCAGCGTTCCCAAACGGTCGCAGTAAAGGCTCTGCGAGGGTTCAAACTCGATTATATCTCGGAGCTTCTGGATCCCTTCTTCCTGAGATCTGACGAAATGGTCGCAGCCGCCTGAATGCTGGGTGTGAACATAAGCGCCGCCCAGGTCCTCCATGGACACAGTTTCGCCGATCGCTGACTTCACCATGGGGGGACCAGCCAGGAATGCAAACGCCAGCTTCTCAATCATGATTGATTCCGAAGCGAGATAGACGATGTAGGCGCCGCCGGCAGTGTTGCCGCCGGTCGACAGGGTATACTGCTTGATTCCCATGGCGGACATGCGGCACATGTTGTAGAACATGCTGCCAAAGTGGCCGTCATCGGCAAAACAGCCGAGCTGCAGGGGAAGGTTGATGCCGCCTGAATCGGCAACGTACACGCAGGGCAATCTGAGGCGCTCGGCAATCGCCTGGGCCCTCATATGCTTTTTCAGGGTGATGGGGAAATAGGTTCCCGCGGCATAGCGGTTTTCATTGGCAAAGATCATACAATCCTTCCCATGAATTATGCCTACGCCTGTAACGAGCCCGCCGCCGGGTATGTGACCTCTCTTTTCGGATTCGTAGATCTCTCCGCCGTAGAGTTTTATCTTCCCGATGTTATAGCCTGCATCGAGGCCAAGTTCGAAGAACTCAGTACCCTGATCTATCAACATCGAAATGAGTTCACGCATCGGCTTTTTGCCCTGTTTGGCAAGGCGCTTGAGCTGCTCTTCGCCGCCGATGTTATACGCCTCTTCCCGGTGCTTCATGAGGATGGCATCCTGTTCTTCCCAGTGTCTTACGTTGTCTTCTCCTCCCAAACCTTCTTTTTTCTCTTCCGCCATTATAATCCTCCTTGACGCTCCCGGATGAATCCTGGGAGCCTTAATTGTGCTTGAGAAAACTACCTGCCGATAACATAGCGGTACGGGTCTATCTCATCCCTCAGGATCGACAGTTCCCTCGCCGTCGGCGGTTTGTTCTCCACGATCTTCTTCGCCTTCAAAAGCTCAAACCCGCAATTGGACTGAACATCTTTTTCCGAGTAGCCGGGGTTTATCGCTATTATCCGCATCCTTTTCGATTCCGGCTCAAAATCCATCACCGCCATATTCGTGATGATCTTGTATGGACCCGCCCCCCGCGGAAGCCCCGACTTCGCTCGCGAATCACCGCCCGAAAGCCAGCCCGGTGTGGTGACGAACTGGCATTTCTCGGCAAACCTCTTGGAATCCTGAGGCGTCATGACGAGCATCCTCCAGCAGAACGAGGCAAGGTCATTGGCTCCGCCGCTGCCAGGGAAGCGGACCTTGGGTTTCTGATGGTCTGCACCGATTCTTGTGGAGTTCAGATTCCCGTACATGTCGATCTGCGCCCCGCCGAGGAAGGTGTAATCGATCATTCCGCGACAGCAGGTTTCCATGATCTCGCACATGCCTGAGGCCATCAAGGCCTTCCAGGTAGTCCTCGAATCTCCCACCGAAATCGGCATCTCGGGGATCAGAGGCGCGGCACCTCCGGCCTCAAAAAGGATTACCAGGTTCGGTGAGTGGGCTTTCTGCGCAAGCATCGCTGCAGCATTGGGAGCCCCGGTTCCAACGACTATGGAAGCACCGTCCTCCAGCTCTCTGGCAGCAGTGCATATCATCAACTCCATGGTATTAAAATCAGCCATTTCGGATATCCTCCTCTCTAGTCTCTCGCCTTGACAAACATGAATTCTTTGTCTCTCAGTTTCAGCATTTTGCCTATACCGCCGTTCTTCTCGATATATTCGAAGTGATCCTTGCAACTGTAGATGTTCTTATCGAGGAATTTCTTGAGCTCTTCAGGGTTTTCTTCGACCTTGAGCCATTCCCTTATATGTTCCTCGTCGGAGAAGTACTCACCATACATATTCCCGGGATAACTGCCGTACGGCACCTCACACACCGCGTCGACGCACCAGTAAGGAATAACCGTATAGCTTGGGTCTCTCCGTATCTCGTCGTTGGAAATCAGTCTTTCACACGTGATGATCAGGCGCTTGGATGCCCTTGCTACATCGAAATCGGAAACAATGATGCCCCTTGCTCTGCAATTGCCGTAGATATCCGCCTCATGCACATGAAGCGCCGACACATCCGGGTACAGAGCGGGCATGGCCGCGTACTTCGTCCCCGTAAATGGACATTCAATGATCTTTGCACCGCTGTATTTGAAGGTGTCTGTCCCCATGATATTTCTGGAGGGATAAAAGGAAACGCCGGCTGCCGCCGCCTTGAAGCGGACAGACAGAGAGTAGTTGGTCCATTCACTCACTTCAACCTTGCCGCTTTCCATGTAGCGCCTCGCGTTGGGGGACAGGCCGCGTGCCTCGAGGCCGACGATATAGGCAACGTCCAACTTGTTAAACACCTCGCCTGCACACAGTATCTGGAAATCGTGAGTCGATGTGTGGCCGGCAAATCCCATGTTCTTCCTGCCCTGCCTGAGAATCTCATGCGCAACCGCGATCGGCACTCGGTTTGCGCCAAAGCCGCCAAGAGTCAGATAATCGCCGTCATGGACAAACTTTTCTACCGCTTCCTTGACCGTCATAACCTTGGATTCCAACTTGCGGCTTTTCTTGCGGAAGAAGTCGCGCGCATTATCCGCATCGGGGTCCGTAAATATTTTCCCAATCCCTTGTTCAATTGCTTCCACTGGATTCTACCTCCTTCTCTTCATTTTTCTCAGCACCTGCCCACGGTAGCCCAGGTGAGCCCTTGCTGTGTTAAGAATGCGTAAACGGCATTTGCCGAGATCGGCTGCCGAGACTTCTATAATGTCAGTTGTTACTCAACGAATCACGAAATAGGTCTTTAAATTCAGGTTCTCACTGATTTCTTTTCTATAACGGCCGACGAGACAAAAACGAGAAAAGATGGATACATGTCAGGACGCTGTAACTGCTTTCTCTTCCTTTCTTAAAGAAACAGCCAGATTGTCAAAAATTCTAATTTGTCTGTATTGTACAAAACAGTTAAAGAAAGCAATATTAAAAGGTTTATAAATAATATTTAGATAAAATTAATTTAAGACAACCTCAGCAAAGAGCAGTCTGATTTGATTAAATTTTTAAAAAGAAAATCAAAGGCATGTATAAAAAATATCGCATCTCGTGCACTTCGCAATGAACAGGAAATAGGCATTTATCGTTGCGGCCAAACAGATAGAATATGGAGAGAATGTTTATAGAAAGAATGTGCGTTGTCAAGCGAGAGACATCTATTACCAATGGAATATTAGTAATTTATCATGAGCAGGCCTTGAAAAATTAGTTTTTCCTAAATATTAGTTATAAACCTTTTAATATTGCCTTTCACAATTTTTTTCCATAGAAGACTAATCGTGAAGTTTTTCACCTGCTGGGAAGGCTTGCAGGCGAGAAACCGAAGGCAGTCTTGCCGCTGCATGTATTTGAGATTTTCAACCACCACTGCTTGCAAAGTCGGCAGCGATGTGACATATCCAATGAGCGGCAACCTGCGGAAACATCAAGGGACAAACCAAAAGATCCATAGCGGCGACTGATAAAAAAGTCCTTGGCTCTACTTACAAGATCGTTAACACCTCCGACGCATCATATTATGAACAGACATTCCATTATTCACGACGACCCAGAATGTACAGACAGCATGTCTTCCATCTGTTTAGACCAAACCAAGATATATTTGTACGGATCATTATTGTTGCAACTTTAGTGTATCGCCGAGAGTGGCTGAATCAATTCGGCCGAATGTCATAAAACTTAGTTCTTATTATAAGGAGGGAGGCAACATGACGACACCTGTTCAACAAAAAATTCGTGACAAGAAGAGAACGCCCCAGCAGATCCTGGATATGGTCAAATCAGGGCATTGGATCCAGCCCGGTTCGGTCGGTGGTGACTCGACGGAATGCATGAAGGAACTGGCAAAGAGGATTGGGCCAAAACTGAATAACATTGAGCTTTGGAATTATGCTAATTTCTTCCCCCATCCGGAATTTCAGGCGGCCGACCCCATGCAGCAGCATCACTGTTTCCATGAGTATTTCTTCTTCCCCTGGAACCGCAAGGCAAGAGACACAAACAACGTCACAAGCTGGGCGCAGTGGGGATGGGCGATGGGCATGTGGTTCTGCCATTACCGTTTCACAAACGCGGTAAAAGCAAACCGGGGGCTTGACTGGTGGTGGAATGCCGCTTCGCCCTTCGATGATCGTGGCTTTGCAAATTTTTCTTATGGCACGAACAACGCCAACATCTTCAGCCAGTGCGCAAAGAAGACCGTTATCGAAGTCCGTTCAGACTATCCCTGGGCCGAAGGTGGCCGCATGAACACAATCAATATTGATGATGTCGATTTCTGGGTCGAGGTAGACTGCGAAAAATATAAGTGGCCACAGATCAATGAAAAGGCTATCAAGGCAAAGCCCGAGGAAGAGGCAATCGCCAAGCATGTCATGACCATCATGAGGGATAGGGACATTGTCCAACTCGGCATCGGCTCCCTCCCCTCCGCGTGTGTCGGAGCCATGACCGATGCGGGATTCAAGGACCTCGGCATCCACACGGAGATGCTCAATGCTGGTCTCATCAAGCTGATCGAATCAGGCCAGGTGACCAACAAGTATAAGACCCTCCCCGCCGACCGCGGTAAAAGTGTTTGGACGTTTGCCTTCCCCGTGGATGTCAAATGGTACTATGACACGATCCACCGGAACCAGGATCTTGCTGTCTACGATATCAGTTACACGAATAACCTGCATAATCTGACAAGACTCGATAACATGATCGCTATCGACAATTGTGTAGCCGTTGACCTTCTCGGCCAGCAGTGCTCAGGTTTCTATGAGAAGCGCCCGATCTCGAGTTCCGGCGGTTACTTCAACTTTGTTTCTTTCTGTGCCCAGTCGAAGGGCGGACGCGGCGTCGCCTCTATGACGGCGAGGAGCAAGCACGGCACATCGAGGATCGTGCCCTTCCTGCCCGAAGGATCGTCGGTTGATGTACCGGCTCAGTTGTCGAATTACGTTTGCACCGAGTACGGCATCGTAAATCTGAGGGGGCTCAATGGTTATGAAAAAACATCCGCGCTGATCTCCATCGCCCATCCCGATGACCGTGAGATGCTGGAAAAAGCGGCAAGGGAAAACGGTCTCCTTGCACCGAAGTTCCCCGTCTCCATGATGCCTGTCGAAGGCAAGACAAGGCGTTATCCTTCATATTCAGAGAGACGGAACTACAAGATGGCGTTGCACGGCGAGACATCCGGATTCGACTGGGATCAGGGTTACCAGACAGCAAAATAGTTTTTTGCATTATACCGCTCGAAAGGCCCGGGTCATCCGGGCTTTTCGGGTTAAGTTGCCAAAGCCAGTCAACACCTGATCTTCCCATGTGGGGCTTCGACAGCTGGTTTAATAATCCCAAATTATCAGGAGGTATTTGTGTATGGATTTTAATTTTACGGAAGAACAAAAAATGCTGGAAGACAGCGTCTACAAGTGGGCGATCAGCTGGCTGGACCCGCAGATGGAGCACATGTATGAAGTGGACGAAATGCCCCCGACACTCTTCAAGGAACTCGGAAACCTGGGCGTCAACGGGATCGTCTTTGAGGAAAAGTACGGTGGCACCGCTCTGGGCTACGTAGAGACGCTCCTCGTGTACGAGACGATCGCACGGGTGAGCAATGCCCTGTCGATGACCGTCGGCGCAAGCCAGACCCTTTGTTTCGACAACTTCCGGCGGAATGCGTCAGAAAAACAGAAGATGTACGTCCTTCCCAAATCCTGTACCGGCGAGTGGATCGGCTGCCTCGGCATCACCGAACCCAATGCCGGCTCCGACGCCATGAGCATGGCGACGAAGGCGGAGAAGAAGGGAGACAAGTACATCATCAACGGCAGCAAGATATTCATCACGAACGGTCCTGTCGCTGACTTCATGACCTTCTATTGCAAGACCGATCCGGCTGCCGGCCCGAAGGGAATCTCTGCATTCTTCTTCGAATTCAGCAAGACCAAGGGTGTTACGAGAGAGAAGATCAAGAAATGGGGCATGAGGACATCCCCCACCGCCCTGATAACCTTCGAAGATGTGGAGCTGCCGGCCGAGAATCTCATCGGCGGACTGAACAAAGGTGTTTCCGTTCTCACAAGCGGTCTCTGTACGGAACGAATCACCCTTTCCGGCTGCACTCTGGGCAGCCAGAGAAGCTGTCTTGAGCTCAGCCTCAAGTATGCAAAGGAAAGGGTACAGTTCGGCAAACCCATCATTTCGTATCAGTCCATCCAGGAAAAGATAGCCAATATGTATACCGGCTACCTGGCCTCCAAGTGGATGGCCTACAGCGCAGCCGCATATTGCGACACTCTGGAGAACAAGGTTGGCGGTAAGGGCACGGACCTCGACCGCATGGCCGCTGCGGCGCTTCTCTTCTGCGGCGAGATGGGAACAAAGATCGGCCTCGATGCCATCCAAGTCTTCGGCGGCTACGGCTACTGCACGGAATACCCCGTGACCAGGCACTTCCTGGATCAGAAGCTCTGGGAGATCGGCGCAGGCACGTCCGAAATCAGAAGGATGATCATCGCAAGAGAGTTGATGCGCGACGATTTCAGGAGCGGCAAGTAATCTCAATGAGACTAAGGCCTTTTTCGAATGACCTGAGAAAAAGGCCTTAGTCGAAACTGAACCTGAGCAAGCACGGCGAAGGATCTTGGTCTAAATCTGACAGTGTTTGATTTTAATTATTAAACTCTGTCGGCTGATGAAAATAGAAAGGGCGCTGCTTCTTAGGGCAGCGCCCTTTTTTATCGGTCGCGGCTCTCAATCAGCCGCCGTCACTTCAAGGGCGGGACAAATGGGATCCATTGCGCAAAGAGCCAGCAGAGGAAGAACACAAGAGGTATGTGGACGAACATCTGGAGAACCGAATAGCCCACAAGGTCTCGGGCCTTCATGTGCAGTATGCCGAGAAGAGGCAGCATCCAGAACGGATTGAGCAGGTTCGGCAGTGCCTCTGCTGCGTTGTAGATCACAACCACCCACCCAAGGTTCACTTGGTGCTGAATTGCAGCCTGCAGGACGTAAGGAGCCTCAATGACCCACTTGCTTCCGCCTGAGGGAATGAAGACACCCAGGATGGCTGAATAAGCGGCCACGAGGAGGGGATAGGTTCCTTGAGTCGTGATGCTGTAGAAGAGGTCGGCCAACCACTTGTTAATTCCCGTGCCGACGATCATTCCAAAGATAACAGCGTAGAACGGAAACTGAATCAGAACGCCGCCTGTTGCCGGAACAGACTGGGCAACAGCCTTGAGGAATCGTCTCGGCCGCCAGTGGAGAAGCATACCAACCGCGATAAAGATCAGGTTGTAGTTATTGAGGTCGAGAACTGCGATTGGTCCCCGAGGATCCTTGCTGAAAAGATTGATCAGGTACCAGCAGAGAAGACCCCCTACGAGGATGATCAAGAGAGGGCTGTACTCGAGCCATTCACCAGGCTTCTGACGCGCCTCAACGCTCATATCGATTTCTTCAAATTTCAGATTGAAGTAATCCACCGTCTTGGCACGTTCCGGTTTCGGAGCCGAGAAATAAGCGATCGGCACCGAAACGGCAATCAGAGCAACAATCATCCAGAAGTTCTGCCAGATGAAAAGTGTCTGGGTCAGGGGTATCAATCCGCTGATCTCAAAAAGTTTCGGCGGAATGGCGCCCTTGGTGGCCATCATGAGTGGCGCGGATGAGGAAAGACCTAATGCCCAGATGGCTCCCAGTCCCAGGTATGCAGCGGCTCCTGCAGCCCGGTAGTCCATCCCTTTGACCCTTCTCGTCAATTCACGTACCAAAAGTCCGCTGAAGATGAGGCTCAACCCCCAGGATATCAGAGAGGTCACGAGAGATAGGAAGGCAACAAAGGCGATCGCTCCTCTTCCCGTCTTGGGAATCGTTGCTACTTTTTTGATAAGCCAGTAAACTGCCGGAGTGGAGGCCAGTACATACCCGCCGATGATAATGAATGCCATCTGCATGGTAAAGGGTATGAGTATCCAGAATGCCTTGCCGCCCTCGGTTGCGAGTTTGACAGGACTTTCACCGATGAGAAGACCAAAGATATAAACGACAACAATGCCTACGAGGGCAAATACCCACGCATCGGGGAACCACTTCTCACTCCACGCTGCCAACCCCAGCCCGAAGCGTTCAAGGACGCCGTGTTCTTCGGTATCCACGTTTTTGCTTTCTACCATTTGTTTACTCTCCTTTTAAAAAAGCACTTCGTTAATTCTTCAGCGTGAGGCCTCTTTAAATAAGAGGCCTGTACGCTGAACACTATGTAAAACAATCCGCAACATCACCGAACTCTCGATGATCCCGGGAGACCCGGGATCATCTTTGAGC
>DATJBN010000027.1:0-8823 GCA_035515335.1 Syntrophales bacterium | reverse complement strand
CGACGTGGCGGGGAAGAAGGCCCTATCCGCCTTCGTGGTGGAGCTCAAGAACTTCAACGGCATCACGGTTACCGATCTCGACAAGCTTGGATCGAGGTCTTCACCCACAGGCGAGATCATACTGGAAGACACGAAGATTCCGAAAGACAACATCCTGGGCAAGCCGGGCGACGGTGCAAAGATCGTTTTCAGTTCTCTCGCGCAGACAAGACTGTCCGCGGCCGCGGGAGGCGTCGGGCTCGCTCAGGCCTGCCTTGATTGCGTGACAAAGTATGCAATGGAGCGCGAGCAGTTCGGTCAACCGATAGGCAACTTCCAGATGAATCAGGATATGATCGGGCAGATGGTGGCCGAGATCGAAGCGGCAAGGCTGATGGTTTACAAGGCCGCCTGGCAGAAGGATCAGGGCAACCTTGGCAACAACCTGGAAGTAGCTGCCGCTAAATATCTTACAGGCGAGTTGGCTTACAAGTGCTCACAATATGCGATGCGGATATTGGGGGCATACGGCTATTCCAACGAGTACCCGGTGGCCCGCTATTTCCGGGATGCACCTACCTATGCTATGGTTGAGGGCTCCGCGAACATTTGCAAATTCATAATGGCCCAGGACCAGTTAGGGATCAGGAAGGCAAATAGATAGATATCACGACTGATAAGGTCGTCGACTCATTCATCGACATCATTTAGAGTCCTGGTGCTTTTCGGTGTCTGCTCCTTTCTTGAGGACGATTCTCTTCAGAAAAGCCCGAAGGGATCTTGCTTCAATCGCTTCGGGCTTTTCCATCTCTTCCGCATCGGATTACCGGCTGAATTTCTTCACATCGCGGAATTAAGAAATCGCGGTTACGTTGAAATAGCACGGTTCAAGATATAATGGGAATAAGGACTCAGTGGCTGGTAATTCCTCCCGTATCGCCATGAACAACGGGCCAACCCCCATGTCCAGGGCAATCGGCGGCAACGCATCATGATGGATAGGCATGTAGGTCTTGGGGTTGTATAGTTTCACGATGGGAAGCGTTTCTGGTATCTGCTTATTGGCAAAGACCTGTGCTTGGTAGGAGACGATAGCCACGTCAGTCCTCACTATTTGATCCATCAGCGCCCGTTCGGAATCCGTGATAGGGCCTGCGCTGTCGCGAATAATAATACGGTATCCGCTCCCAAAAGTAAGGAGGTACGCAAAGGTACCATGGGTTATAATACCCGGATCTAATATGCCCTTTGACATGACTGATTTTTCCAAGGCTGCAATCTCAGCGGTCACTGAAATTGCCGAATTAAAGGCATCGCGGATTTTGCTTATGTAGGAGGGGAAATCGCAGTGCCGGGCGAGAATTGCCTGGACCATGAAACCATTGAATGAATATACATCGCCGTCCGCGACAAGGCGCACCTGATTCTGTTGAACCCCCTGAGAGAGAATTTTTTCATATGCAAACGGCGGCGCAAAAACACTGCATCCGGTTCTCATGGCTATAGTGGCTGCGTCCGACATGTGGTCGTAATGTCCGTGACCGAGGAAAATGGCGTTAAGCCGACTGATTTGCTCTGATACGATTCCGATGGGAAAGTGTCGAGGACCACGGTCGATAAACGCATTCAGAAGAATAATCTGTCCCCGGTAGGAAAGCTCAATATTGGCCGTTCCCAACCACCTAATTATAAGCAGGTCCGGATCGTTGGGCATCACACCGCCGGCACACGCCGGCAGCAAGTTTTGATCAAGCATCGCGGGGGCACCCTCCTTGGCTCTACGCCGCATTTATAGTGAAGTAACTATCTTGGTTATTACCTTTCGCTGGAAAGAGTATAGGTAAATTAGAATTGCATGTCAATGAACGCGTGGCTTGATTAACGCCTGTCACACGACTCGCCATATCATTCCGTGTGAGGCTCGTTCATTCAATGGATTGTGTGATTGACGCATGAAACTTGGTAGGTGTCAGGTGTTCGATCACACCTTAAGTCAGAACTCTCTGTCTTCTTGAACTTCACAAAGCGGAATCCTTGATTTTCATTGTGGATTTCAAATGGCAATCATGATAATCAGAACTCGTATGTAGAGTGAGAAATTAAGATTCATAAACCCTTTAGTATTGCGTGAGGGTAATATGGAGCGATTATCGAAACCCTGTTTCTGAAAAGAGGCGGGGTTTTTTCTTTTAGAAATCAAGTTTGAAAGGAACGATATGAAGATCGTCGACTATCTTGCGACAAAGCCTCGTTCATCCATTTGGATAATTGCTATTCTGCTGAATCTAATTGTGGGCATTGTTGATTACGCAACGGGCTACGAAGTAAGAGTGGAGGTCCTTTACCTTGTGCCCATCGGCCTTACATCGTGGTTCATCAACAAGAACGCCGGATTCCTGATGGCGGTCATCAGCGCGGCAACGACGATGTGCATCAACATCCCTTTCGGCCATGTCATCGGGAATTATCTGATCTACTTCTGGAATGTTCTTGTCTACTTTGTTTTTTTCCTCGTTGTCGCTTACCTGGTATCTGAAGAGAAGATCGTATTGAATAAGAACCGTCTCAGCATTTCAGAACTCAAGACGATTGAGAAGGAACTCCGTCGCTCAGAAGAGCTGTATCGCAATCTGATCGAGAACATAAACGAGGTTATTTACGAAATAGATGAGAATGGGAAAGTGACCTATATCAGCCATTTTGACTTGCTCAGGGGTTATGGGCCACCGGATGTTCTTGGCAGGTCTTTTTTTGATTTCATCCATCACGAAGATCGTCCGCATATCCTTCAATGGTACCAGGAGATTATGCACGGCCCGGTCCCTGTGCTCGAATTTCGAGCTGTCCTCAAGTCCGGTGAGTCGCTGTGGGTACAGTCCTCCAACCGTGCTATCATTGAAGAGGGCGTATTCAAAGGCTTGCGGGGTATCTTGATAGACATTGACGATCGCAAGCGAATGGAGGTGGAGCGCAGGGCGCTGGAGGAACGTTTAAATCGCGCAGAGAAGATGGAGGCCCTAGGGAACATGGCAGGGGGGGTCGCTCATGATCTCAATAACGTTCTGGGGGTTCTTGTCGGATATTCTGAATTGCTTCTTATGGAAATTTCGGAGGGCAATCCATTGAGGAGGCACATTTCTATGATCCTGCAGTCCAGCCAGAGGGCGGCTGCCATTATTGAGGATCTTCTGACACTAACCAGAAGAGGCGTGGCTGTTTCAGAAGTGATCAATCTCAACAAGGTAATCTCCGACTATTTGAAGACGCCCGAGTTTGAAAAGTTGAAGGTTCATCATCCGTACGTGAACTTGAGGATCGAGCTCGGGCACGATCTCTTGAACATTAAAGGTTCCCCGGTGCATCTGGAAAAAACGATTATGAACCTCGTATCAAATGCTACCGAGGCCATATCCGACCAGGGAGAGGTGACAATCCAGACTAAGAACCTTTATATCGACAAGTACATCAAAGGTTATGATGAAGTTAAGCAAGGTGATTACGTGGTTCTGACAGTATCGGACAACGGGAGGGGTATCTCAACTAAGGACATTGCGAAAATATTCGAACCCTTCTACACGAAAAAAGTTATGGGAAGAAGCGGCACGGGACTGGGATTGGCTGTCGTCTGGGGCACGGTGAAGGACCATAACGGATACATCGATGTCCAAAGTGAAGAAGGTGAGGGAACCACGTTCACCGTCTATTTCCCGGTTACAAGAGAACGATTATCTGACGACCAACCTTCAATACCCATGTCAGAATATATGGGCAATGGTGAATCTATCTTGGTAGTGGACGATGTAGAAAGTCAACGTCAACTGGCCGTCCAAATGCTTGAGAAGGTGAATTATGAAGTAGCAACTGTCTCTAACGGAGAGGAAGCAGTCGAATACTTGAAGGACAACAAAGTTGATCTTGTCGTCTTGGATATGATTATGGATCCGGGAATTGACGGCCTCGAGACTTATGAGAGAATTCTGAAAATCAATCCGAAACAAAAAACCATCATTGTGAGTGGATTTTCCGAAACGGAGCGGGTGAAAAAGGCACAGTCCCTCGGAGCCGGGACTTACGTCAAGAAACCGTATATACTTGAGAAGATCGGTCTGGTGATGAAGAAAGAGCTTAACAAGAAATAGCGACCGCATCAGTAAAGGCGATAATTACATACAGAATTGTTTACAAGAAAAGCAGAATCGCTTCCAACTCTGCTTTTTCACTTTTCACAAATTCCATTCCGAAAAAATGGAAAGCCCGGGCTATCATGCCCTATAGCCCGGGCAGTGAAGCATTGTAGAGCTGTCCAAACTAAGGAAAGGAGGATAGTTCATATGCTTCTCTTTTTTAGAATGCAAGGTGAATGCCAAAGATGTTCACGCAATCATAAGCAATTGAAATAAATAATTTACTGATAATTGCGGCTCAATTGACATGATGGAGGAGGTTTGCTTTTTGCGCAAAAAGTGGATACCTATGACATAGCCGAGGTATCCAAAATGGATAGAAAATATCCATATCACAGCGCCACCTATTCCATGTTCCGCCTGCTTCAGGGCAAAGGCGATCTGCTCCTCCGTAAATTTCTTCTTCATGGCATAACCCTCCTCAATATCGATTATGCCAGAAAACTAACTTATCCGCTGGACCATTTTTCGGGGAGAAGGTCATCGCCGAAGCTTAAGATCAATGAAGACAAAACAAAGTGCGTGAGTAGTTCAGGTGGGTCTGCTTTAGTTACTGGTTTGCGCATTTGCCACGACAATCACATCACTCTCCATAAGCATTATAAAGACCAGATAAGGCTTCTCACTTCTTTATACAGTAAGAATAAATTAAAGAAAGAAGACGAATTGAGATTAGTTGGCCATTCAGCATATTCCAAACATGTAGATCCAGTATTCTATACAAGACTCTATAAGAAGTATTTTGATACATTGGAGAAACTAGAATCAATAAAATAATAGAGAACGCAATAATCAAAATATATTACTTCGTAGATCTCCTTTCCCGCTCATCAAAACATGGCCAAGTTGCGTAAGCCGCATATGCAGGTCATTGACGCAATTTCGCCACCATCCTTTCCCTCATCCTTGATAAGATTTTTTTTGCAGTCAAATGAGGATAATAGCGATGGTATTGCCTGAAGGCTCCGTGTAGAGTGGACGCCAAATCTTTCAAAGGAGGTAGCCGACATGGGAGACATTGTATACTTTGAGCTGCCTGCGGACGATCCTGCGCGAGCGAGAAAATTCTACAAGAGACTTTTCGAATGGGAGTTCGATAAGGTTCCGAAGTGGGATTACTGGATGATCGCGACGAGCGGCAAGGACGCGCTTTATGGAGGGCTCACGAAACGGGACAAGACGATCAAGTCCGTGGTCAATTACGTCGACGTCGAGTCCGTGCAGAAATGCAGCGCGAAGATCGAAAAGGCAGGCGGCAAAATCCTCGTTCCCAAAACCCCGATCAAAGGCTGGGGATATTTTGCGGTATTCAGAGACACGGAGAAAAATGTCCTCGGAATCTGGGAGGACGATGAAAGCGCAAAGTGAAGTGAATAGCAGCACTGGTGCCTGCCGTCAAATGCGGCAGGCACCTCTTTTCCATCATTTCCAGTTCCGCCTGTTCCAGTAATCGTACTCGTGGTGCCAGACGTCCTTGTACATCTTCACCAGATTCTGAAAGTACTTCTTATTCTCCGCAAGCGTCTTCAACTGATTTCTGTAGGTCTTCTTGCTTTTAATATCGTGAACCAGCGCTTCACCGAGGCGGAAGGCCTTTGTCTCTGTATTCTTCAGAGCCTGCCTGCCCGATCTAATGGACACGCCTGCGCTTCCGGTAATAAAGGACCCAAAGTTCTGCATGATCGTATTCAGATAATCCGTGACCTGACGGTGCTGGCCGAGGCCGCCAGAAGTCGCCAAATTAACGGTGTACGTGCCGGAAAGGAGCTGGCAGTGGATCGCATCGGCCATGCGGTCTATCATCGTCTTCATCTGTGCGGTCACCGATTTGAAATAATTCGGCGAGCCCACCACAAGGCCATCCGCAGCGAGTATTTTTGCGAGGACAGCCTGAAAGTCGTCCTTCTTTATGCATCGCCCTTTTTTGTAGCAAGCGCCGCAGGCATTGCAGTATTCTATCCGGAGTTTGCAGAGGTCGATCAGCTCCACACGGGCGCCCCCGGATTTGGCGCCGTTGAGAGCGGCCCTGACGAGCTTCAATGTCTCGCTCCGGGAACCCCGCGGGCTTGCACTTATGCCCAGCACCATCATCTCTTCCCCCTCCTCTCCGTTTTCTTCTTCGCCGTCTTCTTCATGATGTCTCCCAATGAACCCAGCGTAGGCGGCGCCTTCTCGATATAACTGCGATACTCCTCGGACGACTTTTCCCCCGCGTCGCCGGCTACATCACCCCGTGCCTCGTCATCGGACAGCGAAAGGGATATCTTCTTCTTTTCTTTGTCCATGGAGTCGACCTTGACTTCTATCGCATCGCCTAATTGTACCGCATCGCTCGGATGAACAATCCTCTTACCCTTCCCCAGTTTGGATATGTGAAGAAGGCCGTCAATTCCCGGCCCCAGATTGACGAAGGCGCCGAATTTTGTAAGGCGCACGACCTTGCCTTTATGGATAGTGCCTTCCGGGTACTTCGCATCCGCGTCGTTCCACGGATCGGAGAGTGTCCGCTTGAGTGACAGGCTGATACGATTATTCTGCAGGTCAATCTTGGTGATTAAGACATCAAGAACCTGGCCAACGGACAGGCGCTCACGTATATCCTCCACGCGGTCCCAGCCTATTTCCGAGATCGGGAGAAGGCCCTGCACGGCGCCGATATCGAGAAAGGCGCCGAAGTCCCTGATGGAAACAACCGTTCCGGTGACGAGCATTCCTTCTGCAAGCTCGGCCTTCCTTGCCTCTTCCTCTTTTTTCTTCTGTTCTTCCAGGATCACTCTTGCGGAAAGAACTATGTTGCGGCCCCGCTCTCCATACTCGGTAATCCTGAAAGCCAGGCGGCGCCCGATATACTCCTTCGCTTCAGCGTTACGCCTTATGTCGATCTGCGAGTGAGGGCAGAAGCCGCGCATGTCTCCTGCCAGTTTCACCGCGAACCCACCCTTGATCTCCTTTTCGACGACACCCTCAATCGGAATCCCGCTTCGCCAGACCTCCTCTATGTAGTTTCGGGCGGAATCCCCTGCACCGATTTTCGTCGTAAACAGTTTCTCGCTGTGCCTCGACGACAGAAAGTACGCTTCAATCGTATCGCCTTCCTTTACCGAAAGATTTCCGTTTTCATCGGCCAACTCTTTTCTGTCGAGATGGCCCTCGCTCTTCTCCCCCAGATCGAGGAAGATCCAGTCCGGCGTTATCTTGACGATCGTAGCTTCGATCTTCTGTCCGGGTTTGAGGAAATCCGTTCTCACCTTTGTCTCTTCGAACAACTCGGCAAAACTCTTCCCTTCATCCGTTCCGCTGTTCTTTTCTTCTGCCATGCAATACATCCTATCCTTCATTTATTGGAGTGATCATAAAATAATGTACTTAATTATGCCTTCATTCACAACACAAATTGAAACGAGTGTCGCTTGCGGATTCAGGGCTTATAGACGTTCGATTGCGTGTAGTCAAGAAATTTAGTCCTGCCGATACCGTGCACACTGGTCTGCCGGTGTCTTAATGGTGTTGACACGCGAGAACGGATTCTCCTATACTTTCCCAGAAGGCGAGAGAGAAATGCCAAAATGGCCCGACATCATGAAGAGCTTCGCAGAACTCGACCTGTGGCCCTGTTCGGCCCTGGATAAGAAGAAAGAACTCGTGACCGTCAGCCCCTGCTCCGAGGCCGATCTCGGGGCGCTCGGCGAGATGTACGATACATACGAGCCTAAGGCCGCGATCCAGGGATTGCCTCCCGTCGACCGTAGCACTCGCAGCGAGTGGATTGCAATTTCGCTGAGGAGCGCCTTGAACATCAAGGCCGAGGTTGCCGGCCAAGTTGTCGCCCACGGAATGCTCTTTCCCATGCCCGATCCGGACGTCGTTGAGTTCACCCTCTTCGTCCACAACCGGGTCCAGAACCGTGGTATCGGGAGCATCGCTGCCTACCCGCTCTTTGCCGCGGCCAAGCGTCTCGGTTATAAGAAGGTCTGGGTGTTTGAAAGCCGCAATAATGCCCGCGCCCTTCGCATCTATTACAAGGTGGGCTTCCGCGAGGCCCGACGAGAAGGCAACGAGATCGAGTTGGAGCTCGACCTCGCGTGCGTTGCCGAAAGCCCAGACCTGTCCGACATAGTGACGCCTGTGACTCCCTCGACAGGGATCATAAGATCGCCGGACTACAGGGCGGTTCAGGATGCTGCTCCCGACACGCGGTCCGTCATCCTCTTTTCACCCCGGTTCGAGGAATTCACCATCGAGAAAGATCATCCGTTCATAACAGCCAGGTCCCGTCTTTTCATCGATATGTGCAGACGCTACAACCTTCTCGGCCTTACGGGCACAGAAATCATGGAGCCTCTGCCCATAGACGAGAACTCCGTCCTCGCATATCACGACGCCCATTACTATCACTACCTCGTCATGTCTTCCCTGGGTGTATGGAGCACGAGGCTTCTCAACTATGGAATAGGCACGGGCGACAACCCAGTGACCCGCGGAGTGCTCGAATACTCTCTGCTCGCCGTCGGGGCCTCCGTCATTGGCGCCGACCTCCTGATCTCACATCCGGGCGTCAATCTCGTCTTCAGCCCTACGGGCGGCTTTCACCATGCGGGCCCTAATTATGCTTCGGGATTTTGCTACCTCAATGATGTGGTGATAGCCATCAAGTATCTCC
>DATJBN010000026.1:0-3766 GCA_035515335.1 Syntrophales bacterium | reverse complement strand
GTCCCGGCCCTTGATGCCAGGCGACATGATTATCCACCTAGCAAGCTTATAAACAAGGTAAATGATAAAACCGAGAATTGCTAAACGGATCAGGCTAAGCATGGCTCTTTACTTGCCCGATACAGATAAACCCTGCTTTCATCATCAAGTCTCTCCATTAGTCCGCGTATGGAAACTCCGAATACCGGGTGAATCACATACGACGCTATCTCGCATAGAGGTTCAAGAACAAATCGTCTTTTATGAAGATCAGGATGTGGAAGTGCCAGGTCATCTTCCTTTATGACCTCCTGGCCATAAAGAAGGATATCGAGGTCAATGATCCGCGGCCCCCACTTCTCTCTCCTTACCCGTCCCATTGTGCCTTCTATGGTTTGCAGGGCCCTCAGAAGTTCATAGGGATTCAATACGGTTCTTATCTCTAATACGGAATTGATAAACCAGCCCTGGTGTTCAAGACCGACAGGTTCTGTCCAGTATAGAGATGACTGCCTCAGAATTTTGATGCCGCTAACTTGACAAAGGCGGCAAACGGCTTCCATACACCGGGCAGCAGGATCATCCAAATTGGAGCCTACGCCAACAAAGGAAATAACTCCGCGATTATCGTCAGGCGCTTGCGCTTGCATGTAAAGTCAGTTCCCCCTCAGCCCCAGAACATCCTGCATATCATACAGGCCATTTTTCTGATTTACGATCCACTTCGCCGCCAGTATCGCGCCTCTTGCAAAATTGTCCCGGCTGTGGGCTCTGTGAATAAATTCCAGCCTCTCACCGACACCGCCGAACATCACCATGTGCTCTCCCACAATATCCCCGGCCCTCAATGTTTGAATACCGATCTCGGATTTGGTCCTTTCACCAACCATGCCTTTCCTGGTGAATACGCCCACCTTCTCCAGGTCACGTCCCAGTTTTTCCGATATGATCTGCGCCATTTTCATCGCCGTCCCACTGGGAGCATCCTTTTTCAGATTGTGATGGGCCTCAACTATCTCCACATCGTAATCTTGGCCGAGTATACCGGCGACATAATCAAGAACCTTGAACATCACATTTACGCCAATGCTCATATTGGGTGAAAGGACGCAGCGGGTTCCGGCGGCAATCGTCCTGACTTTTCCCATTTCATCAGCGGTAAAACCCGTAGAGCCTATAACTATCGCGCGGCCCTTTTCGCGAGCAACCTCGAGGTGTCCCACCGATACCTCATGATGGGTGAAATCAATGACCACGTCACCCTTTTCGATGCATGCTGCGAGTTGGTCATTAACAAAAACGCCTGTTTTACCGAGGCCCAGTTTCTCACCAATGTCCTGGCCGATAAGTGCATGCCCCTTCTGCTCCACGGCGCCCGCCAATTTCATCCCATGGTCTTGGGAAAGAAGGCTTATAATCCTGCCTCCCATTCTGCCGCCAGCGCCGGTAACAATGGCTTTGATCATACGTAATCTCCTCTGTGCTACTAAGACCCTTTTTGAGAGCTTCTAAAACCCACACTAGATATCATCACGAGATTAGCCCGTAATCCTTCATCACAGCCTTCAGCTTCTCATAGTTGCTGTCCGACATCTTGTACATGGGAAGACGCACGTCGTAGGAGATCTTACCCATCATAGAAAGCGCCGCCTTTACCGGTACCGGGTTGGTTTCTATAAAAAGGGCATCTATCAATGGAACTAGTGTGTGATGCAGCGCCTTCGCCTTCTTGGTGTCACCCGCCACAAAGGCATCTATCATGGCCGCCATGTCGGCAGGCACTATATTGGAAACAACAGAAATGACGCCTCTGCCGCCAATTGACAACAAAGGAAAGGTAAAAAAATCATCGCCGGAAAGGACGTCAAATTTTTCTCCGCAGAGATTGATTACATCCTGCATCTGCTTCAGCGAGCCGGACGCCTCTTTGATTCCCACGATGTTGCTTATTTTTGCAAGTCTTGCAACAGTCTCCGGCATCAGATTAACGCCTGTCCTGCTGGGAATATTATACGGGACAATCGGAACGGGAACACTTTCCGCGATAATCTTGAAATGCTGATAAAGGCCCTCCTGCGTCGGTCTGTTATAATACGGGCAGACCATCAACGCCCCATCAGCACCCGCTTCATGGGCATGCTTTGTCAGACGCAGGGCTTCATCCGTACTGTTCGAACCAGTGCCCGCGATCACGGGGACCCTCTTCTTTACGGCGTCTATTGTTATTTCAATCACCCTGTCATGTTCCTCATGAGACAGGGTTGAGGATTCACCTGTGGTTCCGCAGGGAACAATGCCGTCGGTTCCATTCTTGATCTGAAATTCAATGAGTTCCCTCAGGGACCGTTCATCCACTTTTCCCTTATTGAAAGGTGTGACGATTGCCACAATTGCTCCACTAAACATAATCGCTCCTTATCTTAAAAATTCTGGTATCTCCTCTCCCTTGATTAAATCCTCGTAGACCTCTCTTTTCCTGATTACAAAAGAACGGTCGTCTCTGACAAGGATTTCCGGTATCCGACCTCTTGAATTATAGTTGGATGACATTGTGAAGCCGTATGCGCCTGCGCTCATAACCGCCAGCAACTCCCCTCTCTCAAATCTGAATATCTTCCTTCCCTTCGCAAGATAGTCGCCGGACTCGCAAATCGGCCCAACTACGTCAGCGACTATCTCCTCTCTCTCTCTTTCAACCACCGGACGGATCTGGTGGTAAGAATTATACAGGCTGGGACGGACTAAGTCGTTCATCCCCGCATCAATAACGATAAAGTTTTTCCCGTCATTGCTTTTCGTATAGAGCACCTCCGTCACGAGAATTCCCGCGTTGCCCACAATTACCCTCCCCGGCTCAAAAATGAAAGTACAATTTATGTCTTTTGAAGCATCAATAATAGCCTCGGCATATTCAGAGGGATGAGGGACATCCTCCTTATCGTAGGTAATACCAAGGCCTCCCCCCAGATCGAGATACTGGATATCAAGGCCGTCTTCCCTGAGCTGCCGGACAAGCTTCTTGACACGATTCAGGGCATCGAGGAAGGGGGATATCTTTGTTACCTGAGATCCGATATGGCAGCTAACGCCTTTAACATCCAAATGTTTCAGCATCCGCGCCTGGCGGTACTCTTCAAGAGACTTCTTGATATCGATCCCAAATTTATTGCTCTTGAGCCCCGTCGATATGTGGGGATGCGTCTCGGGATCCACATCTGGGTTGACCCTTAATGCTATGCCAGCCTTCCTCCCCAGTCTTTGGGCACAGGCATTGATTACCTCGAGCTCCTGGGAGGATTCCGCGTTAAACATCAGAATATCCGCATTTAGCGCATATTCGATTTCATCGATTCTTTTCCCTACTCCGGAATAAACAACCTTACGGGTGTCAACCCCTGCCTGAAGGGCACGATACAGCTCCCCTCCGGAGACTATGTCTAGACCGCCTCCCTCAGTGATGAAAATCCTCAGTATGGCAATATTCGAATTCGACTTAACGGCAAAGCACGTAATGTGCGGAACGCCGGAAAACGCCGCATCGAAAACCCGGAAATGGTGCTTCAATGTCCTCTGACTATAGAGGTAAAAGGGCGTCCCCACAGCCTTGGCAATGTCTGCGACAGAAACTTCTTCGCACCATAGCTCCTTATCTTTGTAATGAAAGTAATTCATTTGCCCTTCATATCAAGTCTATAATTCATCCCGCTCGGGTCCACTTACCTCTTGCCGGTTCCTTCCTTTCCGCGAGGATAATCCGGACCAACCACAACCTCCCCGAGATTGGAGG
>DATJBN010000025.1:0-4298 GCA_035515335.1 Syntrophales bacterium | reverse complement strand
GATGTACAAGGTCAAGGGATACAATGCGCAGGGTGGAGACTGGTTCTGGGCGCAGTACAGGCCTGACGGAAGGATTGAATCCGAAGGAAAGGTCGACGAGTGCATCAAATGCCACGTGGCCCAGAAGGGAAATGATTACGTTTACACAAGCAAGATGAAATGACTGACAGTAAATTATCGAAGAGGCCCTGTCAGTTGAGTAGGTGATACCAGAGTTCATTTTAGTATAAATGAGAAAATGGAGGTAAATTATGGACGATAAGGAAAAGAAGTTGACCGATCTGTTCCCGAAGGAAACTACACGTCGCGGTTTTTTGAGAGGAACAGCAATGGCAGCAGGCAGCGCGGTTGCCTTAGCCACGGTTGGAGGTCTGGCTTCGAAGTCCGCCCAGGCGCAAACCGCAGCGCCTGCGCCGAAGAAAGACCTGATGAAGTATTTGTTTGCCGAGAGGGAGAACTGCACAGGTTGCAGGGCCTGTGAATATGCATGTTCCGTTTTCCATACAGGTGTTGTTAGGCCCTCAGTGGCAAGGATTCACGTCATGAAGTACAAGGACTCGATCGATGTTCCTGTCCTGTGCTGGCACTGTAACGATGCGCCGTGCATTGCTGCCTGTCCTACCACCCCCAAATCAATCCAGGCGGACCCCAATCATAATGGGATAATTCTAAATGAGAAGACCTGTCTGGGCAGAAGATGTCTCAAATGTCAGGAGGCCTGCCCGGCGAATTATGTACGGGCGAATCCTGACACGGGTAAGCCGCTGATGTGCGATATGTGCGGTGGTGACCCCGCTTGCGTGAAAGCCTGTGCTTCGCAATCCGGCACTCCTCAGGGGCCCTGCCTTACTGCGGGAAAACTCGGCTTCGGTGTAAATCTGGCCTTCAGGACTATCACGCCCGATCAGGCGGGCAAGGATTTACTTGATGTCACATTCTATCCCAATACCGAAGGAAAAAGAGTTACACCCGGTAGAACTGCAAAAATTAAAAAGGTGAGGGGGTGATGACCATGACAGCACCAAGAGGCGGATGTTTCGGGAAAGTTCTTGAAATAGATTTAAGCAAACAAACATATAAGGCCCGCGAAGTCTCGGATGAAATATACCAGAAGGCAATCGGCGGAAACGGGCTGGGCGCATATTTCATGACGACGGAATACAAGGCACATAAGAATCCTCTGGCCGAGGATGCTTTCATATACGTCGGCCCGGGTCCTCTCAATGGGACCTACTGCGTTTCTACGCGAACGAGCTTTGCCAATATGAGCCCCTACACGGGCTTTATCTCCCACGCGGAGGCAGGCGCGCATTTCGGAAACGAGATCAAGTGGGCAGGCTGGGACGGGATCTACATTACTGGAAGATCGAAGAAGCCTGTCTGGCTTTCGATCATTGACGACAAGGTGGAGTTTAAGGATGCCACAAAGATATGGGGCAAGACCACTGACGAAACGCATGAGGCAATCATCAAGGAGATGAAAGATCCGTATGCGCGGACGGCCGTTATCGGTCCGGCTGGTGAGAACGGTGTCCCTTTTGCGTGCGTGATCGTGGAACGCTTCCGAGCCGCAGCTAGAAGCGGAACGGGTATGCTGATGGGCACCAAGAAGCTGAAGGGACTCGCTGTTAGAGGTAGCAAGGCAGTGCCCGTTGTTGACAACGCAAAATTCATGGATATGGCGACGTATGCCAAGCAGGTTGCTATAGACAGAGATGCCTGGCAAGGCATCAAGAGATGGGGAACAGCGGGTCTCATGGAACAGAATAATTTCTTCACCGGCTCCCTTATTACGAAGAACTATCAGACGACCTGGTATCCTGATGTTGTAAAAATAGGCGCCGAACAGGCGAACCGAACATTCTGGAAGAGGCACGTGGCCTGCAACCACTGCCCGATCCACTGCCTGAAACTCGGCGTGATCCGTGATGGTAAATATAGAGGGATGATCGCCGAAGGTCCGGAATACGAGTCCGGCGGACTCCTGGGAAGCAATCTCGGGATGACAGACTTCAATTCTATGATTGCTCTGATTGAGGCCTGCGATGCGTATGGCATTGACAACATCTCAACGGGCGGAGTCCTTGGATTCACAACTGAACTCGTTGAAAGAGGAATCCTCAAACCTTCCGACCTTGACGGTCTGAAACCCAAGTGGGGCGATGGGGATACCTACATGGAGCTTATCAGGAAGCTAGTCTACAAGGAAGGCAAGACAGGCAAGCTTCTCTCCAAAGGTGTTAAGAAGATGGCGGCAGAGATCGGCAAAGGGTCTGAGGCGTACGCCATTCACGTGAAGGGTAAGGAACTGGCGGCCCATGACCCGCGCGGTGATAAGGCGAGGGCCTACAGTTACACATTGGGTTCCTGTGGCGGCGATCACCATGAAGGCGCCTCCACGCGGGCGCTCGTTATCTTTGCCATGATCAATTCCCTCTGTACCTGCTCGTTTGCGAGCGCACTAATCTGGGGAGGCGAAAATGCAAAGATCACAATCGGCATGTTGAATCCACTCATGGGATGGAACATGACGGAAAACGACTACTGGACGACGGGAAAGAGGATCCTCACCATGGAACGCGTCTTCAACGTGAGAGAAGGAATGAGCCGTAAGGACGACCTGCTGCCCATACGCATGAGGACGGAAAAACTTCCTGCAGGCCCGAAGAAGGGAAATATCTTCACAGAGGAAGATACCAAGAAGATGCAGGATGAGTTCTACAGCTTCCTGGGCTGGGATGCGAAGGGTATCCCGACAGAGGCTACCTTGAAGGCCTACGGGCTTGAATATGCGATTGACGATGTCGTTCGAGCCCGCAAGGAGTACAATTTGTAGGTTGAGAATTGAATTAAACAGGGGCGGGTGGAGTTTCACCCGCCCTTGCTTTTTCTGTTCGTGTGATGTAGAAATTTAGACAGTTTTCTAATGAAACGTAGTGCAGACCTTTAGGTCTGCCTTCAGAATGTCATTCCGGTGAACCGGCGCCCTGAGCAATGCGAAGGGGCATGTGAGGAATCTTTGTCCCGGCGAAGCGAGGATCTTGGATTTCTCGCTTCGCTCGAAATGACAGAAATGAAAATACGGCACAGCCTGTGTTTCAACAAAATATCATTTTTGAGGCGTCATAAAGGTATTCGTTTCTCATGAATTTTTCCAGAAGGGATGCGCTTCATATACTGATCAGCGGCGCGGTTTCCACCCTTATCTTTACGTCTTTTAAAGTCAGTGGTGCCAAAGAATTACCCCGCCCCCCCGGTGCGCTCGTCGAGCCGGAATTCCTCAAGTACTGCACAAGGTGTTACCAGTGTATAGACGTGTGTCCTGCCGACGCCCTTCATCCCGCGGGCATTTCCGGCGGCATTCCGAATATAGGGACGCCGGTACTCGACTGGAAGAAGTGCATCTTCTGCATGAACTGCATCAGGACGTGTCCGACGGGGGCCATAAAGAAAATTTCAAGAGACGACATAGACATCGGAAACGCTGTCATCAACCGCAGCACGTGCCTGACTTGGTCGGGCCAGAGCAAGTGCGATATCTGCTTTAACGCCTGCCGTTACGACGCAATAAAGATGGAAAAGAAGATCTACCCGGTAGTCCTCGAAGACCCGTGTACCGGCTGCGGGGCCTGCGAGAGGAAATGTCCCACAAATCCCAAGTCCATCGTCGTTTATTACGAGAAGGTGAAGAGGTTCCTGCCGCCCAAAGACAAGCTATCTCTGCGACTTCCCGACGAATCGGGGAAGAAGCATGGGGACGAGGATTTTAAGGACTGGTTTCTCGAGAGGATCAAGAAACTTGGCAAGAACTACGGGATCATCAAGGAAGAGGAAGATGAATAGATGAAGAGCGGAGTCGCAAATCCCATACTGGTTGTCGGCGGCGGCGTCGCCGGAATCGGCGCGGCTCTTGACCTTGCCGGCTGCGGACGTGCAGTCCATCTTGTCGAAAGAGGGCCTGTCCTCGGGGGGCAGGTTGCGAAGCTCGACAAACTCTATCCTACGGATCACTGCGCCTTTTGCCCGCTGTGGACGGACATCAAGAAAGTGAAAGACAACCCTCTGCTTACGGTTCACACAAATGCCGAGGTGCGAGATATAAGACAGAGCGATGGCTCTCTTCAGGCGATAATCGTACGAAAGCCTCCGGTCATAGACGGCGACCTGTGCATATTCTGCGGGAAGTGTGCAGGCCTTTGTTCCGAGTCTGCGATCGCACCGCTCGGCGATCACGTATATCCGCCTGTTTATTCCGTCAAAGATGACGCGTGTAACGGGTGCGGCAAATGCGCGGATGT
>DATJBN010000024.1:0-8602 GCA_035515335.1 Syntrophales bacterium | reverse complement strand
CACGGTCCCGGAGGCATTTCTCCACATACTTCTTGTAGATCGGACTCGGTTCCGACGCCTTCGATGTTCCTCTAATCAGGCCCGCTGCAGCCCCTGCCGCAGCACCCACTCCCGCACCCGTTCCCAGATGCCCTGTGACCGCTCCCGCAGCGCCGCCTACGACGGTTCCCGCAGCGGCGCCGCCAGCCGTGTTTTTCGCCACGGTCTTGCCGGCTTCCGACTTAACATATTCGGCTGCTAGGCGGTCGCAGTCTGCGATATCCTTCCGAGCCTGATCTTCACCGACCATCTTGTAGTGTGCGTTGGGATAGAGAACTGGACCGCGTGATGACGCACATCCCGAAACAGCCAGTACGGCAACCAGTATGAAAAATCGTTTCATCTTCGGCTTCCACGAAAGTCTCACCCTCATATCTTTCTCCTCTCAGTACCTATAGCAAGAACCGCCCCGAAGAAGGCGTCCGTTCCGTGCCGATGAGGATAGCTCCTGAAATACCCGAGGTCATCGACCACTCGGGAATCTATCGCATCCGGCGGATGAACACAAATGAAATCGGGATGGCGATTGATAAAATCGCGAACCACCTCGTCGTTTTCTTGAGTCGTAACGGTGCAGGTGCTGTATACGAGAATGCCGCCTTTATTCAGATAAGCGGCCATGTTTTCAAGAATTGCTTTCTGCAGGGAGGAACATTCATCCACCTCGCGAGGCGTTATGCGCCATTTTATTTCCGGATTGCGTCTCAATGTTCCGAGACCTGAACAAGGGGCGTCAACGAGTATCCTGTCGAATTTCTTCGGGAGGTTCTTCTTGAGCGCCTCTCTCGCATCTCCGCATTTTGTTTCTACTATGGCAGCGCCCATCCGCGCCGCGTTATTCTTCAAGGCATCCAGCTTCCTGTCGCTGATGTCAAGTGCAAGGATGCGGCCCTGATTTTCCATGAGCGCCGCCATATGCGTTGTCTTTCCGCCAACGCCGGCGCAGACATCGAGGATGTCTTCTCCCCGTCTCGGAGAAACGAGGTGGCCGATCAGCTGGGAGCCCTCATCCTGGATCTGGATCATTCCCGTATTGTAAAGGTCGGTGTACCTGACCGGCATAGGTGGGTTCGATACGATAAGGCCATCGGGAGAAAACTCGGTCTTGCTCACTTCGAACCCGGACTGCACAAATTCCTCCTCAATCCGGTTACGCGTCGTCTTCAGCATGTTCACACGTACCGCAAGCGGCGGTATCTGATTATTTGCCTTGCAGAACGCCTCAGTTTCCTCGACGCCGAACATTTCAATCCACTTCGTAACAAGCCACAGGGGGTGCGAATGGTAAATCGAGATATACAGGGCCGGGTCTTCTTCTTTATCGGGATATGGGATTGCATCCTTCCTTCGGATAAAATTTCGCAGGACGGCATTCACAAGCCGCGCGGCCGCTGGATGCAGTTTCTTTGCCGTCTTTACGGCCTCGTCGACAGCCGCAAAGCCGGGTATCCGGTCCATGAAGAGCAACTGGAATATGCCCGCCCTGAGGATATTCTTTATGCCGGTATCCATGGAGGCGAATTCTCCCTGGTAAAGGGTTTCGATAATCCAATCGAGTCGCCCCCTCGTCCGTATGGTGCCGTAGATGATCTGCGTTAACAGCCCTTTGTCCTGTGCCTTTGTCTTCGGGCTGCGCGAGAGGTATGTGTCGAGAAGCGGTTCCGCGAACGCACCTTCGTCTTCCACACGATTCAGGATTTCGACCGCAATGCGGCGGGGTGTTCTTGTCATCGTCATTCAGGAGCACAGGGTGTCCCCCGGCGCGATCCGGGACCCTCTGAGAAAATCGGTAATGGACATTCGCTTCTTGTTTTCCAGCTGAACCTCGCGGAGGTAGATATATCCGTTCTCGGCGGCGACGGCGAGCCCCTTTTCCGTCCTGGCTCGCACGGTGCCCGGGGATTCCTCAACAGGAGCCTGCTCTCCCGCTGCGGAGAATATCTTCAGCATCTTGCCCTGGAAGAAGGTGTGGGCGCACGGTGTGGGCGAGAGTCCTCTTATGAGATTGACGATCTCCCGAACATCTGCGTTCCAGCGGATCAGGCCGTCTTCTTTCTTCAGGCGCGGTGCGTATGAGGCACGCGACGGATCCTGGGATTTACGCGTTATATTGCTCGCGGTCATCATCTCTACCGTCTTCATGAGAACACGCGCTCCGATGTCGGCCAGTCTGTCGTGCAGCTCTCCGAAAGTTTCCTCTGGATAAATCGGCGTTTCCTCCTGGCTCAACACGTCGCCAGTATCGAGGCCCTCATCCATCAGCATGATCGTTACACCAGTCTTCGTCTCGCCACGTATGATCGCCCAGTTGATCGGTGCGGCGCCCCTGTACATGGGGAGCAGAGAAGGATGTACGTTTGCACAGCCCATCTTAGGTATCTCGAGAATCTCTGCCGGCAGTATCTGGCCAAAGGCCGCGACAACTGCCATATCGGGAGAGAGATTGCGGAAGTATTCTATGAATTCCGGATTCCTTACGCGTTCCGGTTGAATGACCGTGAGGCCGTATCTTTCCGCGATGATCTTCGCAGGCGGCGGGGCCGGTATCCTTCCTCTGCCCTTTGGTCTATCCGGCTGCGTCACGACGGTTACAATCGGCCAGCCGTTACTGACAAGAATTTCGAGGGACGGGACCGCGAATTCCGGGGTTCCCAGAAATGCTATTCTTGGTTTCGTCATCTCGCCTGCACCTTTGCGCCTGAGTCCGGAAAAAATTTTTACAAAAACAAATATTATCTATGACCTAAGACTAATGGAGAAAAACTATAAGAGATCGAACCTTGTCTGTCAAGAAAAAGGCGGAAGGTTGCGAAGAGGCGGAGGCCAAATGAAAAACCCGCCGCAAGATAAATCCTGCGGCGGGTCTTGCTGCACCAATAAGCTTTATTTCTTGTCTTCCTTCTTCTCCTCTTTTTCCTCTTTCACAGGCTTCGAGACTTTGCCTGTCGTCAGGTATTCATGGATACTGGCAGCGGCCTTCTTCCCGGCCCCCATGGCCGAGATGACCGTCGCCGCTCCTGTAACTATGTCGCCACCGGCAAACACGCCCTTCATGGATGTCTCCATTGTATCGGGATCCGCTTCGAGTGTTCCCCAGCGTGTTGTCTTCAGACCCGGGGTCGTCATGGGAATGAGAGGGTTGGGCCTGTTGCCCAGCGCGGGAACCACAGTGTCGCATTCGAGAATGAACTCGCTTCCCTTTATAGGGATCGGGCTTCTTCTGCCCGAAGCGTCCGGTTCGCCGAGCTCCATCTTGATGCATTCGATGGCCTTTACTTTTCCCTGTTCGTTGCCTATGACGCGCACGGGGTTCGTAAGGATCATGATCTTTACGCCTTCTTCCTCGGCGTGGTGTATTTCCTCAGCCCGGGCGGGCATTTCAGTGCGGCTGCGCCTGTAGACGATGATCGATTCCGCACCGAGTCTTAGAGCGGTACGTGCCGAGTCCATGGCCACGTTGCCGCCGCCCACTGTCACCACGCGCTTGCTCCTTATGGGCGCAGTTCCGTATTCAGGGAATCTGAAGGCCTTCATGAGATTCGACCTTGTAAGATATTCGTTTGCCGAGTACACGCCCACGAGATTCTCACCCGGTATGCCCATGAACATGGGGAGACCGGCTCCCGTGCCGATGAATATCGCGTCATAGCCGTCCTTGAAGAGCTCATCAACCGTACGGGCCTTGCCCACTACATAGTCAGTGAATATCTCCACACCGAGCTTTCTTAGATAATCCACTTCATATTTTACAATCTCTTTGGGAAGACGAAATTCGGGGATGCCGTAAACGAGAACGCCGCCGGTTTCCTGGAGGGCTTCGAAGATCGTGATCTTGTGTCCGAGTTTCACGAGATCTCCCGCGACCGTGAGCCCTGCTGGTCCCGCGCCGATGATCGCCACCTTCTTTCCGGTCGGAGGGGGAAGGTCGGGGAGCTTGGTAGACTTCGAGCTCCGCTCGAAGTCAGCGGCGAACCTCTCCAGCCTGCCGATCGCCACTGGTTCGCCCTTCTTGCCCAGGATGCACAGTATTTCACACTGCGTCTCCTGGGGGCACACGCGGCCCGTTACTGCGGGAAGAGTATTCTGCTCCTTCAGTTTCCAGGCCGCTTCAATGAACTTGCCCTCTTCGATGAGCTTGATAAAATCCGGGATCCGTATATTCACAGGACAGCCGGTTATACACATGGGCTTCTTGCACTTCAGGCAGCGACCGGCTTCCGCCAGGGCCAGTTCCTCGGTGTAACCGTAAGGTACTTCTTCGAAATTGTTCCTGCGCCGCCTCGGATCCTGTTCGGGCATCTTCTGCCTGGGGACTTTCGGCTTTTTTTCTTTCTCTTTTTGTTCCATATTTTTTTCCAACCTCAGGTTAATCAAATGGTAACGGGTCCAAGAGCACAGGACGATGCCGTCATGCCGTCCTGCAGGCATGGTCTCCGTGGTCATGCGCGGGACGCGGTTCTTGCGGTATCGCTTGAACCTCTTCCAGCCTGAAGGCCGCCTGTCTCTGCATTAATTCAATCCAGTCGATTTGCAGGCCATCGAGGAATGGTCCATCCACACAGGAGAACTTCGTGGCCCCTCCCACGCTCACGCGACAGCAACCACACATGCCTGTCCCGTCTACCATCAGAGGGTTCATGGCGGTCATGGTCGGTATGCCGAGCTTCCTCGTCACGTCGCAGGCGAGCATCATCATGAATGTGCAGCCGATGATGAATGCCTGGTCTATCTTTTCTCCACGCCCGGCGAGCATGGTGATGGCCTCCTGCACCCCGCCTTTCATGCCTGCCGAGCCATCTTTTGTAACGATGACAAGTTCATCCGACGCAGCGGAAAGCTTATCCTGCCAGTGGAGCAGATAGTGGCTTGATGCCTCCTCGATGCATATCACCCTGTTTCCGGCTTCCTTCATCGCCCTCGCGATGGGCAGGATAGCCCCGACGCCGAAACAGCCGCCGCCCAGTACCACGGTTCCGTACTTCTTTACTTCGACCGGTCGTCCGAGGGGGCCGGCAAAATGGGCGAGATGGTCGCCTGCACGGGTCGTTGCCAGTTCCCTGCTTGAACGGCCCATCTCGAGCGTCACCATCGTTATCGTTCCTTTTCCACGATCGAAATCCGAGATCGTGTACGGGATGCGTTCCGAGGTCTCCTCAACCATGGCAATCACAAACTGACCGGGTTCACATTTCGCGGCAATCACCGGGGCATGCACCGTGACCATATGAGTGTTAGGCACGATCTCCTTCTTTTCGAGGATCTGGAAGCGTTTCCCTTCCTCAGCAGGAGCCGGAGCGGGCTTCTTTTCTTCTACCGCAAAGAACATCCTCATCGCCGAAACGATGTCGGTCATCGCATGCCCCCTGTAGTTGCGAGGGATCGCCTTTACCTCATCGATAGGCGAGGGCTCCGGGGCCTTGGGCGCCTTCTCCTTGACTTTCAGTTTTGCCATTTCTTTTCCGATGTCAGCGACCGTCGCGAAGTCAAATCCGGCAGCCCCCATCTTCGTTGCGAGATCGCAGACAATCTTCCAGTCGGGAAGGAAGAATTTGAAAGGCGCCGCCGCCGCGGCCATTGTCTTTATCTGACCGGAGGCGGCGAGGAAGGTGCCTTCCGTTTCCACAAGACCCGCTGACGCAAAAATCACATCTCCTGATTTCTCTGTCCTCGATGGGAACATGTCGGAAACGATGAGCACCTCAAGGCCTTTAGGTCGCGTGTCTACGAGGTAATCGCCTAGCGAATAAAGGGCCTTTACCGTCCCGTCAGTTACAGAAGCCGGGAGGCTCGCGGGCTCCACGGCCAAATTATCCGATTTCATAACGTCTTTTGCGAATTTCCGGAGTACATACAATTCCTCGCGCGTCGCCGAAACTGGGGCGAGCATCGCAAACTGGCTGCCGGAGTATGCCTTGAGGCTCTTTGCAGCCATGTCGAGTGCGGTTTCATAATCTGAATTGATAAGGCCATCTGCCACACGGACCTGATGCGACCGAAGCCTGTAGTGGCTGTCGAGGAGCTGCGGAAGTACAAAGCGGCCGACTGCGCAGATGCGAGCCTCCTTGGTAAGGGCGGTCATCCCTGAACTCACGGCCTTTCCGTCCTTGATCTTAAGACGAATAGAGCATCCAACAGGGCAGAGAATGCATGTGGAATCGATGGTGCTGTCCGGCGGGCCGTACCACTTGGCATAGCGGTCGCTCATGGCACCAGTCGGGCAGATGTCGACACACGCGCCGCAGAAACGGCACTCCGTCTCGCTGTGCGGGCGGTCGAAGGCCGTCGAAATGCGGGCTTCCTTGCCCCGTGCCGCGAAGGCGATGGTACCGGTTGTGTGTATCTTTTCACAGATCCGCGCGCATCGTCCACACAGCACGCAGAGATTGTAGTCCCTGTCCATGAAGGGATCCATATGTTCCTGGGGCAAATGTTTGTAAATGATCGGCACTTCGAGATCATCGACCTTATATTCCTTGGCGAGCGTCTGAAGCTCGCATTGGTCCCTGTTGCTGCAGAAGACGCAGCGGGTCGCCTTCCCGCTCTTGAACGGGCGGGGGCGATATTTCTCGCAGTCCTCCCGATGGAGGCAGACAAGGCATGGACTGGTGTGTCCGCTAAGCAAGAGTTTGATCACGTCCTTGCGGAGACCCATGATGACCGGGGAAGCTGTCTTCACCACCATGCCGTCGGTTGCGGGAGTCGTGCATGAGGGGGGATATCCCCGGAGACCTTCAATCTCGACTATACAGAGACGGCAAGCCCCATAGGGTTCAAGTGCAGGGTGATCGCAGAGAGTGGGGATCTCGATGCCGGCCCTGCGCGCAGCCTTAAGAACCGTGTCTCCTCGTTCCGCTTTAACCAGATTCCCGTCAATGGTAAGGGTTATTTCACTCATTCTTAGATTTGCTCCTACTTTATGGGCTTTCTTTTGGTCGTTAATTCCGTTTCTCTTTTTAATTCAAACCGGACTGAGACAGGTGAGCTTTTTATCGAACTCAGACTACCTCCGCATCACAGCGAAGACAGCGGCACGCCTCAAGAACGGCGATCTTCCTCTCGTAACCGAGTTCCACCTCTTTGAGATTGTTTTTCCTGTTTGCCAGAGGCAATTCAGGCATCAGCGCCTGCGGGACCTCGTCCGTTTCTTCATCGATGACGAGCGGGACGTCGATAAACTCATCGGGAGGTTCGACATAGGCTGGCTCGTTGTTGATCTTTCTGATGTATGCGTCCATATCCCGCGCCGCCTGATGTCCTGCGGCAATGGCGCCGATCACCGTGTCGGGTCCTGTAAGGGCGTCTCCGCCTGTGAAAAATTTCGGATTCGCTGTCTGGGATTTGCTGCCCTCTGTGAGCTCGAAGGTCGACCACTTGTTTACGACCACGCCGCTGTCCTTGGGGACAAAGGTCATATCCGGTACCTGACCGATTGCTGCGATCACCGCATCCACATTGAGAGTGAACTCCGAACCTGCAATCGCAACCGGCTTCCTTCGGCCGCTCTTGTCGAATTGGGTGAGTTCCGTTCTGTTGCAGGTAATCGAACTAACCTCGCCGTCCTTGCCGGAAATCTTAAGCGGGACGACGAGGAATTGGATCTTGATTCCTTCATCTTCCGCGGCCAGGATCTCTTCTTCTGCGGCAGGCATATCCTTTTTCTCGCGCCTGTACAGGATCGTTACGTTGGCACCGAGACGGAGAGCGACCCGGGCCGCATCAATTGCCGAATTGCCTCCGCCTATGACGGCCACATTGGAACCAAGTCTCTTCTTGCCGCCTAGCCACGCTTCTTCGTCGGCGCTGAAGTCTCTTAAAAATTCTACCCCGCCGTAAACGCCTTTCAGGTCTTCCCCGGGAACGCCCAGAGGCTGGCTCTTGTGGGCGCCTGTTGCAAGGAAGATGAAATCGAAGTCCTTGTTCATCTGATCAAACGAGACGTCCTTGCCCACGCGTGTGTTGCACTTTATCTCCACGCCGAGAGACTTGATGTTATCGTTGATCTCGTCGGCCAGTACATTTCTCGGGAGCCTGTAAGAAGGAATAGCCCAGCGGAGCATTCCGCCCGGTTCGGGCAATTCCTCGAAGACTGTTACCTTGTATCCCCTGAGGGCGAGGTCTCGCGCCGCCGTGAGGCCGGCCGGTCCTGCGCCTATCACCGCAATTTTCTGTTTTCTCGTGACGGGGATCTTTGCAGTTTTCGGCCGCGGGGCGTTATCGGTGATGAATCTCTTCAAGAACTTGATGGCCAGGGGCTCATCGAGATTGCCCCTGCGGCATTTCGCCTGGCACTTGTGATCGCACACCCTCCCGCAAACGGACGGGAAGGGATTCGTCTTCAACATGATCTTGTAGGCGTCTGCGAAGCGCTCCGCCCGTACCAGGGCGATGTATTGAGGCACGTCCATCCCTGCGGGACAGGTGTGCTGGCACGGTGACTTGAAGAGTGCCGAACAGACGACGGCCCGGCATTTCTTGTCTATGATATGCTCCTCGTATTCATCTCTGAAGTAGCGAAGCGTCGTGAGTATCGGATTGGGCACCGTCTGCCCGAGGGCGCAGAGCG
>DATJBN010000023.1:0-3133 GCA_035515335.1 Syntrophales bacterium | reverse complement strand
GCCGATTTTGACGGCGACCAGATGGCAGTGCACGTTCCCCTGTCGATCGAAGCTCAGGCGGAGGCCAGGGTTCTGATGATGTCGACGAATAACATACTTTCTCCTGCCAACGGGAAGCCGATCATTAATCCCAGCCAGGATATCGTACTCGGGATCTACTACCTGACGCGGGTCCGGTCCAATGTAAAAGGAGAAGGGATGACCTTTTCAGACCCGGAAGAAGTCCGCAGGGCACTTGATGCGGATGCCATCCGCCTCCATGCCAAGGTGAAAGTTCGCATAGACGGTGAAGTGAAGGATACCACAGCGGGCAGGGTCATTCTGTCAGAGATTATTCCCAAGGAGATTCCCTTCGACGTGATCAACAAAGTCATGAGCAAGAAGGAACTGGCAAACCTGATAGACAACTGCTACCGCTTATGCGGTGCGAAAACGGCAGTTCTGCTTGCAGACCAGCTGAAGGACCTGGGGTTCAAATATGCAACAATCTCTGGATCGTCGATTGCCATCCATAATATGGTCATTCCGGAGGGCAAGAAAGATATAGTTGCCTCGGCTGATAAGGAAGTGCTGAAGGTACAGACCCAGTATATGGACGGCCTCATTACCGACGGAGAGCGCTACAACAAGGTCATCGACATCTGGGCGCAGGCAACGGAGAGGATTGCTGCGGAGATGTTAAGCGGCATAGGCGCCCAAGATGCGCAGGCAAGCGACGGGAAGAAACAGGGGGAGAGCCTAAACCCGATCTATATGATGGCGGATTCTGGAGCAAGAGGGAGTGCCGTTCAGATAAGGCAGCTTGCAGGAATGAGGGGGCTCATGGCCAAGCCGTCAGGCGAGATAATTGAGACCCCGATCACTGCAAACTTCCGAGAGGGTCTGACGGTTCTCCAGTATTTTATATCAACACATGGTGCGAGGAAGGGTCTTGCCGACACGGCTCTGAAGACCGCCAATTCCGGTTATCTGACGCGGCGGCTCGTGGATGTAGCCCAGGACTGCATCATCAGCGAAAATGATTGCGGCACACTTGACGGGATATTTGTCTCCGCCTTGATGGAAGGCGGAGAGATTATCGAGACGGCCGGCGAAAGGGTTCTCGGGAGGGTCGCCCTTGAAGAAGTAAAGGATCCGTTCACAGGCGAGGTCCTTGTGCATGCAAATGAGGAGATTGATGAAGCGCTGGTAGAGAAGGTCGATAGGGCAGGCATTGAGAGAATAAACATAAGATCCGTGCTCACATGCAAGTCAAAGCAGGGCGTCTGCGCCATGTGCTATGGACGAGACCTGGCTCACGGTCATATTGTCAACATAGGCGAGGCTGTAGGCATCATCGCTGCCCAGTCCATCGGTGAGCCCGGGACACAGCTTACAATGCGTACATTTCATATAGGTGGTACGGCGAAGTTTGAGGAACATTCCACGCTGGAAGCAAGGCATGACGGCACCGTCAAGTATGTGAATCTCAACACCGTGAAGGGCCATGGGAAGGATATCGTCGTCATGAACAGGAACGGAGAGGTTCATGTACTTGACGAGCAGTCAAGAAGCCGCGGGAAATACCCGGTGCCCTATGGAGCTCACCTCAAGGTGAAGAATGGGAGTGTCGTGAAGACAGGAGACCTGCTCGCGGAATGGGATCCGTTCTCGATACCGATCCTTGCCGAAGTCGACGGTACCGTAAAATACGGCGACATAATAGAGGGGAAGACCATGCAGGAGCAGGTAGACGAGGTTACCGGTCTTTCCCGAAAGGTTATAGTCGAATACAAGGCGGCCAACCTGCGAACGAGGGTGTCGATCAAGGACGACAAGGGCAAGACGGCTAAGATTCCAGGCACGAATGCCGTAGCCAGATATCTTCTCCCTGTAGGTGCGAATATTGTCGTTTCTGAAGGTGACAAGGTGAAGGCCGGGGATATAGTCGCCAAGATTCCCAGGGAGACGACGAAAACGAAAGATATTACAGGTGGTCTTCCCCGAGTGGCGGAGCTTTTTGAGGCTCGAAAGCCGCGGGAGTTCGCTGTAATCAGTGAAATTGACGGTACAGTTTCCTACGGGAAGGATGCAAAAGGCAAAAGGAAGGTGATTATCACTCCGGATGTCGGAGACGATAAAGAATATCTGATTCCCAAAGGAAAACATGTCAGCGTTCAGGAAGGAGACAGGGTTCAGGCCGGCGAGGCGTTGATGGACGGTGTGCACAATCCCCATGACCTTCTCGCAATCAAAGGTGAGAAGGCGCTGGCACGGTACCTGGTGGACGAAGTGCAGGAAGTATACAGACTTCAGGGCGTAAAGATCAATGACAAGCACATGGAGATAATAGTGCGCCAGATGCTGCGCAGGGTGAAGGTCAAAGACCCTGGCGATACATCTTTCATCGCTGATGAACAAGTCGAGAGGCATCGGTTCCAGGAAGAAAATGAGCGAGTCGTAAACAAGGGAGGAAGGCCCGCGATCGGTGAGCCTATGCTGCTGGGCATTACCAAGGCGTCGTTGAGTACGCAGAGTTTCATTTCCGCCGCGTCCTTCCAGGAGACTACGCGTGTGCTCACGGAAGCCAGCCTTGCGGGAAAGATTGACTACCTGAGGGGGTTGAAAGAGAACGTGATAATGGGCCGGTTGATTCCCGCGGGTACCGGTCTTCCGATGTACAGAAAGCTTGGAATTAGAGTACAGGATGACGATAACGCCGGGGAGATTGAAAGTCACGAAACGGCTGAAAAATTAATTGAAAAAGATATTGACATAGAGGCAGCAAATTGATAGTGAAAATCTTTTGTACGCGACTTAAGTAAAGAAAATTTTAGGAGGAATGATGCCCACGCTTAATCAATTGGTGCGCAAGGGAAGGACGAAAATACAAAAGAAGACGTCGACACCCGCTCTGGCCGGTTCGCCGCAGAGGAGGGGAGTTTGCGTTCGCGTATATACTTCCACGCCCAAGAAACCGAATTCTGCGCTAAGAAAGGTTGCAAGAGTGCGTCTTGCCAGCGGGTATGAGGTGACGTCGTACATACCGGGCGTGGGCCATAATCTTCAGGAACACTCCGTCGTTCTGGTGAGGGGCGGCAGGGTGAAGGACCTTCCTGGCGTACGATACCATATCATACGGGGTACACTGGAT
>DATJBN010000022.1:0-8026 GCA_035515335.1 Syntrophales bacterium | reverse complement strand
GGATCGAAGGGTGAGTGATGTACTGGAGCTGAGGAAGGAGGTTGGGAGGAATGAAGCTCCACTGCTCGCTACCATCACTTGTACTGAAGACATGCAACTGACCGTCGTTTGCCCCGGCAACGATGCGGCGGTTGCTGTTTGCCGTTGAGCGGGGATGCTCGCACCGGTACTGGTCGAAGGCGTTTGCGCTTATTGTGGTGCCGTTACAGCTATACGAGGGATTGTAGTTCTGATCACGGAGGTCCTCGTAGAAGGCATTCGGCGTCCCTATGTTGACAGGCTGTGAGTGGAAGATGTCACCGAGCTTCCAGTTGCCGGGTTCGGGGTTGTAAGACGTTTGTCCCTGGATATAGTCCACTATGTTATCTCTCGTTGTAGTATCTGTGTTGACCATCGTGTGCGTAACATGCGGAGTTCCGCTCTTTCTGAAGAGCATCAGAGAGCCGCCGCTCGATGTAAACATGTGGGCCGCCCTCGTCGTCGCGTCAACGCCCGCGAGAAGCGAACCGGCCTCCCAGTTGACGGACCCGAGGGTTCCGTCGGCGTTGATGTTATACTGCTTGAGATATCCACGCCAGAACGGATCACCGTTCAGCGGCACGAACGAAGCCTCGTAGAGATAGTTCTCATCCGTGATACGCGAGGAGGAAACGGAGGCAACGGAAAACGAATATGTCCGCGATATAATGTCAATAGGTATGGCCGCCAGGGCGGCCTGAAGCTGCGTGGGGTTGTCGGCATAATAGGCATGGCCATTCACGTCTGCCGTACCTCCGACTTGCGCCATGAGGTCAAGCGATGCCTTGGACTGGTCTGTCAAGGCCATCCCCAGTACATAGGTGTTGATGTCGAAGGTATATCCGGTGATGGACGGCACAGTCAAAGAGCGCAATTGGTTAATCTCGTAGAGGACGGTGCCTTGAGTGGATGTGACTCCGCTCGTTGGTATCAGATTAGTGGCCGTATCGCCAGTGCCACTTTCATTCGTGCTCGGGAGGCCGTCCGTCACAAAGATGATGAAATTCTTCTGACACCACGCCTGCACCGGGCTTGTGTAGGCGGTGCTGTCCAGATAGTCCGTATCGCCTCTGAAATAGTTTCTGGCCGACCGGAAGGTTCCTGCCGTAGGCGTTAGGCCCGCGTCCACGATATATGTACATGCATTGGGATTGCCCGTGTTCGCGCAGCTCATGTATCCCGTCTCGTCATTCTCGTGCATGGCAAGTTTCGCCGTCAGGGCATTAAGCTGGATGTTGTTTCCCGGGTTATTGTCATTACAGGCCACCTGGAGAGAGCCATTGCCGGGTGAGCTGTTGGCAAACCACGTTCTTCCAGTGTAATACCAGAAGTTCCGCTTGCCGAAATCGAGGAACCCGAGGGCCACGTCCTCGTCCGTCGGGACAAAGGTGCCGTTATAAAAATTGGTGGAATAATTGTTCAGGTCGTCATTAGTGCCCGTCTTTGTGTGATAGCACGCATATGAATCGTCCGATGCTGTGTCAGTCGTGCCATTTGCAACGTATGTGGTGGCATAGCAGAAGCCATTCCCTTGATTGGAACCCGCATAATCTGTTCCTGGCAGCTTGTAGTAGACATAATGGCTGCCATCCGTCGGGTTTACTATTCGGTTCGTCTTGGGATAGATGAGGGGACAGTACTTGGTGCGTATCGCGTTTCCGACAACATTTGTGAGAACTTTGTCCTGGCCGTTTGCGTCCGACATCGTATAATCTGCATCAAAATTTGCATTTCCTGCCTGGCAGGCGGTGTTGCAGGCATTTTTGCTCGATAGAGTTCCATTTATACAGTAATCGACGCATCCCGGTTCAGCCGGCGGTGTCGGGCAGTAAGATTTCTTATTGTATGAAACGTAATAAGGACTGTTATGGAGATACTGTTTGCTCGATGCGGGAAGCTTGAACGACATGAGGCCGATACGCATATTGTTGGCATTGGCATTGACGACGTTCAGCAGCTGCCTTCTGCCCTCAACCCCCCTGCTCCCCGTTACCCATGAGCAGATCGCGTTTCCGACAAAGTCCTCGTCCATGCTGTTGGAGTTGTCGAGGATGATGAGGACGTTGGGCTTGAGGTTGGCAAGAAAGATGTCCGATTCATCTGCGTGAGCCCACTTTACACCTCCTGCCGATATTGCAAGAAAGAGCGAGAGTACAACTACAATGATATTCCTAAATATCCTGTCCATAGTATACTCCTTTGTGTCATGAGGATCTGCTAACGCAAAATTACTTCCTTCAATTTACCGTTCACAAATGTCATCTCTGCCAGTTTCCTATTGTTGGAAACGCGGCTGTTAGCGGTCGTATCAATTACATTAACGCCGGAAAGATCGTAGCTCTGGTTGCCTTCGAGATAGAGCGTGCTGTCCGTTATCTTGTTCACGAATTGTGAGGACTTCGTGATCTTCTGGCCGGTTGAGGCACCCTGGTCGCTTACTGCGCCCGTCGGCCTCGCTGCCCATGCGGCGCTAACTGAGAAGATAAAGATTAGACATATTATCGCAGCGCATCTCGTCTTTTGCCTTCGCGACATGATTCACCTCCTGATACTTCTCCTGGGCTAACCACTACTTAAGCCCTGAATGGTCTATTGTTGACCGGTTCCTATCTGAACTGGCCCATACCCTATGCCCAGCCCGATCGTTACCTGCGAATTATATTCCGTATTACTGCCCACTATGTCGACATTATATCTGCTTTGCCCCCAACTCTGACCACCACTGATTGAATAGCCAGCGAGAGGTATGGATATGGGACCTACTGTCGGGCGTGTGGTAGGATAATTGATCGTATAGCTCGAGACCCCGTCCGCCCTGTTTGTCGTCACGGGAGCGCCCACGGGGTTCTGAGGATCAAACGTCTGTGACAGGGTGTTGATACCAGTATCCGCCGCCGCCAGCGCCCTCTTCTCGCCCACGATCCTTACGCTCACCTTGATGTCCTGAGTGGAGAGAGAAATAACCAGCATCCCCAATGCGAGAAGAATAAGGCAGGCCATGATAGCAGCGATAAGGGCAATCCCTCTCTCGGAGTTCGTTCGTAAAAGCGCTTTCAGTATCCTCTTTCTCATTTCTTCTCCACGATCAATTGTTCCTCAAGGTTTCGCGGGTCTTGTAAATCATTCTTCTTGTCAGTTGTGTGCTGGGGTCGATCTCATCGGTTTCAACAGCCAGGGTGATCTCAATCATTCTTATGTCGGTAGAGCATCCCGGCATGCATACCCTGCCCGTGCCTGCGGCAAAGAGAAGCTCCACCCCCTGGCCGTCGAAGTAGCGGAAGACCGGAACGTTGACGTCTGCATCAGCATTGATTATCCTTACTGTCCTTGGATGGCCGCTAGCCATGGTATCGCCGAGGAACGGCTGGGCCGCTCCGCAATTAGTTGATCTTGTGATGTATCTATCAGGATCTACCTGCACGAAGTTATATCTGATGATCTCATTGTTTTCCGTGAGGGCACCGTTTCCATCCGGATTACCGTTGGCATCGGTACCGCCCTGGATGTCCATCTCTACAGTGATCGAATTAGGCGTTGCCTCCTGAATCCCCTTGTATCCCTGGTTCGCCGACTGCGTTGTGCAGAAGGTATTATTCCCGTCCGGCGTAGTGCCGTCACTCATCCAGAGCGTCGACGAAAATGACGGATTGTAGGACGCCATTTTTATCTCCAAGGCCATGATTTCGAGTGCGCCTCTTACATCCTGCTGGGCTGTAACCTTCCTCTCTATGCCACCCGATGACTTCGACGCCGACTCGATCGCTATGCCGATTGCGAAGATCATGATGAGGGAGACGGCGATCGCAATCGCGATTTCAACGAGGGTAAACCCTCTTTCGCTGCTAACTCGTTTCAGGCTCTCAGAAGCCCGCTGGCACTGCATTTGAAGCATTTGCACATCCTGTCGGAAATCTGAATCCATCCTGCTGCGAAACAACGGCGCTTTCCACAAGGTTCCTGTAATTGCGTGCGACCTGATCCGGCCATGTCACCGTAACTGTTATCGTCCACTGGTTGGTTGTGCCGCCAACGGCGGTGATGTTTGTATTTACCGTATATGTTGCATCCCCGCGGACCTCAGCTCCGAGGCCGCTCACAATAATCGCCTGTTGAGGCCGGTCCCCTGTAGGAACAATATTGCAAGGATTCATGATCCATGCCTCTCGAATTTCAATCTCTCGATGCAATATTCCCGCGCCTCTTCCCATATAGTCAGACTTACCTATGGTTCTCCACGCCGATGGTTGCATGGACAAAATGGCCATGACGCCGATAGCAACGAGGAATATGGCGATTACTACCTCGATAAGGCCTATGCCCCGCTCAGACGATAATAAACGTGACATACGTTCTTCCTGTCTGGTTGACCGTTATTGTAGCCTGAGAATTTCTACTGTTCTGCAATACAACTCCATCGAGAACGGCGTTACCCAGAGGGGACACGGTACCCCTGGGACTGAAGATAACCGTCTGCGTCCCCACTGCACCGAAAGTCGCACTCAGGATCTTGATGCCGGAGCCGAACGACGATGGGTGCTTAGTGAGCAGGTTGGTGGTGACACCAGCCACAACTGTCTGGATGGTGTAGCTACCCGGTACGGTCGTATCAAAAACAATCTGATATTGAATGTTCTCGGCAATTGCCCTCTCTTTGTATATGGCAAAATCGGAAGCGATATCTCTTGCAGCAGTCTTGAGATTCCTATTCAAGGTGTAATTCTGCAAGAGCAACCCCGCCATACCCGCGATGAACGCCAACATACAAACGACGATCATCAACTCCACGAGGGTAAATCCGGTACTACGCTTCATGCTATTTCTTCCCGTCAATGAGATCCAGCAGCTCTCCCTCTGCCAAGGCCCCCACTTTAAGTCTTCCATCGGGAAGTATCAGTGAAGGGGTGCCTCCGATGCCTAAGGATTGGGCAAGCCTTACAGACTTCTCTATCTCATCTGTTGCACAATCCTTCTTCGATATCTCCTTGTGGTCGAAGTTGTCCTCCAGCATCTGAATCGACCTGCTGCACACTATGCTCCTTGCTTTCCAGTAAGCGTCCTTATGCATCTCTAGAGGCAGAAACTTGATATAGAATGCGATATCTTTTCTCTTAACGACGATCTCCTTCATTGTCTTATGCAACTGTGCACAGTACGGGCAATCGGGATCGGTGAAAACCACTACCTTTTTAGCAGCTCCTTCCGTGCCCAGGACAAGGGCATTGGCAAGAGGTACTTTACTTACGTCGATCCTCCTCTTGTCTTCTATCTTCCTTTCAGCTTCCACAGTCTTGTTAGACATTGTGGCGATTTCTACCAGATTGCCAAAGATCAGATATTTATTATCAAGATCAAGGTAGAAGACTACAATTCTGCCCCTATGATCAATGGCAACTTCACAGTACCCCTTCAAAGGGCTGTCCGCTATGTTAAGAACCTTCGCATCGGTGGCGTTGAGCTTCCTCAATATCTCTTTTAACTCTTCTCCAGAGAGGGTACTGCAGTCTTTCTTTTCTCCGACTCCCCATGCGATACCCTGTCCCAAAGACCCAAAGACAAAAAACCATGCGACTAAAAGACTTAGGAGAGCAAGGAACAATTTCCTTCTTATCAAAGCGCTGCCTCTTTCGGTATTTTTTGACGCTTTTTTATCTCACATTTTATGAGTGAAATCAAGAAATCCGTTCCTTACAAACATGTCCGGCAGGGCTGAAAGGGCGCAGATAGCGCCCAAGGAGAGGCGGTGAAAGAATTCGTAACAAGAAGTCATTTCAGTCGTCCGGCAACCCTGCCGCCGTACCCTCTAAGAGAGGATTTAGGCCAGTGGCTTTACGTCCCGTCCTTTCGGACAGTTTGCCTTTTTCAGGACATTTTGCGATTCTAATGCATACCGCTGGGGAGTATATTATGATTACCCCCTCCGTTAACATATCGGCACAAAATGAAAAAACTTTAACTTCTCTTTCAATAAATGCAATCAATATGCCACAGTCCATGCATCTCAAATTGTTAAACTCAAAGGGTCAATCGCTTATAATTCAGGCCTCTTAGATTGATGTTCATTTTACGAATATTTAGTATCTCCCAATGCCTGTCAAGAAATCGGCAATTTTTACTGATCGGACCCATGAAATTTACCGATAATTGAGAATAAATACCGGATTTTTGCTTTTGATGAGGCCGGATTTCCTGCTTGACACGTCATGGGTGCTGTGTTACAGGTCACGACTATCCCGGCCAGCGAGGAAAATTCGCTAAGATTCAAGATACATGACTATATGGACGATACTTCTCTAAAAGAAAGAGAGGAATTTCTTTCCATCGCGGAAGCTTATATAGATAAGAGCCTGTATAAAGAGGCATCCAATATAACCGAGACATGGCTCAGAAGTCATCCCTTTGATGCAGATGCGAATATCATTCGCTGCCATGCTCTGCTCAAAATGGGTAACATTGATAAAGTCAGCGCAGTCCTCGACGACCTGGAAACCACGGTCATTGAATTATCCCGTATCTATCATCGCGTTGGTGATCTCTGTCTGAATGCGGGCCTCAAGAAAGAGGCGATAAAGTTTTATCGGAAATTTGTGTCTCTGAATCCTGCGGAAGCCAAGGCCAAAGAAGTGAGCGAGAAAATAAATAACCTGACATCCGGAATGGAAGATTCGCTTGAAGGTTCTTTGGTCGGCGGAGATATGACTGCTGAGGTTGAACGCGTTGGCTCCGACTTTTGTACAGCGACGCTTGCCGAGCTGTACCTGAAACAGGGCCATCTTGATCTCGCCCTCGATGTTCTTGGCGAGATATTGAAGAAGGAACCAGAGAACCGAAAGGTCGCTGATAGATTGAGAGAAGTCGCTGCGACGCGTGACGGCGGAAGCGGAAAGCATCCTGCAATTACCGCTCAGGATGCGGTTGTGGTTGAGGAGCTCACGAGGTGGCTTGAAAATATCGGCAGGTTAAAGAGCCATGCATCGTGACTCTCAGGTGCCCGAGGAGAGGATCGCAAGGGCAAGGGCCATCCTTCACGAAGTTGATGTAGATGCCCTGATTTTTTTTGACATGAAGAATATCCGGTACCTGACCGGATTTACAGGCAGTGACGGCGTTCTTATTTTAGGCGCGAAGGAAAATATCTTAGTCGTAGACGGGCGCTACACCAACCAGGCAAGGAAGGAAGTGGTGGGAGCCCGCGTGGTAGAGTGCAGGGATAAGATAGAAGGACTTGCCGCTCTAGTCACTGAGGCTGGGTTCGGAACCGTGGGAATCGAATCTCAGTCAGTGACCGTCAACCTTTATCTGGCTCTGAAGGAGAAATTAGGCGGGGTCGCCTTGAATCCTGTCGCCGACAAACTCTCCTCCATCAGATGCATCAAAGATGAAAAAGAGATTGACTTTATCAGAAAAGCAGCGGAGATATCTAATAAGGCTCTTGCTGCTATTCTTGATCTCATAAAACCTGGAACAAAGGAAAGAGACATCGCTGTAGAGCTCGATTACCGCATGAGAAGATGTGGCGCGGAGGAAATGTCTTTCCCCACCATCGTGGCATCGGGGCCCAATGCAGCTCAGCCTCACGCGCAGCCCGGATTGCGCGCCATTGAGGATGGAGACCTGGTCATAATAGACTGCGGCGCCGCTTACAGCGGTTATCATTCCGATGAGACCTGCACGTTTGCCGCGGGTGGAAAAAGCAGGAAACAGGAAGAAGTCTATTCTCTGGTAAAGGATGCCCATGACAGGGCAATCGCAGCAGTCAGAGCGGGGGTACCATGTCGTGATATAGATCGCATTGCCAGGGAATGCATAGAAGACGGCAAGCTGGGCTCTTATTTTACCCACGGTACGGGTCATGGTGTCGGGCTGGATGTTCATGAAGCACCGCGAGTGGCAATGAATTCAGATGCGGTGCTCGAGGCAGGAATGGTGATAACCATAGAGCCGGGCGTCTACATACCGGACCTATGGGGTATTCGCATCGAGGACATGATATTGGTGAAAGATGGAGGCT
>DATJBN010000021.1:0-4668 GCA_035515335.1 Syntrophales bacterium | reverse complement strand
TGTTTGCGTGCGAATCAATTCCCAACACATGGCGACGCCGACAGGGCCGGCCGGAGTTTTGAGGACGCCGTCATCCGATCCGCCTACGTAGTAACAGTTCTCCCACATGGTGGGGAGATCCTTGTCATGGCGGAAGTATTTGCCGTCGGGAAAGACGAGGAGGAAACTGTTGAAGCAGTCCTTTCCTGACTTCGCGATGAAGGAGCCACCCACGACGCCGTCGTGTTTGCGCGCGAGCCCGCGCATGAGCTGCAGGACTGGGCCTTCGAGCGGCTGCCAAGCTTTGAGCATCGCCGGTGTAAAAGCTACGGCGGAAGGGAAGAACTCGGGAAGGATCACCCATTGGGCGCCGCGCCGAAAGGCTTCGGTGGCAAGTGCCTCGGCGGATGAGAGGTTTCGTGTGACTGCGCCGACCTCCGCCCGCATCTGCACTGCTGCGACTTTAATTGGAGACATGGAACCCTCTATATGTTGATGGTCGATAGACTGACACATGTGACGGGCAAAGGCAAGGGCGAATACTTTTCAAGATTTCTCAGTCGCGGAGTTTACACTGAGCATAGCGAATGTGCCTCTTCCTGTGAAATGACAGCGACTCGGGCGACACTTTAAGGTATAATAGATGACATGAAGCCACATGACGGTAAGGCGGAAAGTAATGTGTCCCGAGAAGAGGCACTGGCTCATGATGCTGAGTACCAAGACCCCGTATGCCACCTGTGCGGCAAGCGGATATATGAACGAGAAGGCCAATGCCGGAACGCGCAGATTTGCCAGTGTGAGCATGAGTTCTACAACGTATTCATCTGAACACACCAAGACATCGTCTCACCTCCCCCAAAATAATCCTTGACATATTAGAATGTATATTCTAAAAAAGGCTCATGGGAAGGAATGCACGATTCCGGAATGAGGATTTCATCGATGCCGCGCTAAAGCTCGCGTCAGAGCGTGGTCCGGCCGCGGTAACGGTTGGCGCGGTGGCCGGGGTGACGGGTGCGCCGGTCGGATCGGTGTATCACCGTTTCGTGTCGCGTGACGTGATCATGGCAGAGGTATGGCTGCGCGTGGTGGCATCCTTCCAGGAGGGGTTTCTGTCCCTCCTGAAGAAAGGAGAAGGGCTGAAGGCCGCGCTTTACACACCGGAGTGGGTGCGCAGCCATCCGGCGGAGGCCAGGGTTCTGATTCTCTACCGGCGCGAAGAACTGGTCGCGGGAGACTGGCCGGAGGGTCTGAAGTCGAAAGCGCACGATGTCGCCCGCAGTCTGAACGACGGTATTTCCGAATATGCGGCTAAAACCTTCGGCAAGACCGGGAACAGAAAGTTGGGAGAGGTGGTCTTTGCGATCGTCGATGTGCCTTATGCGGCCGTGATGCGGTATATCCGTGCAGGCAGGAAGCCGCCTATTGTGGTCGATGATCTCATAACAAAGACGTATTACGCCATCATGGGGAGGAAGAAATGAAGATCTTCAACAGGCATGACAGAGTCATTCCGGCGGGACAGGATGCGGTAGGAGCAGTTCTCGACAGCCTTTCCGGGCCTCACGACGCCCTGTGGCCGCGCGAGGTATGGCCGCCTATGGTGCTGGACTCCGGTCTTAAAGTGGGAGCGGCAGGAGGCCACGGCCCGGTGAGGTATCGGGTGGCTGAGTACGTTCCGGGTCGACGGGCTGGATTTAAGTTCGAAAGCTCCGGCCTGATGGGTGGTGTGGACGGCCGACATTATTTCGAGGTTGTGCCCAGGCAAGGGCATGTCATCATACGCCACGACCTGGAAGGCGACTGCGATCTCGGTATGTGGCTGAAATGGACGTTTCTCGTCAAGCCGCTGCATAATACCTTGATTGAGGATGGTTTCGACAAGGTGGAGAGCAGGTTCAGGGGAACGGCAATGAAGCCCCCACAGTGGGGGCCGTATATCCGCTTCCTTCGGTGGATGATACGGCGCGCATCGAGGAAGGGGTGAAGGTGTAAATGGAGAAGGATTTCTTAGTCGCTGCGCTTCTTCGAGATTGCGGCACAGCAAGTGTCATTCCGACGCGAAGCGAGGAATCTGACACGGACAAGATTTTTCACTGCGTTCGAAATGACAGAAAGGGACGGGACATGAGAGGGGTGGGAATGACAAAATTTGAGATTGCAATATCAGATACGATAAATTAGAATCCAACAAAGAAATTGGGGTGCCGTTAAGGCTGAGAGCATACCCTTCGAACCTGATCTGGATAATGCCAGCGTAGGGAAATGTAGCCTGTCCGTTTTATCTTTTTGGGGGACATATCGAAGGGTATGTCCCCCTTTTTTGTCCAAAACAACGATATCGAAAGAAAGGAGGACATGTCTATGATGCTAAGCGAAGCAAAAATCACCCGTGCAATCATCGAGCGTTTTTCCAGAAAATTCCTCGACCACACCGAGGTGGACACCGCAGTTGTCGGCAGCGGTCCCGCAGGTCTCGTTGCTGCTTATTATCTGGCAAAGGCCGGGCAGAAGGTTGCCATATTCGAGCGCAAGCTGAGCATCGGCGGCGGCATGTGGGGCGGCGGCATGATGTTCAATGAGATTGTAGTGCAGCAGGAGGGGAAGGAGATCCTCGACGTATTCGATGTGCGAACAGTGGAGCACGAACCCGGTTATTTCACTGCGGATGCGCTGGAGGCTGCAACGACTATCGGCTCGAAGACTCTGAAGGCCGGCGCCAAGATATTCAATTGCATGAGTGTGGAAGACGTGATCGTACGCGAGGGCAGGGTGATAGGACTTGTGATAACCTGGTCGCCGGTGGAAATAGCTGGCCTGCATGTCGACCCACTCTCTATCACGGCCAGGAACGTGATCGATGCGACGGGGCATGATACCGAGGTCCTGCACGTCATCGAGCGAAAGGCGGACATAAGACTTCTCACGGAAACGGGCAAGCTGATGGGCGAACGATCCATGTGGAGCGACAAGGCTGAGAGGCTGACGATTGATAACACGAAGGCCATCTGCCCGGGCGTATGGGTTGCCGGGATGTCGGCAAACGCCGCATTCGGAGGGCCGCGTATGGGGCCCATCTTCGGCGGCATGCTGCTATCCGGAAAGAAGGTCGCCGAACTCATTCTGTCTGCGAAGCAGGCATAGACAACAAAGGGGAAAAGTCATGGCTGTAAATAAACAGGGACCGGCCTGTCTTCTGGAAGCGGATATTTACGGGATCACAGGAGAGGAGTTCTCGCTGGGCAGAGGCAACGTCGAGGTTGTCAAGCAGATAATTGAAGCAGGAATCAGGGTGATTCAATATCGCGAGAAGAAAAAGAGCGATCGGGAGATGTATGAAGAATGTCTGAGAATACGGGACCTGACGAGAGAGGCGGGCGCCGCCTTCGTCGTCAACGACCGCGTTGATCTGGCCGTGCTCGTTGGCGCCGATGGCGTGCACCTCGGGCAGGACGACCTGCCACCCCCGGCAGCGAGGAAGATCGCGGGCGACAAGATGATCATCGGTCTTTCCACACATTCACCGGCGCAGGCGGAGGCCGCATTAAGGCTGGGTGTTGATTACATAGGTGTCGGTCCCATCTTTGCCACCGAAACCAAGAAGGACACAATCGCACCCGTGGGTCTGGAATATCTCGACTATGTCGTGAAGAACATCAATCTGCCCATTGTGGCGCTGGGCGGAATCAAAGAGCATAATATAGCCGAGGTGTACGAGAGGGGCGCAAGATGCATTGCGCTGGTATCTGAGATCGTGGGCGCGCGCGACATAGGCGCGAAGGTGCGCGCCTTGAGAAAGGCAATGAAGAAGTAGATAAGACAAAAGGAACAGGGGATAGGCGTCATGGTTTAGGGGTCAGAAAGGGAAAGAATAGATTGCCACGGCGCTGCACGCCTCGCAATGACAGGGCGAAGAACTTGATTCCCCATCGGGTCGGGAATAACACCCTTTTTGTCATATCGACCGAAGGGAGACATCTTGCTCTCTGCCTGTAGAACAAAGATTTCTCGCTCCGCTCGAATGACATTTTCTTGTTGTCACTCTGAGGAATCTTGTCGTTACATTCAGGGCAGGCTCCGGTAGATTCTATCCTGTTGTCACCCCTGAGCGCGTGTCACATGCGCCAGAAGGGACGTATCTTCCCGAGTTCAGACACGGCCGCGAGGAATTCGCGCGCATACTCACGGCTGCGCGTAGCGTAATCGGGTTCAAGTCGCTTCTTAAACATATCTAGGGAAAACAATTTGACCAGGCCCGCGAGAGGCACGATACCCTGTTCCGCCGCAACATCGAACCGGGACCAGTTCCTGATGTGTTCTTCCGACCGGAAGAGGTTCATGGTGCTTCAGGCATAGGGAAATCGCCGAAACCAAGCTGCAAATGGAACAGTGACGTATCCTATCATTCCTTTAGGCTCTTCTTTTAGAACAGAGCCATCTTTCATCTCAATGCGGATAGACGCACCGCAGTCGAGGCATGGAGCGTCGATGCGGATAGTTTTGCCGGGGTAAAGCCAGCTAACTGCCAGCGATTCGAAGCCTCACTGACCGAACCATTTCTGGATGCCGTCGACACTGATCCGGTATTGCGTCGGAAGATTACTGAAAGGTGCAAAACTGCAGATGAGGTCCGTCTCCGGATACAGCCACATCGCAGGTATGCCCGCATCGATGAGGCTGTGGAGC
>DATJBN010000020.1:0-4882 GCA_035515335.1 Syntrophales bacterium | reverse complement strand
GGGCGATACGAATATGCTTCTGCTGGGGTTGGCCGTCGGCGGATTCTTTGTCAATCTGGCCTGGGGTATGATGTATTCCTTCCCGTCGCTCCGCTACCCCAAGGAAGTTGTCGGCCGGGCGGTTGGCGTATCGAATGGCGTGGGACAATTCGGCGCCTTCGTATCTCCCATGATTGCCGGATATCTGGTCGTTACACTTCCCGATAAATCATACGATTTCGGCAATGTGTTTCTGTTCTGGTCGGTGCTTGCCTTCGTAGGGGCGATTACCATCTCGTTCCTGAGAGAAAGATCGATTGTCGATTTCGGCAGTTTTGAATCGCAGAAGGGCGGCGCGATGGAGAAAAAATAACATCCGGTGAAACCCGGCGGATGAAACAATATCCCGGGGTTTGTTGACAGACAGGAAAAAGGATTTGCGGTTCAGTGCAATCCGGCACGAAACGAAGGACGGCAGATCCTTTTTCCATTTTTTACTTTTTGTGCTATTCTTCACATGATCGTGAACGCGACCATATATCGATAACCGCACCATACTCAGAGGGAAGAGATCATGGATATAAGAAAAGTTGTTGATTCGATACGAGAGACGGAGGTTGTAGCTCTATGTCAGGAATTGCTGAGGATCGTAAGTGTAAACCCTCCAGGGGATGAAATCCGCATCGCCGAATACGTGGGAGGGATACTCGGCAAGGCAGGTCTGGAGGTGGAAATAATCCCTCACGGCCCGGAGAGGGCCAGTCTACTGGCGGTGCTGAAGAGCAGCCGCAAGATCCCGCCGCTCCTTTATAGCGCGCATCTGGACACGGTCCCCTTGGGTGTTGAGAAATGGATCCATGAGCCCTTCGACGCCGTTATTTCGGAAGGAAGGATATGGGGCAGAGGCGCTGCAGATATGAAAGGCGGGATGGCCGCTCTGATCGTTGCAGCAACAGCTCTGGCACAGTCCGGGTTACCATTGCGGGGAGATCTTATTCTCGCGCTGACCGCCGGAGAGGAAGTTGATTCGCTTGGGGCGACCGCTATTGCATCGCGTACTGAACTGGGGCCTGCTCAGGCGGTTGTTATACCCGAACCAAGCGATAACGACGTCTATATAGCCGAGAAAGGGGCCCTGTGGTTGGAATTGAGCACCCAGGGGAAGACTGCTCACGGGGCTATGCCGGAACTGGGCGACAATGCCGTCCTGATGATGGTAGACCTCATTACAGAACTGCAGAAGCTTAAAATCCCGTTTAAAGAGCACGCGATGTTGGGCGGTTTCAGTATGAGTGTGAATACGATACAAGGCGGTATGAAGACGAACGTGGTTCCCGATGGCTGTGTGGTGACGGTGGATATGCGCACGGTGCCCGGTCAGAGTCACGAAGCAATCGTCCTGCGGATAAAGGAAATGATTACGGGATTGAGTCGGCGAAATTCCAGTTTCAGGGCATCGGTAAAGATAACTAATGACCGCCCGCCTGTGGAGACATCACCTAAAGAAGCTGCTGTTGGACTCTTTGCCGGTATCGTCGAGGAAGTGTTGGGAAAGCGTCCTACGCCAAAAGGCGTCAGATACTATACCGATGCGACGGCCCTGGCGCCGGCATTCAAGGCGCCGATGATTATTTGCGGGCCGGGTGACCCTAAACTTGCCCACCAGCCGAATGAATATATTGTGATTGAAAAACTTGTTCAGGCGGTAAAGATCTATACACTGACTGCAGGCCGATTTTTGATATAGTATTGAACTATAGTATTTTCCGATCAGTTCGCTTAATTTCTACCACGGCTGCTATCCCTCGCTAGCCTGTGATTCTTGGGCGGTTGGAGCGTCTCTTCAGCCGCCTTTATTGTTTTGGAGAGGCGCTCACAAGTGGCGCGTAGACAAGGTCGCTAAGCGTTGTCGTCCTGATATCGGCAGGCTTTGTTTGCTTATCAACCTGCGAAAGGTTATACTGAAAAAAAATCAAATGAGGAGGCTGGCTCTGAAACTTACAATTTTCAGCAGGCTGCTTATCAGCAACTTCTTGATCATTCTTCTGGTCGGTATCACCGGCGCATATACCATCGTGAACTTGAATGCACTCAATCAGGTTATCGAGTCCGTAGTCAAATATGATTCACGTATAATAAAGCTTGCCGAAGATGCGCTCGATGACCTCTACAGCCTGAAAGCAGCAGAAGACAAGTATCATATATCCAGGGAACCGGATTATTACTGGGAGTTCAAGCAGACAAGAATGGACTTTACACGAAAAATTGTCGAACTGGAGGGAATAGCGGATACCGAGATCAGGATTGCTCTATTGGCCGATATAAAGAAGCTAAAGGCATTCTACGATACATTGCTCGATCAGCGGGAATCAATACTGGGCAATCGAGAGGCGGAGGAAAAAGATTACCGAACTTATGTTGCAGAGAGGGAAAAGGTCACCCATGATATCGGAGAGGAGCTGCAGAATCTTATTCGCTCTTCGACTCATGACAGAGATTCAAAATTGCAGGAATCAGATGTAATGTCGCGAAGGGTTGCTGAAATTATCATCGTTTCGGAAATTCTCGCCATAATTTTTGTCATAATCATAACTCTTATGAATACTTGGACAATCAATAGGCCCATAAAAATATTAGGCGAAAAAACAAAGCAGGTAGCTGGTGGCAAATTCGGCGAGCCGCTGAAAATATCTTCTCCTCCGGAGATCGGAGAGTTGGCGGAATCATTCAACGTGATGTGTGAACGGCTCAAGGAACTGGATCAGATCAGAATTGACTACATCGGTCATCTGTCTCACGAATTGCGCACTCCTCTGACAGTTATAAAAGAAGCATCTTGCATGCTTCAAGAGGGCATTTTCTCCGAAGTCCCTGACAAACAGGAAGAGTTGTTCACGGTAATGAAGGCAGAATGTGACAGGCTGATATCTTCTGTTAACCGGATCCTGGACTTTTCGCGGATGGAGGCGGGGAAAATGTTTTTTTCCTTTCAAAGAACAAGCCTTCGTCCCATTATAGAAAAAAGTATTATGAAGCTGTCGCCTCTTGCCAAGCATGAGAGGATGGACATTGCCCTAGAGATTCCAGAAGACATTCCTTCTCTCCGGATGGACATTGAAAGGATTGAAGAAGTCTTTCAAAATTTGTTAGGTAATGCTTTGAAGTATACGCCGGAAGGAGGGCAGATCAATGTCTCGGCCAGGAATAACCGTGAAAACGATACGGTAGAAGTGTCCGTGTCGGATACAGGCTGCGGCATTCCCAAGGATGGCCTGACTGCGGTTTTTGATAAATTCAAACGCGTCGATGACAGGAGAGGCGCCGCAATGGGAACTGGACTGGGGCTCGCCATAGTCCGGCACATTATAAATGCGCATGGAGGACATATATGGGTAAAAAGCAAAGTGGGCGAGGGAAGCACATTCACTTTTTCCTTGCCTGCATCACAATATCAATAATCTACATTTGCGGATGCGCCCACATGCATGAGAGATTGGTGGCCGGCCCGGATTTCAAGAAGGCGAACGATTATGCAAAAAAGGGAAACTACAAAGCATCTCTCAGTGAATATGAGAAGATTATGGCGCAGTATCCCCGTGTAGGAGACAGGGCCCTCTTCGAGATGGGGATGATTTATTTATCCGCAAGAAATCAGCATAAGGATTACCAAAAGTCCCTGGAATATTTTCAGAAGCTCATGAAGAATTACCCGGACAGCGAATACAGGCAAAATAGCGGCGCCATGATCTTCCTTCTCACTGAGATCACAAACAGGGATAAGAGGATGATCTCACAGAAGAGACAGATTGATGAGCTCGTTCAAGAGGTGGAGGCGGCCGAAAAGAAAATAGAACAGATGAAAGAAGTGGACATGAATTTAAAACAAAGGAAGAAAACAGTCCAATAGGAGATGATGAGAATAGTCATGGACAGGCTCTTAGTCGTTGATGACGACTTGAACATTCTAAAAATGCTTAAGATGCGGCTCGAATCCGCGGGCTATCATGTTCAAACCGCGTCGGAGATTGAGGCGGCAAAGGGACTGGCGGCAACAAATGAATATGAACTCGCTATTCTTGATCTGAAGTTTTCCGGGGGAAGCGGCATAGATCTTATGAAAAGTATCCGCGAAGTGGATGCGGATCTTCCGGTTATCATCCTCACCGCATACGGGACCATCGAAAGTGCCGTGGAGGCAATGAAAGAGGGCGCTTATATATATTTGACGAAGCCCTTTGATTATCGCGAACTCCTTTTGCAGGTCAAAAATGGCATTGAGAAATCGAAGCTTTCCCGGGAGGTGAAGAGACTAAGAAGTATAATAAGGCAGGATCATAATATTCAGAACATCATTGGCCAGAGCGACTCTATGAAGAAAGCCCTTGATTTGACGTGCCTTGCCGCGGAGTCAAACTCGAATGTCTTCATCAGCGGTGAGAGTGGAACAGGTAAAGGTCTGATTGCAAGGGCACTGCACCAGTTGAGTGACAGGAAAGACAAGCCTTTCGTTTCACTCAATTGCGCTGCGATTCCCGGCACGCTGCTTGAAAGCGAGCTTTTTGGTTTTGAAAAGGGCGCCTTTACCGGTGCAGCGGCGAAGAAAAAGGGTCTTTTCGCGCAGGCCGATGGCGGGATAATTTTCCTTGATGAAATAACCGAGATCCCCATCACAATGCAGGGAAAACTCCTTAAGGCCATCGAAGAAAGAGAATTTTATCCGCTGGGATCGCAACAGACTGTTAAAGTCGACATAAGGATCATATCAGCCTCCAACAAGGAAATTGAAATGGAGGTTGAGAATGGTAATTTTCGCAGCGACCTCTACTACCGGATACATGTTTTCCCTATCAGAATGCCGCCTTTAAGGGAACGAAAGGAAGATATCCCTCTTCTCGTAGGACAC
>DATJBN010000019.1:0-6315 GCA_035515335.1 Syntrophales bacterium | reverse complement strand
CCGGAGCCGCGATATGCAGGTCTTCCTAGTTCACGGAGAATATTCTGCCCAGCAGACCCTGGCCGGTTTGATAGCGGCCCGATACAACTTCAAGGTGATGATCCCCGAATATCTTGAAGAAACGATTCTTGAACCGGGGCGTGAACTAAAACGGGTGGGGTATCCTGACAAAGCGGTTCCCCGTATTGACTGGGAGCAGATAATGACAAGCATCGGCGCCGGGTTTGCAGAACTCAGGGAGAAGGAGGCTGTGCTTAAATCGAAACCCTGGCTGGAACAGACAGAAATAAGGGACAGGCTGCTTGAGCTCGACCGCGTGCTCAAAGAAATAAGCAGGGAGGTATGAAATGAAGGCGGCGTACAATCTCTAATCTACGAGCTTGTACTGAAACCTCGCTATGACATTCAACTGCGAGATATTGAATTCTCGGGGCAGAGGGTCGAACGGTGCTGCCGATCTCACGACATCGATGGCCCCCTGATCGAGGTAGTTGTGGCCGGATGATTCGAGGACCCTGCTCGATGTCAGGTCTCCTCCCTCGCCGATTGAGAACCTGATCACCGCAATTCCTTCTTCCTCCCGCTCAAAGGCCGCCTGAGGATACACCCATATATCTTCGATTTTTTTCTTTATCCTCTTGAGGTAGGAGGTATATTTTATGTCTATGCTTCCGAGGTCGACGGTCTCCTCTCTCTTTATGCGGTGGCGGGCTTCTTCGTCGACCTGATGGACCGGCTTGGGCTTTTCGTCTTCTTTGACCTTCTCTATGTTCGCAGGTTCTTTGAGATTGACGATCAGCACGTCCTCCTTGCGGGTCTTCCCGCTAAAGTCGATGAGGCCCGTGACGTAAAGTACAGCCACGTGGCTTGTAAGCGATATCAGAATTGATATGATCAATATCTTCTTTGACGTCATGAGAAGCCTTTTTTACTGTCGGATAATACGTCAGGAGACTCACAAAAATCAACTATTTGTTCGGGCGCAGCGATTGAGCAGTCTCCAATCGCCGCGATAGGAGTCACCATGGATGAAAAATTTATGAGCATCGCACTTGACCAGGCATTCCTGGCTTTTCAGAAGGGAGAAGTTCCTGTGGGTGCCGTGGTAACGCAGGGTGGTGAGCTGTTGTCAATGGCGCACAACAACTCTGTTTCGCTCCACGATCCTTCCGGTCATGCAGAGATACTTGCCATTCGTGAGGCAGCGCGGAGACTCCAGAACTACAGGCTTGTCGATGCTACACTTTACGTGACTCTTGAGCCGTGTATCATGTGTGCAGGGGCGATTGTTCAGGCGCGGATCCGGAGGGTTGTGTACGGCGCTCGCGACCCGAAGGGCGGCGGTGTTGTCTCCCTTTACAGACTTTTAGACGACAAGAGACTGAATCATAATCTAGAGGTGACCGGAGGAGTCAAGAGGCAGGCCTGTTCCGAAATTTTGAGTAGATTTTTTCAGGAGAAGAGGATAACATCAACAACTAATTCGCAAGCATGATGAATCCTGCGGAGAGATACCGAAGTGGTCGTAACGGGATCGACTCGAAATCGATTTGAGGGCCAAAAGCTCTCACGGGGGTTCGAATCCCCCTCTCTCCGCCAGAATTAGGAAATAGGGGTCAGGTGTTGGGGAGCAGGGCTTAGTAAGAGGAAAGAGTTCGATCTTTCTGAAGCTTTTCCCTAACCCCTGCTGTGGAGAGATGCCCGAGAGGCCGAAGGGGCACGACTGGAAATCGTGTGTATACCCACAAAGGTGTACCGGGGGTTCGAATCCCCCTCTCTCCGCCAGAATTAGGGAATAGGGGTGAGGGACCAGGAGGCAGGCAAGGCTTTTCTGAACCCTGATCTCTATTCCCCGATCCCTTAACATCTGATAGCCGGGTCCCGTGCAACGGAGGGTTGTAAACCCCGCCAGGTCCGGAAGGAAGCAACGGTAGCAATCGCCGACGTGTGCTGCGGGTGAACCTGGCTATCTCATTAAGACTTGGCCTTTTCCAAGGCGGAGCCGCGGGAAAGGCCTTAGTCGCATTGACCCTGAGAGAATGAAATGAATCGAAGGGTCTTGACCGTGACACACAATCGACCCCGATAATAGTGTCAGAGGGTCTACTATTGGCCGGACAATCCGGCCCGCAGGAGAAGCAGGTGGAATATCTTGTTCTTGCCAGGAAGATGAGACCTCAGAATTTCGATGAGGTTGTAGGGCAGGATCACGCGACGAAGACCCTGAGGAATGCCATCCATCAGGGACGCACGGCCCACGCTTACATCTTCAGCGGGCCGCGTGGCGTGGGGAAAACTACAGTGGCGCGGATACTGGCCAAGGCGCTTAACTGTGAAAAAGGACCAACAGAGACGCCGTGTAATACATGCAGCAATTGCCGAGAGATCACGGACGGCATAGCGATGGACGTACGTGAGGTCGACGGCGCATCAAACCGGGGGATAGATGAGATCAGGGAGTTGAGGGAGAATGTCAAGTTTTCTCCGCTTTCGTCCCGCTACAAGCTCTACATAATAGATGAGGTGCACATGCTGACGAGGGAGGCGTTCAACGCCCTCTTAAAGACCCTCGAGGAGCCGCCTGCGCACGTCATTTTCATCTTCGCCACGACGGAAATCCAGAAGATTCCTGCCACGATACTCTCCCGGTGCCAGTGCTTTGAGTTCCGGAGGATATCGCTGAAACAAATTAGAGATAACCTCCGCAAGATCTCGGAGCGGGAAGGCGTCAAGATCAGCGAAAAAGGGTTGACATGGATTGCCGAGGCAGGAGACGGGAGCCTCAGGGATGCACAGAGCATCCTGGATCAGATAATATCTTATGCAGGCTTCGAGATCCGGGATCAGGATGTCGAGGAGATATTGGGACTCACGGATAGACGTTTTCTCTTCAGGCTTTCCCATGCGGTGTTTGAAAGGAATGCCGGTCTTTGTCTTACGATCATTGAAGAAGCCTATAATGCCGGCCTTGACATGAAGTACTTCTATCAGATGCTCATCGGGCATTTCAGAAACCTGCTTCTCATCAAGATCATGGGAAAGAATCCCGAGCTCCTGAACCTGGGAGAAGAAGAAGCGGCAGGTCTTGCCGGTCAGACGGAGCGTATGTCCAGGGAGACTGTCCAGCGTCTGCTCGACATCCTGATGATGGAAGAAGAAAATGTAAAGAGAAGCCAGAATCCGCGCATAAACTTGGAGACAATCCTGGTCAGAATGGCATATCTCGAGCCGCTGATACCGATCGATGAATGGCTGTCCCGCATGGAAGGGCTGGAGAAGAGACTGTCAACGGGAGGAACCGCACCAGTCGAAACATCGGTACGCGATCCGAAAGCGACATGGGAATCTCCTCCCCGGGAAAAAGAGCAGGAACTCTTCAAGGTCGCCGAATCGGGGATGGTTGACGAGGTGCACACCGGATATGATGCCTCCGAGGGAAAGATCGCGGAGGATATCTGGGAAGACTTGAAGGCCTTTGTACGGAAGCATAGTCAACCGCTTTTTTCCAAAATCGAGCCCGGCGTATTTTTGGGATACGAAGACAAGTGTTTAAGAATCGGCTTTCGCAAGGATTATATTTTTATCGATGACATAACGGAAAAAACACAGAAGGATCGTCTTGCCGAGATAGCGAAGGCCTACTTCAATGACGACGTGGAGGTTAAGATCGAATCACTGAGCGCGGCTGAGTATGGGCAGCATAATAAGAATAACGGCAGCGTCGCAAATAACAACAAGCACAATAACGCCAGGCGGGATGCCTTAAACCACCCGCTTCTTCAGAAGGTTCTCGATGTCTTTGAAGGGGCGGTTGTACGTGAGGTGGCAGTAAGAGGCGGTCATGACGATTCCGCAAAATCGTAAGAGGCCAGTGTTTACAAAAGATTTTTTTGCAAGGTTTGGACATTATCAACGGCAGCTTTTGAAGCTTGTCAGCAGGAGGTAATTAGTTGACACACAATCTTGGCAATATCATGAAGCAGGCGAAGAAGATGCAGGAGAGGATAGCCGGCATCCAAGCGGAGCTGGAAGGGAAAACTGTTGAGGCGACGGCCGGTGGAGGCATGGTGACCGTCGTTGTGAACGGTAAGTTTGAGGTCCTGTCCATCAAGATCGACAAGGAAGTCGTCAATCCCGAGGATGTCGAAATGCTTCAAGACCTCATCACTGCGGCAGTCAACGAAGGTATCCGCAAGGCTCAGGAAATGGCGGCGGCAGAGATGTCAAAAATTACCGGCGGGTTCAATATTCCCGGATTGATATAGTTTCAACATGACTGGTTACGCACTTCCTATAAAACGCCTGATCGAAGAACTCGGAAGATTACCCGGCATTGGGGAAAAGACGGCGACGAGACTCGCTACGTTCATCCTCCGTGCATCTGAGGAAGATGCAAAAAGGCTTGCCCAAAGTATATTGGAGGTCAAGCAGAAGATACGCTTCTGCTCCGTGTGCTTCAACCTTGCCGAGGGAGGGCTATGCGAGATATGCGCGGACCCCTCCCGGGACAAAGGTCTGATATGCGTCGTTGAAGAGCCTGACACAGTGATTGCGATAGAGGAAAGCGGAAGCTTCAAGGGCACCTATCATGTTCTCCATGGAGCCCTCTCCCCGCTCGATGGAATCGGCCCGGATCACCTCCGATTACAGGAGCTTCTGAACAGGATCAGGGAAAACGGGCCGGAGGAGATAATCGTGGCAACTAATCCGAGCGTTCAGGGTGAAGCAACTGCTCTCCTAATCAATAAGTCTGTCAAACCTTTGGGAATTAGGGTGACAAGGATCGCCCTCGGAGTGCCTGTGGGCGGCGATCTGAAGTATATGGACAGGATGACTCTGTCAAAATCCATGGAATACAGGCGCGGTCTCTAAAATCTCTGTTCAGAAATTCAACCAAAAAATAATTGACAAAAAAATACTTGACAGGGATGGAATTTTGTAATAGGCAGCAGGACGTCAATTTCGTTCAACGTCAATTCTTCATCTTTAACAATTTTCTACTCAATCCAATCTGGGAGATTTCCAATGATAGAAGTGAGATGGCATGGAAGAGGTGGTCAGGGCGCGGTCACATCAGTCGAGTTACTTGCCTTGGCTGCCATCGAAGAGGGGAAGTACGCTCAGGGGTTTCCGAGCTTCGGGCCGGAGCGAAGAGGCGCGCCAGTTGCGGCATTCAACCGGATCGATGACCATCCTATAAAGGTGCGGTCAGGTGTATACACCCCTGACATAGTGGTGGTTCTGGACGAAAGCCTGGTAGGTCTTGTCAATGTTGCCGACGGGTTGAAGCCGGACGGTATCCTCATTGTCAATACTGCAAAATCACCGAAGGAAATTGCGGATGTGACGAAATTCAAAGGCAAGATTGCCACGGTTGACGGGTCGTCCATCGCGTGGAAGGAACTGGGCGTTCCGATTACAAATACGACAATGCTGGGAGCCCTCTTTAAGGTGCTTGGCAGGGTAAAGCTGGAGTCGGCCACAGGCCATGTGGAACACCGCTTCGGCAGGGTCGCCAACAAGAACCTGGCTGCCATGAAGAGGGCTTATGACGAGGTCAAGATTAGCAGCGTAAACTAAATACTGAGGTATCACAATGACAAAGGCAAAAAAGAAGTGGCCGGAAACTTGGCAGGAATGTACCCCGGGGTTGATGGTATTCGAGCCCGCGAGCGCAAGGTCGTACAAGACGGGAAGCTGGAGAGCGCAGAAGCCCATCTGGGATAACACAAAATGCATTAAATGCGGAGTATGTTATCTGTTCTGCCCGGAAGGCTGTATTTCTGAGGACGCAGAGGGATATTTTATGGCGGACCTTGACTACTGCAAGGGCTGCGGCATCTGTTATCACGAATGCTGGCCCCGTGCCATAAAGATGGTAGAGGAATGAGGAGAGATAGGCTATGTCTAAACGAATTGGAATGGAAATCGCTCTTGCCGTAGCGGAAGCGGCTGCACTGTGCAGGCCGGATGTAGTTGCGGCTTATCCCATCACACCGAACACCCATATTCCGGAGCATCTGGCAGAAATCGTTGCGGAAGGACACCTGGACTGCGAGTACCTGCCCGTGGAATCCGAGCATTCCGCCCTCAGCGCCTGTACAGGCGCGTGCGCAGCAGGGGCCCGCGTCTACACCGCGACGAGTTCCCAGGGTCTGCTCTACATGTATGAGATCATTCCCATTGTGCCGGCAATGAGGCTTCCTGTGGTCATGGCCCTCGGCAACAGGGCTATATCCGGTCCCATCAATATCTGGAACGATCACAGCGATATCATGTGCGTGAGGGATCTCGGCTGGATTTCATTATTTGCAG
>DATJBN010000018.1:0-15141 GCA_035515335.1 Syntrophales bacterium | reverse complement strand
TCCTCCCTTTCTATCCGATATCTACTAATACTTGCCCGACCGCTACGGAGTCGCCAGCTTTTACGTGAATACTCTTTACCTCTCCGTCGATCGGAGCAGCGAGAGGATTCTGCATCTTCATAGCTTCCAGGATTACGACCTGCTGTCCTGCCTTCACCTTGTCGCCGACATTGCAGGTAACGTTAACGATGAGACCCGGCATGGGCGCCGTTACCGAGCCGGCGCCAGCCTTCGCTGCCGGAGCTGCGGGCGCTGCTGCAGGTTTCGGAGCCGCGGGTGCTGCTGCCCTTGGGGGGGGCGGTGGCGGGGGAGCCGCATGTCTCGACGGCGCTGGTGCCGCTGGTTTTGCCGGGGCTGCTGCCGGAGCAGCCACAGGAGGCGCTACTATCGCGCCGCCTTCTGCCTCGACTTCGACCGCGTAATAACTGTTATCAACAAAGACGTTGAATTTCCGGATGCCGGGGCCTTTTTCGGGTGCCACCTTTTCAGGTTTCTCCACGAGCTTCCCTGCCAGAGCCTTCTTGACAAGTTCGTCTTCTCTCTTAACATCCTCTAAGGTCTTCGGCATGACATCCTTGGGAACCGGCTCCTTCCCATACTTCCACTTCAGGAATCTCAGTCCCGTTTGTGGATAAAGGGCGTAAATGAGAACATCTCCCTTGTTCTTCGCTATATCTTTAGTCGCCTCTCTTGCCTTCGCCATTTCCGGTTCTAATGCATCCGCGGCGCGGTTCTTCATTGGAGTCTCCCCACGCTTATAACCTTTGAGACACATCTTCTGAACTTCCGGATCAATGGGTGCAGGCGATGCACCATAGAGACCGTAGCAGTAGTCTTTCACTTCGTTGGTAACCATCTTGTAACGTCCCATGAGGACGTTCATGACTGCCTGGATGCCGACGATCTGGCTAGTCGGTGTGACCAGTGGCGGATAACCAAGCTCTTTACGCGTCTGAGGAAGTTCATCATACACCTCATTGATTCGATTCAGGGCATTGGCTTCCCTCAGATTGGCAACGAGATTGGTCTGCATCCCGCCTGGAACCTGATGCAACAGCACGCCGGCATCGATGACTGCCATCTTTGTCGTGTCGAGGAACTGACGGTACTTCGGAGCAATCGTTTCCACATAGTTGCCGATGTCAACGATCTTTCTGAGATCCAAACCTATTTCCCGATCTGTTCCTTCGAGGGCAACGAGGAGCGGCTCTATAGCAGGCTGGGAGGAGCGCAGAGCGAAGGGCGACAGTGCCGTATCGACAATGTCAACACCGGCTTCCGCAGCCTTCAGGAGCGCCATGGAACCCTGGCCACTGGTGTAGTGTGTATGTAGCTCAATCGGGATTTTGATCGCTGCCTTAAGGGCTTTTATCAGCTCATAGGCATCGTATGGGGATATTAGACCTGCCATGTCCTTGATACAGAAGGAGTCGGCGCCCATCTTCTCGATGATTTTCGCCTTCTCAACATAGTAATCAAGGGTATAAACCTCTCCTCCCATTCTCCTTTGGGTCAACGAGTAGCAGACGCTCCCCTGGATATGCTTTCCCGCTTCCTTGATTGCCCGGAAAGGCGCTTCGAAATTACGCGTATCGTTCACTGCGTCAAAAACGCGGAAGATGTCGAGGCCGCATTCAGCCGTGTAAAGGACGAATTCTCGCACCACATCGTCTGCGTAGTTTCTGTAGCCAACGACATTCTGGCCGCGAAGGAGCATCATCAATTTCGTGTTGGGCATCAACTTCCTCAGTTGTATCAGTCGGTCCCAGGGGTCTTCATTCAGGAATCTGGTCGGTACGTCAAAAGTGGCGCCCCCCCAGACTTCCATGCTGAACCAACCAATTTGATCCATCTTCTCTGCAACGGGAGTCATGTCCTCCGTTCTCATCCTGGTCGCCAGCGAAGACTGGTGACCGTCACGGAAGGTTGTATCCGTGATTTTAAGAGGATTTGCTGCTGTTTTCTTTTTCTTCTCTGCCATAGTTAAACTTCCTTTCACTATATTATTTTCTGTTAATTTCTATGTATCCGTGAAATGCTTCCTCAATGTTAAGTAAAAAGATCCCGCCAAGTCCATCAGCCTTCTACGAAGGTCTTCAGTATGTTCGCAGCTGCCACATACGGCGTGTGAACATAACGTCCTGTCTTCCGGCAACTGCCCAGAGATTAATCGCAACACTTGGTGCGACGGCTGGAGCTGGTGCCGCTTCCACTGCCTGCACTGCCAAGGCGGCTGCTTCTTCTTCCAGATAGGCGCCTATCGCCGCAGATATGGCTACCATTAATTTTGCGTCTATTGCGTTCATACGTAATTTCCTTTTCTTGAAATCTGATTCCTACATCGGAATGTTGCCGTGCTTCTTCGGCGGTCTGGTTTCACGCTTTGACCTCAGCATATCAAGGGCCTTAATGATATAGCTGCGTGTCTCATGAGGGCGGATAACCGCATCCACATAGCCTCTGCTTGCGGCCGCATATGGATTACAGAAGGCATCCTCGTATTCCTTGATCTTGGCTGCCCTCATAGCCGCGGGGTCTGCCGCCGCTTTTATTTCGTTCCGGAAGATGATATTGCACGCTCCTTCAGCCCCCATGACCGCCATTTCTGCCGTCGGCCAGGCAATGACCATATCTGCACCGAGGTCGCGGCTGCACATGGCAAGATATGATCCGCCGTAGTCCTTCCTCGTTGCCAAAGTAATCTTGGGAACAGTAGCTTCCGAGTAGCACCACAATAGCTTTGCTCCGTGGCGTATGATCCCTCTCCACTCCTGATCCGTTCCGGGGAGATAACCAGGGACGTCGGCTATCGTTATCATGGGAATGTTGAACGCATCACAGAAACGAATGAACTTTGTTGCTTTATCCGAAGCGTCCACGTCAAGGCACCCTGCAAGCCAGGCAGGCTGGTTGGCTATAAACCCAACCGTCCGACCCGCCATGCGGCCGAATGCAACTACCATATTACGTGCAAAATACATATGCGGTTCCATGAAGTCGCCGTTATCACACAGCGAGGCGATCAGGATCTTCATATCGTAATTCTGTCTCGGAGAATCAGGTACAAGCGTATCAAGGTTATAATCGAGACGGTTGGGGTCGTCCCCGGTATCGACATACGGAGGATCTTCCATGTTGTTGGAAGGCAGAAAACCGAGAAGTCTCTTGATCTGATTGATATTGTCTTCATCATTTTCACAGGCGAAGTGGGCGACACCGCTCTTCGTATTGTGGGTCATCGCTCCTCCCAGACCTTCAAAGTCTATGATCTCTCCTGTAACGGCTTTAATTACTTCAGGGCCGGTAATAAACATGTAACTGCTTCCTTTGGTCATGAAGATCCAGTCCGTCATCGCCGGTGAGTACACGGCTCCCCCGGCAGTCGGTCCCATGATTGCCGAAATCTGAGGGATTGTACCGGAAGCGCATGAATTGCGATAGAAAATCTGGCCATACCCGGCAAGCGAGTCAACTGCTTCCTGGATTCTGGCGCCGCCAGAGTCGTTGAAACCCACACAGGGCGCTCCTGTCTTTACTGCCAGATCCATGACCTTGCATATCTTCTTAGAATGCATCTCTCCCAGCGAGCCAGCGCGGGCGGTAAAATCCTGAGAGAATGCAAAGACCGTGCGGCCGTTGACCTTTCCGTACCCGGTAATAACTGCCTCTGCAGGCACTTCCACCTTGTCCATTCCGAAGTCAGTGCAGCGATGACGCATGAACAGATCCGTTTCGACAAACGTGCCCGGATCAAACAGGAGGCCTATCCTTTCTCTCGCCGTAAGCTTTCCGCCCTCATGCTGCTTTGCTATAGCCTTTGGGCCGCCCTGGGCCATGGCAATGGCTTCACGTTTTTCCAGTTCTTTAATCTTTGGAGGCTTTTCACTCATTACTTCATTCCCCTTTTCTTAATATAGTTGTTATACTTTCTGGCAAAGTTCTACCAGAACACCGTACGTGTCTTTAGGATGGACGAAGGCTATCTTCTTTCCGCCTGCACCTTTTCGAGGCACCTTGTCGATTAAGCGGATACCTTTGGCTTCCAGTTCTTTCAACGCCTCTTCAATATTGTCAACCAGGAATGCGACATGCTGGACTCCCTCGCCTTTCTTCTCGATGAATCCGGCGATCGGTCCATCCGGTGCAGTCGACTGTAGGAGCTCTACTTCCGTATCACCTACAGGCAGAAAGGCTGTTGTCACCTTCTGCTCGGTCACAGTTTCCTGGCCTTCCACTTTCAGACCAAGCGCGTTGGCAAAAAACTTTAGAGACGCTTCAATGCTGTTCACTGCTACTCCGATATGGTCTACCTTAAGTATCTTCATATAATGACCTCCCTATGACGGTTTATTTTGCAGCTTGGTTCGAAGGTCTTAATCTCGGTATGTTCCGCCCGGTACCGATTGACGGCACAATAAATCTTCTATTTTTTCTTAGCCTTCTTCTTACCTTTGAGGATCTCCTCCACTCTCTTGCCTATCTCAGCGGGATTCTTCTCGATGATGACACCTGCTGCTTCGAGGGCCTTGAATTTCTCTTCGGCCGTTCCCTTACCTCCGGCAATGATTGCACCGGCGTGTCCCATCCTGCGCCCGGGAGGTGCGGTTCTCCCCGCGATGAAGGACACGACAGGCTTTGTCATATTTGATTTTATGAATTCGGCCGCTTCCTCTTCGGCGGTTCCACCGATCTCACCGATCATGACGAGGGCCTTTGTCTGTTTGTCTTTCTCATACAGTTCCAGCATATCGACGAAACCGGAGCCCGGAATGGGGTCGCCCCCTATGCCGATCGATGTAGACTGACCGATCCCCAGGCTGGTGAGCTGCCAGATGGCTTCGTAGGTAAGCGTGCCGCTTCTCGAGATAACGCCAACGTTTCCTTCCTTGTGTATGAAACTTGGCATGAAGCCGATCTTGCCCACTCCGGGGGTAGTGATGCCCGGGCAGTTGCAGCCGATCATCCGCGCCTTGCTCACCTTCAGAGCCTGCTTCACTTTTATCATGTCCGTAACCGGGATGCCCTCCGTCATACAGACGATGAGTCCGATCCCCGCTTCGATTGCTTCGATAATCGCATCGGCGGAGAATGCAGCCGGGGTGTAGAGCGCAGAAACATTCGCTCCCTGCTTTGCCACCGCGTCGGCTACGCTGTTATATACGGGGATTCCGTCGACATTCATACCCCCCTTGCCCGGAGTAACCCCAGCTACCACCTTGGTCCCGAACTTGACCGATTCGCGGGTGTGAAAGGTTCCTTCCGAACCGGTAATACCCTGAACCACTACACGAGAGTTTTTATCCAAAAGTATCGCCATTTCAAGTCACCCTTTCTTTATATTCTTATTAGTTCTTATTTTATCAATGCCACAACCTTTTCAGCCGCCTCGTAGAGACCGTCAGCCACGGTAAATTTCAAACCCGATTCCTTGAGGAGCTTGCGACCTTCTTCAACATTCGTTCCCTGAAGTCTTACGACCATGGGAAGTTTCATGTCGATATTCTTTGCAGCCTGAATGATTCCGTTGGCCACGCGGTCGCACCGCAAGATGCCTCCAAAGATGTTTACGAGGATTGCCTTTACGTTAGGATCAGCGGTGAGAATTCGGAAGGCCTTTTCGATCTGGTCGGGGCTTGCACCGCCGCCGACATCGAGGAAATTAGCCGGCTCGCCGCCCGCCATCTTGATGAGATCCATGGTCGTCATAGCAAGGCCGGCGCCGTTAACCATGCAGGCGATGTTGCCGTCGAGTTTGATGTAATTTACACCCGCATTCTTGGCAACCACTTCAAGCGGTTCTTCTTCGTTTTCGTCCCTGAGGTCCTTAACATCCGGATTGCGGAAAAGACCGTCATCGTCGAAGTTTATCTTGGCATCAACAGCCATAAGGTTGCCTTCGGCCGTAAGCACAAGGGGATTGATCTCCACGAGGGAGGCATCTTTTTCGACAAATAGCTTATACAGACCTTTGGTGATGTTTGTGAATTGCGCGCTCAGCGATTTGTCAGTACCCAATCCAAGTCCGTAGGCTAGCTTTCGCGCCTCAAAGGGGCTGAATCCTACGGCAGGAGGAACTGCGCATTTAATAATCTTTTCCGGCGTCGCCTTGGCAACCTCTTCGATCTCCATTCCGCCTGCCTCGGAGGCCATAAAGACGATGCATTCACGATCCCGCGCACGGTCCACAACCATTCCGAGATAGAGCTCTTTTTTGATATTGGACGTCTCTTCAACCAGAACCTTAAGAACCTTCTTCCCCTCGGGGCCGGTCTGATGTGTAACAAGTTGCATGCCCAGGATTGCCTTGGCTGCATTAAATGCATCATCCGGCGACTTCGCAATTTTGACACCTCCGCCTTTTCCTCTACCGCCCGCGTGGATCTGGGCCTTTACGATGCAAGTCTTGTTCAGCGAGGTGGCGATTTCTCGGGCCTTTTCGGCTGTGTCGGCAACGTCACCTTTCGGTACAGGGACATTGTACGCCCGCAATAGATTTTTGGCTTGGTATTCATGAATCTTCATTATGAACCTCCAATCTTATTAGTAGACTGTGAAATGTCTTGCCGAAATGTACATATGTGGTGAGAGGACGAGTGCCAGAGTTATGCAATCCCTGCCTGAATACTAGGCTCCGGTCTGTGATCTAATTACTCTGGGAAAGTCTTTGACCACTGGGAAAAAATCTACTGCCTTTCTGTTTATGTTTGTGAAGAGTTTGATGAAAGTTTTGCGGACTGCCTAGTCTTGATCAGGTGCGCTTCATATCATCCAAATTCATTTGTGTCAACTTTTTTCTGTAACTATTCTGCAAATTTTTCTTAATGTACAAGACTGGGTTTTTTAACAGGTGGCATGTCAGGCAAGCCATATCCATGTCATTGAAAGATTACTCGTTAATTCTAATATCTTATGATTCAGATCCGAAGGCGAGATGGCGCAGAAAGCGATAGCCCATTCCGTTGTGGCTGGTTCAACATGACCGAGACCTTTGAACTAAGAATGTGCTTTCTCGTTCAAAGGTCTCCTGACGGAAAATCTCGCTCTTTTGGGGTGTCAATTATGGACGGTACTCGTAGATCTCGTATTCCGTTTTCTGTCCCAGAAGGACATCTACCTGATCCTGAATCTTCGCCCTTTCTTTACGGGATTGCCAAGCCTTCCACGCGGGAAGGCTGTCCCATGTGCTGATGACAAGAAATTCGTTTTGTCTATCGACATTCTTTAAGGACTCCCCCGAAACATAGCCCGGCTGCTTCATGCTCAGGGATCTGAGTTGCATTTCCAGTTCCTTAAGTTGAGTTCCCTTATCCGCGGCTACTTTCCTCTTGATAAGAACTTTGATCGCCATCTTCGACCTCCTACATTTCTTTGTGGGTTGTCTATCCAGGCTTACATCTCAATTCTTCTTACCGCGTTTTTTGTAAATCATGATAAGCGCGCTGTGGAAGCTATGTCAAGTATTTTTGAGGGACGACCTTAATCGAATAGCCTAATGGGATCGAAACTGTATACTTCCTGGAGATCGGTGGGTTCTATCGGGTGCTTGTCGGATGCCACTTGGTCGAGAGATCAATTATCGTCAGGCACAAGAGCCATCGTAGTTTCAATCTATTGCGATATCGGCCGTTTATCGCCGTTTATGAATTAGAGAAAGGCGCCTCCCTCGAACATATTTCCCTCCCTTATATAACCGTCACGATGTGACTTGACATCCTTTTCCGACAAGCGAACTTGCATTACGTTCTATACCGTTAGAGTATTGCGTAACCCGCATCTTTCCAGGCGACTACTCCGCCTTTGAGAACTTTGGCATTTCTGTATCCTTTTTTCAGGAACTGCTCCGCCCGACCGGCAGATGTCTTTTCTCTGGGTCAGGCGCAAAAGAAAATTATTTCCTGCCCCATCGAATATTGCGATAGACGAGAAGAGAATTCACTAAAGGACATCGACCCTTCAAGGTTCATTCTCCCGCATTCCTCATCATCCCTGTAGGCGCAGACCAAAATGGTCTCGCCGGATTTTACCTTCGGATATATTTCTTTCGGACTTACTCGCGTAAGTTCCTTCATCTCATCCATTATTCCAACCCCACTTTAATTCTTGCCTTCATCCATGGGAAAAAGTGTGACTTTGTTGCGGCCGGCGATCGTATCATAGCAAACGTTTCCCCTTTTGCCTACGAGCTCGAATTCTTCAAAGTGCCTCAGATCATTGTTGCCGGCCGTGATGTCTGCAAGCGCGCGCTTTCCGTTCTCCAGATGTCCGATGACTGTAGCCCGCTCCGCCTTTCCCTCTTGATCATAGCGGATGATGTATGCCTCAATTGTCAGTATTCCTCCCGCCCGTTCAACGGGAGCTGGAAGCGCTTCTGCATCGATTGCCTTCTGGACCGAAGAATCATCGCGGTCCTCCCATGGATGATCGGGAGGTTCGGCTCCATAAATGCCAATTGCATGTTTCGAGTTGTACCATCCGTTGGCTGTGACCATCGCCTTAAGGCTACGATCATTTCGTATGCGCTCGACTAGAGAAGCAATTGCATGCATAGTATAATTGTTACCGGGACCGCCAAACTGGGCCAGACCGCCCGTGACAGTCAGGTCCCGCGGGTCATCCTCAGGAATACCAATAGCCTGACGTGAGATCTCCACCGCCGACGGGAAGCAGCTGTAAAGATCGAATGCCCCTATGTCTGAGAGTGTGAGGCCGGACTGTGCGAGAGCAAGTCGCGCCGATTCACTGATGGGAGGCGAGTCATATAGCCTGGGTCTCTCCGTCACATGCCAGATGTGACTGAGTTCCGCTCCCCCCATCGGATACACCCATCTGGAGCGGTCAATGCCGAGCACATCGGCATCAGCATCGTTCATCATTATAAGCGCCGCCGACTGATCGACGTTGATATTTGCCATTACGCGGACTGTGTATGGATATACGACATAGCGATTATGCGGCGCTGCAGTCATGAATTCGTCTGCGGTGAATTTCTTCCGTATCCAGGCGTAAGGATTTTGACGTGCAACATTAGAGAATCTTTCATACCGGCGTCCTATGTAATCCCTGTGCTCGCTGACACTTCTTTCCGAAAGGTGACGCAGGGCCGTTTCAAAAAAAGGATACATCAGGTGGGGCAGGAATAGATCATAGGCATCCTCAATGTGGTTATTGACCTCCTGGTACGTGAGACCTGCGGCGGTGAGAATATCCTTCTCATGCCGGCACCCTGAGCGCAGGAGCGTATCGAAGTTGACGGGAAGATTCCTCTCTCTCAGATGACGGAGGGTTACATTGTCCGGCCAATCGATTGCCGTCTGCTTGCCTCCTGCGGCCTTGTGCATTGAGTATACGGATTCGGCTCCTGCGAGCAGCGCGGCCCTTCGCCTGCCTGCGGCAATGTCACGCGCAACGTGATTTACCATCATTTGAGGCGAATTGCCTCCGATCTGCGAGTAGATCACACTCGTCGGGCTTAGACCCATGGCTCCGCTCAAAGCGATCGGCAAATTTTCGTCGTCCCGGGAAAAACTGTTGATGACGCAGACAGTATCGATGACGGATCTTAGATTATGACTTCCCGTATCCGCGAGTGCAACAAGACTTGCCTTAATCATTAGACCAAGCGGATCAAGGGCGGGGCTTGCGTTTTTCCGTTGCGTATATTGTCCTGCGCCGACGAGAATGGGTACGGGTCTTCTTTTCATTATCTGTAGAAGTCCCAGGAGTAGCCTTCCTGGTTATCGTATTTCCCGCCCTGCTGTTTGAGATAACCCCAGTAGGCAAGCTCATCAACACGGAGTTCCGCTTCCTTCAATGCGGTGATCACATCCTCCGCTTGTGGCGGACAGCCGGCAACCTCGATGGCCTTCTTAATATTTGCATTTCCCTTGTTTGCTTTGATAATGCAATTGCCGATGAGAATAGTCTTATCATAACCCGGCCGGGCCTGCATCTTCTTGCCGTTTAAGACCTCAACCTTCGGAAGTGACCCGCTCTTGATTGCAGAGACAGCAAGAATGTTGACCATATTGGCATGGGGCGTACACCCGGAACACAGCGTCTCATCATACTTTGGCAGGGCGATGCAGCTGACGCCGAGTTTCTCGAACATGGAAGGACCTGTGTTGTCTTTCGTCCACCCCCAGTCCCACTTGAGTGGTTTTACGTGATCATTAGGAGACTCACCCCTGATCGCATAGTCGGCGAGATCAAGAGACTTGTTGTGGCGCTTGCCGTAATCGACAAAATGGGTGATGTCCTCCGGATTAAAACCCATGGTTCTTGCCGCGAGCAGATCGGCACCGAGGATGTCACGCGACGCAATTATTATATCCTTCCTGAAGGCATTTCCGAAATACAGCGGCCCGCGTTCAAGGGCATAAATTCCGTCCACGATGGTGAGGGCCGGTTTTACGCAATCAGCGACGAATGTAAAGCAATACTCCAGCCCGGGATGTGCATGATGGCAGAGCTTCTTTGATGGGGTCGTGAGACACCCCTTGAGATTCTTCAGCCCCAGGGACACCTTTGTCTGTGCGTGCGTCTTCAGTACAGGAAAGTTTATAAGAAAATCAGCCTCGTGAGCCTCTGTCGCTACATGAAGCGTAATACCTTTCCCGATTTTGAAATTGACCGTTTTGCCGGCATTAAAATCCACGAGCCTGACACCGTACTTTTCGGCCAGCGAGGTATATCCAAGGCCTGCAAAGGCAGCCATGGTTCCGATGCCTTTTCTAACTTCCACCGAACCCTCGCCGATTGCGATTTCGCGGCATCCGTAGTCTTTGAGGATGATGATCATATCCTCCACCAAACGCGTCGTCGTAAACACACCGAAGGGCGCTATGCGGAACTGATCATCCCATGTTATCAGATTCGGTTTAATCAATACTTTAGCTGTTGCGTCCAGTTTCTCGAGGCCGCCGCAGAGTTCGACTGCTTCTCTCAACGAATCCGAATTGCCTTTATATCTGACTAGCGATACCACTGGTTTCATCGAAGGTTTCCCTCAAAACAATAGACAATCTTACCGGTTAATGTTCACGAAATTTCCCACTAATTTCAGGCAGCGTCATTGCTCCTTCATGAATGCGTTGAACCACTCCATCGCATCGTCATCCTTGATGCCCATCTTTTTGCTGCGATCGGGCTGGAACAATACAAAAGTGCCTCTTGCCTTTGCGCAGAGTTCTCCTGCTCCGTTGAAAAGCATTCCTTCCGTCAGACATTCACGATCATTTCTCACGTCGATGACCCTGCCTGTTGCCATGAGTTCAGTATTGATTGTAACGGGCTTCAGAAACTCAATGGTGATGGCTTTGGTCATTCCGAGGCATCTCATTTTATGAATGACCGTGCGACCCATTACCTCATCCAAGATAGCAGAGATCACTCCCCCATGTGCCAGGTTCTTCCACCCGCAGAGATGATCGGGGACCTTGAGCCACGAAAATATGGCGTCGCCGTCAGTGTAAAATTCAAGACGCAGACCTGCAGGGTTCATGGGGCTGCATCCGAAACACATGCTGTCAGTCCTGTTCGGGAGACGCTTGAGCTTGTCCTTGTTTTTCACAATTCTTCATTTTATCAATTTTAGCTTGCTCCCTCTTATCACATTTTATTGGATGATTGCGCGGTTTTTTGCTGCAACGACACGGACCGCAGGAAGAGAATTGCGGACATCTTAGAAAGAGTGATTCGGAATTGACGGGGACAATCAAAATGACAGCCGCGGCCAGACAAGATATCTCAAGACAATATCGTCTCCGAAGATTTTGCGCAGGATGATTCTTGCTCAGCCAGGTTTATCTGCTATTTCACTGTATATCCACGGCCGTCGAGGCAGGCGCTCATTGCGCGTTTGTAGTCTTCATACTTCCGCGTCATCTCGGCCTGTGACATGCCTCCCGGCGGCTGCGTAGGATCATACCCGGTTTGACCCACACCCCAGCGGTGGCATTCATAGCGATCATTGGCTTGCTGTTGTTCGCTCTGACCCTTGCGCGGATAGATGAATAATTGTCCTACTGACGGGGAGGACTGTGCAACTTCTCCTTTTGGAGGCTCGACGACCATATAGCCTCCCGGCGCGGAAGCGTAATAGACCTCATTCGCATAGTAGTACGGCACTCCACCCACCCAGATGGTCGTGTAGTACGGCGGCAGAAAAGGAACCACTATACCGAAGGGAGGGGCAATGACTTCAAAGCGCGGACCAATCGGCTGATACCAGACCCCTCCAAAGAAGAAGTAAGGATGCTCACCATAAACCACTCGATAATGGCCACTTGGCAGTACCTCAACGACATGCCCGCGAACCGGATAATAGTGGTCATGGTGATAACGCGAATCGATAAACTCATGACCCTCGTAGCCATGGAAGCCATGCTGAGCGTTCACGGCGGTTGTCATGCAGAACAGTGACAATGACAAGACCGCAAGGCCGATTGCCAAAGGTCGGCTTTTCCGGAGAAAGGTTTTCATGATGTGACCTCCAGTTGGCTTAATGAAGATGAGTCCTCGAAATTGTCACCGCACCGTGTAGCCGCGCCCCTCAAGACACGCCGACATCGCGCGGCGAAAATCACTCGCCTTGCCGGCATAGTTAGAATCCAGCGCCTGATCGCGGTTGGCATATGCCTCTTCCAATTCCCTTGCATACTGTTGTCTCTGTGCATCCGATACGGCGCCGACAACAGCACCGCTTCCCGCACCGACCAATGCACCCCCTGCTGCATGACGCGGTCCGGCAACCAGCGCACCAAGAACAGCACCGGCAACGGCAAGGACGGCCGTATCATGACCGGGAGGCGGCATGGGGACAACCTTCACTCGCCTAGCGGGTGGAATGGACGACTGACTTGGATCGAAGTGCGTCTGATTCATCGCCCAGTTGTAACATTCATAATGGTCTCTGGCCTGCTGCTCCGTTGACTGTCCCTTTGTTGGATAAAAATATACCTGAGTAAGAGGCGCCCCCCTCTCGCCGGTGTCTGGCACCTGATACTGCGGTTGCGAGTAGCATGACGTAGATGAAAAGACCGCCATTATGAGGATGACGTGAATGAATGCCCTGGCCTCAAACTTTCCGCAAACTCTCATTGCTATTCTTTTCATTGAGCCCCCTATCCGGTAAGTGCAGGCTTGCCGCAAGGACAAATGTATTCTCAGAATTAAGAGTTTAGTGGCCGTACAAAGGAATGACAATGAGTATTAATTAGGAGAATAATGGGAGTAATAATCTATGATGCTCCTGGCCTTCCCTGACTCTTACGTTTCTCTCTCAAGTCCCCGTCTGGACCTTAACGCAAGGATGAGACAAGCACATCCGATAAGGATCATGATATTCGCCTGCCAGACGTACGTATAGGATCCCGACCAATCGTATATCAGGCCGCCCAGGAATGGTCCCAGACCTCCGCCCATGCCCATAAAAAAGGTGAGCCACCCGTAGACATGGCCCAGGACATGACGACCGAAACGGTCAGCAATGAGGATGGGCATCATGGGCCCTAGGGAACCGTAGCCGAAACCGTACACCAGGGCGTACAAATAGAGGCGCTGGGCTGTGGTAGCCTGCAGAAGTAGCACCATCCCTGCGGCCATGACGATTATACCCAGGGCTGCCGAATATTTAACATCCTTTAAGCGGTCACTAAACCATCCAAAGAAGAATTGACCGCAGAACCCTCCAAAGCCGAGTGCCCCGAGGGAAGAGGCGGCAACTACATCATCTATATTCCTGTCGAGCGCATATGCGACCTGATGGACGAAGACCGCCATGAGGGTCATGACGGCGAGAGCGAAGGTGGCCGAGAGGATCCAGAACTGCGAATTTTGAAAAATTACCTTGGACGAAAGCTGCAGCGGTGACTCTTCCCCAACATGGCCTGTCTCCAAAATTTGAGGCTCCCGTCTCTCGCCGTCAGGAAAGAAGCCGTAGCTTTCGGGATTTGTCCGCCCCATGAGCAACTGCGAGAGAGAGACTCCTATGAGGGCAATGAGGGCGGCAAGAAAGATGAACCCGTAGTGCCAGTCGTAGTTCTTGACAATATATCCTGCCAGAGGGGCCAGCGCTATCGTGCCGAAGCTGACGCCCATTGTTGATATCCCTATCGCGATTCCTCTTTTTCTCACAAACCACTTCCCAACGGAAGAATTGACGACAAGGAGTCCCAGGCATGCCGTACTGGCTCCACAAAGAACACCGTAGGCAAGATAAAAGCAGAGAGGACTGCCGGCAAGACCTGTCAGTATATAACTGAGGGAGCCAAAAATTGCGCCCGCAGTTATGATCCACCGTGGCGCCACTCTATCGATCATCCTTCCCAGAAAAATGGCACTGAGGGAATAGACCATCATATTGATCGATGCGCCGAGGGATACGACTGACCTCGACCAGCCGTATTCTAGCGACATGGGCTTCACAAATACGCCGAAGGAGTAACGAGCACCGTAGCTGATGCTCGTAACCAGAAAGGCCCCCATGACCACATACCAGCCCCAGAATATGCTCTTTCTTTCTCCCATGAAACAGTCTTTTTACCGGTTTTCACGGATTTAAGAGTTTGAATCCTGTTGCAGCTTCCAGGACGCGGATGCCGGTGCTGTCAACAAGTTCTATAAGGATTACTTCCATCACATGCCATGCCCTGACACCCTGGCGGATGCATCCTGTTTTTGTCTCTGCATTTCTGCCGCATGCAATGTGCATGTGGAGAACCGGCCGCCCATCATCATCGGGAAAGAGGGTTCCCACGCCTGTGACTTCGTGGACATCTTTCAATATGTGCATCATCGGCTCGACAGACAGCGCTCGACCTTCCCTTGGACCTACGACGAGTGTGCCGCCTTGATCCGCACTGCCTAGCGCGATCAAGGCGGCAGCTCTTATCGATTGTTGCGCGGCGAAATCTTCGATGGCTTCATGAATGACATCTCCATCCTCAAGCCTGATCACGAATATACGGCCCTGTTTTGCTTGCGAGTACTTCATACGGATAGATTTCTCCTTATCGTCGCAGTAATAGATGATTGCCCGTATTGGGCTCAGAGAATGCCTAAAATGAACCTCGATTTTTGCGGGGCAGAATAAGAAAAATGATCCCGCGTGTCAAAGAATTTTCTCAAGACACATTGACGTGT
>DATJBN010000017.1:0-3314 GCA_035515335.1 Syntrophales bacterium | reverse complement strand
CTCGTACGCCTCCTCAAACCGCATCTTCCGGATCTCCTGCATCAACTCTGTCCGCCTCATCTGTCACCTCCACGGTGACTCTTATAAACCGGACAGATTATGTGCTACAACTCCGGACAGTTTATTTACTCCCAACAGACCTGACATAATTTATTGTCAATTAGTTAAATCAGGTATAAAATTATTATAATATTCCAAAAATGGAATCAGAAAAGATATGAGTGAGAAACTTCCTTCCGGAACAGGAGGGCAGACTCAAAGGACGGAATTAAACTGTTTTTCCTGTTGCCATTTTTACATCACCTATGAGACGCAATTTCCCTATGGATGCCGAAAGGCAGGTTTTAAGTCGCGGTTGATGCCTTCGAAGGCGATGTATGTATACTCCGGAATGGAGTGCCAGTTATTTCTTGAGAAAGAGACTCTGCAAAAAGATTAACCCTGTTTAATGGATAGAATTTGGGACCCGGATAAGCAAATCTATTTTGACTGTGGAACAGGCCGGCTATAGGATTGACCTACCATGACAAACAAACTTTCTAATGAGCTTGCAAAAGTTCATGTCTCTTTCCGCCTGGCAATATCGACAATACTCACGGTACTGCTTGTCGGCACAGTAGCCGTGACGGGCATTCTTTCCTACGTGAACCTCACGAAAGATACCAAAGACCTCTCCGCGCAGGTTCTCGATCAGACGTCCCTGCGCATCAGTTTCTGGGTGGGGAGTCTTCTTTACAAAGCCCACGATCAGAATTTAATGAACCGCTCCCTGTTGGGCACAATGAAACTAGATCAGGAAGGACTTACAAGACTCGCCCATTACTGGCAGAAGGTGATGGAAGCGCAGCCGTTGTTTACCTTTCTTTCCGTAGACCTTGAGTCTGACGTGCTGCTTTCCATCGAGCGCATGCAGGATGGAAAGTTCACAATTCGCGAGGCTCACGTCGATAGAAAGAATCAGACTATCGAACGTTTTGATTTCTGGCCCGCCGATTATCCGAAGCGAAAATTTTACGCCCGTGATAAGATCCAGATGACTTCAACGGCTGGGCGGCTGCCCTGGTATATTAAGGCCAAAGAAGCGGGCCGTCCCGTATGGACAGATGCCCGTACAATTCGCTTGGGCGCGGAAGCATTTCCAGGCATTACCTATGCCGCGCCCTTCTATGACAAAGATGGAAAACTACTCGGGGTCACGACAATCGATTTTGACATCACTGCCATATCGGAATTTCTTGCCAAGAATAAAGTCGGCAAGGCGGGGTTCGCATTCGTCATTGAGAAACCAGTCGATGGGGAACCCCGCGTGATCGCCTACCCGAAACCCGAAATCTTGACCCACGCCGTAACGGACAGCAAGGGACGCACTCAATATGAATTTGTTGCAACAAGAAATCTCAGCGATGACAGGGTCGTACGTTTCATGGAAAAGTTTTCTCAGAGCAATCTCAAGCATCCCGGCGCCAGTCTGTGGACATTCGATTTCACCTCCGAAGGCACCGACTATTTTGGAAGTTACCATCTGATGACGGGCAAGGAACTTCCGGGATGGACCATCGCCCTGGTCATTCCTCGCGACGAGATCATGGGGCCGGTCAGACGCAACAACAGGCAGATGCTCGGAATAGGGTTGGCGAGCTTTTTCGTCATCCTGATCGTGAGTGCGTGGATTTCCATGCGCATCTCAAAGCCTCTCGACGAAATCGCGCGTGAAACGGAAGCTATCGGCCAATTCGAACTGGAAGCCCAGCCGCTGGGGCACTCGGTATTCAAGGAAGTGGACCAGCTGATGATGGCTACCCAAAATATGAAGTCAGGCCTACGCTCTTTTCAGAAGTACGTGCCGGCCGATATCGTACGTGAAATCCTCGCTTCGGGCCAAGAGACGGAGCTTGGCGGTCGCAGGGAAACTCTCACAATCTTCTTTTCCGATATCAAGGGTTTTACGTCTATCTCGGAAGTTCTTTCGCCGGAATCGCTCGTAGAGCAGATGGCTGAATATTTGGAGGCGATGAGCAACGAGATCCGGAAAAAACCGCCGGGCACAGTCGATAAGTTTATCGGAGACAGCATAATGGCCTTCTGGGGGGCTCCCATGCCTAACCCAGACCACGCACCATCAGCATGCCGTGCGGCGCTTCTCTGCCAGGAGAGATTGGGCCAATTGAGAGAGAAGTGGACACAGGAAGGGAAACCTCTATTCTTCCAGCGTATCGGTATATACACGGGAGAGGTGATTGTAGGCAACATAGGCAGTGAAACACGGATGAACTACACAGTTATAGGCGACGCCGCGAATATAGCGAGTCGTCTTGAAGGCCTCAACAAGTATTACGGCACGCAGATCATCATCGGGCATAGTACGTGTGAACTGCTGAAAGAAGAATTTATTCTTCGTCCTCTCGACCTCGTTTCAGTCGTGGGCAGCACGAAAGGCATCAAGATATATGAATTGTTTGGGGAGAAAGAAAATACCGATGAACAAAAAGTCCGAGTTGCGGAACTTTGCGCAACCGCACTGGAACTATATTTGGGCAGGCAATGGAATGAAGCAATGGAGCATTATAAAAAGGTGCTGGAATTGAGTCCCGGAGATCAACCTTCCACTATGATGCTTGAGCGCTGCAGGCTGTATCTTGAAAATCCGCCGCCTGATGACTGGACCGGTATCCACCGCATTGAAAGCAAATAGCGGTGCTCTCTAAGCTAAGACAGATTTACGGATAGGAGGAAAATATCATGACCGCAGAGAAGAAAAATGGAAGCACAACCCCGATGGTTCGTTTCGGCTTGGTAGTTGCGGATTGGTGTGAAAAATGGTTTCCCGATGCGCTTGTTTTTGCCATTCTTGCCGTATTCATCGTTTTTGTTGTAGGCCTTTTCATCGGAAACAGTCCCGTCAAACTGGCGGGTCTGTTCGGTACAGGTTTTTGGAGTATCATACCCTTTACGATGCAGATGGCACTTATCATTGTGGGCGGCTATGTTGTTGCCAGTGCCCCGCCGGTTTACCGGTTGGTTGAGTGGTTGGCGGGTTTTCCAAAAACGCCGCGCGGCGCCATCACGTATGTGGCGCTTCTATCGATGCTAAGCTCAATGATTCACTGGGGGTTCTGTCTAATATTCAGCGGTTTTCTAGTTACCGAAATCTGCCGCCGCATCAAGGGCATCGATTATCGGGCCATTGGCGCAGCTGCTTTCTTGGGCGGTGGAACGATCTGGACACTGGGACTCTCGTCCTCAGCGGCGCTTCTGATGGCTACCAAAGGATCTGTTCCGCCCGATTTATACAAAATCACCGGTTTTATCCCCCT
>DATJBN010000016.1:0-18770 GCA_035515335.1 Syntrophales bacterium | reverse complement strand
CCAGATGAGACCTGCTATGCCATGGCGGATCATTCTCCACGCATATAGCCCGCGGTCAGCTTCCTAAGAGAACAATTGGCAGTCCTGCCGGACCCTGCATCATTCAAATGCAAATCATCAAAAAATAATAGAGATTTGTTTGTGATTTAGTTATAAGAAGGCATCGATGATATCCACCCCGAGATAAGCCAACCTGAACAATACCAGGAGGCGCAACATGAGGAAGCCTTTAACTATCCTGACAATAAATTTGGCGCTGGTTGTTTTCCTGTCGTTTATTTCACAAAACGCGCAGCCGGCTGTGTCAAAGGGCAATGAGATCAAAAGAGACGGCCGGTTCATTGCGTATGACAACGGGACTGTTTTGGACACCAAGACGAATCTTATGTGGGCGGCAAAGGACAGCGGGTCAAATGTCAACTGGCCTGATGCAAAAGGTTACTGCGAAAATTACCGCGGAGGCGGCTATTCTGATTGGCGGATGCCGACACAGGATGAGCTGGCGGGGCTGTATGATGCAAGCAAAGGCTACAGAACGGCCTGCGGACAAGACGCTCATTTGACAGAAATGATCGGACTTACGTGCAATTGGGTCTGGGCTTCGGAAACGCGCGGTTCCAAAGATGCTGCCTGTTTCAGTTTCCGCGGCGGCGACAGTTACTGGAAGCCCCAGTGCTACGGCAACTTCAGCGTCAGTCCCCGCCGGGCCCTGCCCGTGCGTAATGCCAAATAAATTAATTTTTCTTTGATCATCTTGCGGGAAGTGTGGTGACATACTGTGTAACGCTGTATGGGGCAATTCTCAGATCGATATACTCTTTCAAATACCTATGCGCAGGCGTCTTTCTTCAGCAGATCATTGAATGCCAGATGTAACATGCTATTGCTTTCTACTCCATGCCATCAGGTGTAGCAAAGGACTTACGATAAATAGCACAGTCACACATTCAAGAAGATTTTCCGATGATGATCATGATTGCATTCTGCCCACATTTATGGTCTCGAATACCACAAAAAGGGTCGCCTCTGAGAAATTAGATACCTTCGATGGAACGCAAATCATCCCTCTTTTTTCATCAGTAAATTGTTTTTGAATCTTGAGGAAATTCAGGTTCGAAAGCCGATTGCTCGACGGATGAAGAACCCGGACACATTGCCTGAACGAGTTGTGAGTGGACCATTTTCTTGAGCCGCGCATGGTTAAAGAAATCGAGTGCTTTTGCCGATGAAAAGATTGGCTCGCGGTGGGATGAACACCTCTCAGTGCTGCACTGGACAAAGATCAAAAGGATTTGAGATCAGAGGGGCCCGTCGAACACTGCTCACATCCGAATATCAGTGAATTGCGGCGATCAACAGATTGCGATCGCTGCTTTTTTAAGAGGAGAGATCATATGGGTAATTTACCTAAACGCCGTGAAGCGCTATTCGCTGGTGTCGCCGTCATAGTTTTCTTGTTGTCCGCCATTCTTCCCGCAGAGGCGCAGGCGTCCAGAAAGGCCTTTATCAACGCCACAGTCTATACGATGAACCCGGCTCAACCATGGGCCGAGGCCGTCGTGATGGACGGCAACAAGTTTGCTTACGTGGGCAGCACAAAAGGCGCAAAGACACTCATCAATGAGAAAACGAAGGTCTTTGACCTCAAAGGCCGCATGGTCCTGCCCGGTTTCATCGAAAGCCACGTGCATCCCGTGTTCGGGACGCTGTTCTCCGACGTGGCGATCCTTAATCAGGAAGCCAACAGGGAACAGATGCTCGCGGATATCAAGAAGGCGGCCGCCGAAAAGAAGAAGGATAAGGTTCTCTTCATGATGGGGTTCAAGGCGTCGCTCTTCGGCCCGCACGGCCCGACTGCCTCTGACCTCGACGTGATAGAAAGCAGCAAGCCGGTAATTATTCTCGACTACGGTGGACATTCGGCCTGGGTGAACACAAAAGCCTTACAGGTCGCGGGCATTACGAAGGACACGCCCGACCCGCTGCCACGCGCCCATTATTACAGGCGGGACAAGGACGGGAACCCAACAGGCTGGTGCATCGAGCCGATGACATTCATCCCGATTATCAAGAAGTCCGGCCTCATCTCATTGGAATATATAAGCGCGGCCGCGGAGCGTTTGTTTCCTGTCTTCCCATCTTTCGGCATTACAACGGTCTTCGACGCCGGGGCTTTCCTCGAAGACGACATGTTTAAACTTTATCTCCGCATGGAGAAGCAGAAGAAGCTTCCGTTCCGAGTCTACGCCTCCCATATAGCGGAAAGCGAAAAGAGCCTGCCCCATGCGCTCGCCGACCTCGCACGCCTGGAGAAGACATATCGTTCGAGGCTGTTCACGGTAAATACTCTAAAGATCGTTTACGACGGAACGCTGGAGGCGCAGAGTTGCGCCATGTTTGATGACTTCCTGATTGAAAAAGGAAACAGGGGCTTTGAACTCTTCCCGCCGGACGTCCTTGCCGACATCGTCATTAAGACCGATGACGCCGGCTACAATATACACATCCATGCGATAGGGAACCGAGCTATAAGTGACGCACTCGCAGCTTTTGAAAATCTAAAGAAGCGGAAGGGCCCCACCCGCACACGCAAGACCATCTGCCACGTCCAGTTCTTCATGCCAGATACTGTGGCGCGCTTCAAGGCGCTCGAGGAAGTTGTCGCTCAGACGACTCCGGTGTGGATGACGACGGACAACAATACCGAGGCGACCGTGGGAAAAGAGATTTATGAAAGACAGGTGCTCTTCGGCAGCCTCGACCGTGCAGGCGTGCGCGTCACCTTCGGCAGTGATTTTCCAGTCAGTTCGGGCATTGAAGGCTTGAACCCGTTTAACGAGATCGAAGTTGGCCATATGAGGCGTGCAATCGGGTCTCCGGATACAGAAGTTCTGCCGCCCGCATCCGAGAAGCTGCCCATCGACGCACTGCTCCGAGGCTACACGATAAACGGGGCTTATCAGCTCGGAGTGGAAGATAGACTCGGTTCAATTGAAGTCGGAAAGCTCGCGGACATGATCGTCGTCGAGAAGAACCTCTTCAAGCAGAGGCCCTCAGATATCCATAATAACAGCGTGCTCATAACCGTGATGGATGGCGACATTGTGTACCAACGCCCCGAAGAAAAATAGTAGCTCTTCAAAAGGAGGGAGAAAATGAAACAAACATTCGAGACTGCTATCATGACAGTCCTTTCCATCATCTTTATCGCTACGGGAATTTCCGACGCGTGCACATACTTTTTCCTGAAGGCAAAGGATGGAAGCACGATATCGGGACGCACCGACGAATTCTATTCGACTACCGACTCGAAGATAGACCTTATTCCCCGCGGTGTCATTTTCAACACAACCGCGCCCGCAGGTACGAAGGCCATTTCCTGGAAGACACGATACGGTTTCGTCGCCATTTCCATGTTCAACAAAGATATTTTCGGTGAAGGCATGAACGAAAAGGGACTGGCAGCAGGAGGTCTTTATTTTGAGGACGCAAAGTATCCGGCGGTAGAACCCGGCGACGAGGCCGTCAAGATGGATGACGCGGTGGGATGGATACTCGGAAATTTTCAGAATGTTGAAGAAGTAAGAAAGGCTCTTCTAAAGGTCAAGGTGTGGTCGGACAGCAATAACCCTTTTGAAAAGCCCATGCCGATGCACCTTTATGTAACCGATGCCACGGGCGGGTCGATTGTGATCGAATGCATCGACGGAAGTATAAAGGTATGGGACAACAAGGCAAACGGCGTGATGAGCAACGAGCCGGACCTCGGCTGGCATCTCAACAACCTTCGCTTCTATTCGAACGTAAATCCATACACACCCTTCTCTCCCGAACTCGGCAGCGGGGACTGGGCTCTCGGGTCGGGACTGATGTCTCTCCCGGGAGATTACAGTTGCGCGAGCAGATTCGTCAGGACATCACTGCTCAAACGCTTTTCCCAGCAGCCGGAAACAGCCGATGGAGGCGTCAATCTCGCCCTGCATCTGATCAGCGCGATTGACATTCCCTACGGCCCGCAAATCTGGATTCAGGGGCAGACCAGGAATATCCAGTGGACGGTGTGGTCCGTCATCTATGATCATACCAACAAATTTTTCTATTATCGTACATATGAGAACCCTACGCTCCGGCGTTTTGATCTCAACAAGCTGAATTTCAGCGAAGGGGCACCGAAGAAACGGATCGAGATTTTTGGAGGGCGGGGATATGTGGATGATACAGCCCGGATGCTCGGGCCCGCAAAATAAAGGTTCCGTGAATCCATGAAGAGGGTCGATTCTGTCGATGTCCTGAGGGGGCTTGCCCTGATCGCGATGGTGATATGCCACTACCCCATCTTTCTCTCCAGTGGCGAGGGAGCGGACGCTGCGCTCCATTTTCTCTCCAATCATCTGCTGGGAGGCGATTTCGGGGCTTCATGGTTTGTTTTTCTTGTAGGTCTCAGTCAAGTCCTGTCGGCGAGGAAACGGACCGGGCAGCAGGGTCCGGATGCAGGAAGGGTTGTCACGCGTGGTGCTGCGATCTTCATAATCGGTTTGCTCTTCCTGCTCGTCGTTCAAGGCTATGAGGAACTCTGGGACTGGGATATTCTGACATTCATCGGCGCGGCGACCATCTTGCTCCTTCCTTGCCGGGGAACGCCTTCATGGAAGCTCATTCTTTTTTGTATCGCCGTTCTGTTCGTTACACCGTGGCTCAGATCATTTGTTGACCTTGCTCCCTTTTACGGCGGCGGATTCGAAAACGCGAAATGGATATCCGACTACATTCCGAATTTCGTCTTCGATCCCATTAGAGACTACGAGAGCGGGTCTACCGTCTTTCATGTCGTCCTTGGTTTCTTCCTGATCGGCCAGTTTCCCCTCTTGCCCTGGATTGTTTTTCCTGTGGCCGGATTCGTGATCGGGAGGCGGCTGACTGAGAACCGGCTGGCTTCGGACGCGCCGCTTATTGTCATCATCGGGTTCATGCTGATCTCTATGGGACTCTTCACCGCTTATGCAGGTTCCATAAGACCAGGATTTTCCGTGCCGAACGACTACCTCGTGCCGCTCTCTTTTTATCCCAGTTCCTTCAGCATGGTCATCTTCATTCTGGGGGTCGTGCTTGTCCTTTATACCGCGCTATGGCGTATCTACGACGTAAATAGGGATGAAATGTCGGCTCCGGGAATATTTCTTAAATACTGCCGACAACTCAGCAAGTATTCTCTCACGATCTACGTCACTCACTTTGCATTTTTCTTCATACCACTCAGGATTGTAAGGCTCTTCACCGGCACATACTATCTGAGAGACCTGATGAGCACGTCAGTTGCCTTCGGCCTAGCCGTTATCCTCCTGCTTGCCTACTATCCAGTATTGAAACTGTGGGATAGGGTTGACGGAAAGTATAGCTTCGAGTGGCTGCTCGCTAGGCTCCTGTCTTCAGGTAAGCGGAAACATGCTGTCATCGCACGACCTCATGCACAGGGTCGATCTTATCCGAAGTATCAGGAGGGATTGATCAAGGCCGCGAAAGAAAGGGGTATATTTCAATAGGACAACGAATATCGGTCAAAAGGCTTTTTTGCACACGCAGTACTTGGCATTCAGGTAGGTATCTCTTGTCTCGATTGGCTCTAATCATTGACACAAGAAATGTCGCATATCTGGGTGAAAATAGAAAAACAATATTTCAATAATTAACTGCGAAGGTCGTCACTAGAAATCCACTGAACGTTAAGACAAGACTCCGGTAGCAAGATAGCCCAAGATGAGGCAGGAGAGCGTCAAGGCGTGCACCTGTATTGTGGCGAGGTTCGCGGGCGCCATCTTCATCTTGTCCATGTAGTTTTCCTTCAGGATGCGGAATGAGTTGAACGCAATGGGAATGGAGAGGAGCCCGAGAAGAACGGTGAATGACGTGATCCGGAGAGAGGCGGAAAGAAGCATCGTGGCGTAGGCGCAGATGAATCCCGCCACATACAGTATCACGCCGTGTCTTTTTCCGAAACGGGCCACAAGGTTGAGTTTGCCGGCCTCCCTGTCTTCTTCGTAATCCGGTATCTCGTTTATGACGATCATGGACCACATGAGGAATCCCGGTACGAGCGAAATTATCAGGGGCTCCCAGGCAAAAAACTGTGTCTGCACGTAGAATGCCCCGAGGCATATAACGGGACCGAAATTGATCAGCAGTCCCAATTCACCGAAACCCCGGTAACCATACCGTATGGGCGGCATCGTATAGAATACGGAAGAGAAGACGCCGATCGCGGCGAATAGAAGCACCGGCCAGCCGACGAGCACGGTGAGGCAGATCGCCAGGGCGATTCCGATGAGGTAACAGATGATGGCCCCCGCAAGGACGTAGTCAGCGGAAAGGAACCCGCCCGTCAGGACCCCGCTCCCTCCGGTATATGGATTCTTCTCTTCACCATGCGAACGGTCCACAGCGTGGAGATAATCAAACACATCGTCGATCATGTTGAGCCCCATGTGGTGCACCGTCACGCCGACCATCACCATGAGGAAAGAGATCAGGTTAAACTTATGGAATGCAGCCCAGGCGATGACGCTTCCCAGGATGGCAGGGAAGATGCTCGTAGGAACGAAGTGGAGGCGGAAAGACTGTATCCACACGCCGATGCTGCCAAACGGCGCCCCGTCTTTTTTCACCAATTTCATCTTAAGCGGCATTGCAGAACCTCCGGCCGAAGTCCGGATGATGTGCCAATCTTGTTTCCTGTAATTAATGGTAAAGCAATGGTGTAGTTTTTCAATGCATATTTTGGGGAAATATTTTAAGAGATTATGATACGACAAATCAGGCGATTCCTTATTGATGATTTTTCTATTTTTAATAAAAAATATTTGATACATATTAAGTAGTTTCCGTCCTGCTTTTTGATACCTTAGGTTCAATTGACCGCTTCATCTTTTTTCAGCAGCATCAAGTTTTATTTGGAGAGCACTCGTCACTGTCAATTTTTAGAGGAGCTTAACAGCTTCCAGCGATTCAAGGAGGAAATCGAGGATGGTGAAGAAAAGGACGACGGCTGCAAGGACCCTGACAAAACTACCGGCATGGAAAGCCCTGGCCACACATTACAAGAGGATCGCTGACGTTCATCTCAGGTCACTCTTCACCGATGACCGTGGCCGGGGGAAGCGCCTCACGGCGGAAGGCGCAGGCATCTATCTTGATTACTCCAAGAACCGCATAACGGACAAGACCGTAGAGCTGCTCGTAGACCTTGCAAACGAGTGTGGCCTTCATGAGCGCATCGAGGCCATGTTCACGGGCGAGAAGATCAATGTCACTGAGAAGAGGGCAGTACTTCACACCGCCTTGCGTGCACCCCGGGGTGCGCAGGTTTTCGTTGACGGCGAGGATGTCGTACCGCAGGTTCACGCTGTCCTCGACAGGATGGCAGTTTTTTCCGCGAGGGTGCGGAACGGCGAGTGGATGGGATATACAGGGAAGCCGGTCCACTGCATCGTGAATATCGGCATAGGGGGATCCGATCTCGGCCCCGTCATGGCCTACGAGGCGCTGAAGCATTACAGCAAACGGGCCCTGACCTTCCGCTTTGTCTCCAATGTGGACGGCACGGACTTCGAGGAGGCCACCCGCGACCTCAGCCCCGAAGAAACGCTCTTTATCATTTCTTCAAAGACCTTCACGACTCTGGAGACAATGACCAACGCGCACACGGCGCGCACCTGGGCGTTGAAGAAACTGCACCATGACAACGCCGTGGCCCGCCACTTCGTGGCCGTCTCGACCAATGCAGAGGAGGTTGCCAAGTTCGGCATTGACACGGCGAACATGTTCGGATTCTGGGACTGGGTTGGCGGACGCTACTCCATGGACTCCGCGATCGGACTTTCAACGATGATTGCCATCGGCCCGGAGAACTTCATGACCATGCTTGCCGGATTCCGCGCTATGGACGAGCATTTCCGGAACGCGCCCTTTGCGAAGAACCTGCCGGTCCTCATGGCGCTCCTCTCCGCGTGGTACAATAATTTCTTCGGTCTCGGTACGGCAGCAGTTCTGCCCTATGACCAGTATCTCAAGCGCTTCCCCGCATACCTCCAGCAATTGACGATGGAGAGTAACGGCAAGGGCGTGACGCTTGACGGTGCGGTTGTGAACTACCAGACTGGTTCCATCTACTGGGGGGAGCCGGGCACGAACGGCCAGCATTCATTTTATCAGTTGATCCATCAGGGAACAAAACTGATCCCATGCGACTTCATCGGCTTCTGCAAGTCGCTGAACCCCATCGGCCGCCATCACGACGTACTCATGGCGAATATGTTTGGCCAGACCGAGGCGCTCGCTTTCGGCAAGACCGAGGATAAGGTGAGAAGTGAAGGCACCCCTGAAGATCTGGTGCCGCATCGCGTATTTGGCGGCAACCGCCCGACAAACACGATCCTTGCGGAAAAGCTTGACCCGGAAACGCTGGGCAAGCTCGTTGCGCTTTACGAGCACAGCGTCTTTGTTCAGGGTGCAATCTGGAACATCGATTCCTTCGATCAGTGGGGCGTAGAGCTCGGCAAGGTGCTGGCAACGAGGATTATCCCCGAGCTCGAAAGTGTCAAGGACCCGCAGCTCAGGCATGACTCCTCGACGAATGCGCTGATCCGGCGTTATCGCAGGCTCAAAGGAGACCAACCATGACTGCGAAGGCAAATCCCAATGCAGGACAGCCTGCGGACAAATTTCCCCCTGTTAATATCACGAAGCTCATCGACGCCTATTACAAGGAGAAGCCCGATCCCTCCGTTTCCACAGAGCGCATTGCATTCGGAACATCCGGGCATCGCGGCTCGCCGTTTGAAAGGTCTTTCAACGAGGCCCACATACTCGCCGTGACCCAGGCCATCTGTCTCTACCGCAAACAGAAGAAGATCAGCGGGCCGCTCTTCATAGGAATAGACACCCATGCGGTCTCCATGCCTGCCTTTCAGACAGCCTTGGAGGTGCTTGCGGCAAACCGCGTGGACACAATGATTGCCGATGGAAACGATTACACTCCCACGCCCACGATATCGCATGCCATCCTCACATACAACCGCGGGCGTAAGAACGGCTTCGCCGACGGCATTGTGATCACGCCCTCTCACAACCCGCCGGAGGACGGCGGCTTCAAGTACAATCCGCCGGAAGGAGGACCGGCGGAACCTGCCGTTACGGGCTGGATAGAGACAAAGGCAAACGAGCTTCTCGCCGCAGATCCTGCGGGCATCAAAAGAATTCCCTTTGAGAAGGCTTTTCGCGCCCCCACGACGCACCGGCATGATTACATCCGGGCGTACTCGGACGACCTCGGGCATGTCATCGATATGGATGTCATTCGCGGCGCCAGGATAAAACTGGGAGTCGATCCCCTCGGCGGGGCGGGTGTTAATTACTGGCGGCCCATTGCAGAGCGCTATGACCTCGATCTTACGATCGTCAATGAGGCCGTGGACCCAGCGTTCCGTTTTATGACGCTCGACTGGGATGGGCGCATCCGCATGGATCCGTCGTCCCGTTATGCGATGCAGCGTCTGATAGGACTTAAGGATCGCTTCGACGTCGCCTTCGCATGCGACACGGACCACGACCGCCACGGTGTCGTCACGCGGAGCGTCGGGCTGCTCCCGGCCAATCATTTTCTTTCGGTGATGGTTTACTACCTGTTCCGGCACCGGCCCGGATGGAGGGCAGATGCGGCCGTGGGCAAGACCCTGGTAAGCAGCGAGATGATCGACCGCGTCACCGCGAAGCTGGGCAGGAATCTCTATGAGACGCCGGTAGGATTCAAGTGGTTCGTGAAGGGGCTCCTCAACGGCTCACTGGGATTCGGCGGCGAGGAGAGCGCGGGCGCGTCCTTCCTGCGCCGAGACGGCACCGTGTGGGCGACCGACAAGGATGGAATTATCTCCGTCCTCCTTGCGGCGGAACTCACCGCACGAATGGGACGTGACCCCGGCGAGGTATACGGCGGCCTCGCCCGCGAGTTCGGAGAAGCTTTTTACGATCGAATCGATGCCCCTGCCACGCCGGAGCAGAAGAAGGCGCTGGGGAAACTCTCCGCCGATCAGATTCGTTTCACAGAACTTGCCGGAGAGAAGATTCAGGCAATAGTCACCAACGCACCGGGGAACGGCGCACCCATAGGCGGTGTGAAAGTTATCGCGAAGAGCGGCTGGTTTGCCGCGCGTCCGTCGGGAACGGAAGATATCTATAAGATCTACGTTGAGAGCTTCCGCGGCATGGATCATCTGAAATTGATACTCGAGGAGGCACAGACCATAGTCAACGGCGCTCTGGCGGCGGCGGCATCAAAACAAAATTGATCGGGATCGGCCTTTCGAAAAATGGCCGTAAAGAAGAAGGAGATTTGCCATGAAACGAAAAACGATACGTTTATTTCTGCTATCCCTGTCCTTGCTTTTCCTCTCTGCCTGCGCGGCGGTGTACGCCAATATCCCCACGGAGGAAGGGTCGGTCGCACCAGGCTCGGCCGTTGCGAGAGAAGGCATGCCCCTCAAACTCCTGGGTAAGCCCATAGCCATAGGTGACAAGCTCCCGTCCGTAGAGCTGGTAGACGCCATGACCATGCAGCGCGTCGACCTCGCAAGAGACATGAAGGGCTCAGTTCTCTTCCTGAGCATCGTTCCTTCGCTCGACACCAAGGTCTGCGAAGCGCAGACGCATTATCTCTACGATCATCGAGACAAACTACCGCCCGAGGTGAAGATTATTACCATCAGCCGTGATACGCCGTTTGCGCAGAAACGGTTTGCGGACGAGGCAAGGATTAAAGGCATAGAGTTTCTTTCCGACTATAAGGAAGGTGCCTTTGGCCGCTCGACAGGCCTCCTGATGGAGGGATTGATGCTGCTCGCGCGTTCGGTCATCATCGTGGATAAGAATGGAAAGGTACGCTACATTCAGGTCGTTCCCGAGATAACGCACCTCCCGGACATGGAGCGGGCGATTCAGGAAGCGCAGGCGCTCGTGAAGTAAAGGAGAAAGCAATATGACGGACATGAACAGCGACCAGAAGCACATCTGGAAGGTATTAAAGATTATTCCCGAGAATCAAGATACATACTCGCTCTATCTTGAGGGAAAAGACGAAAAGATGGCAAAGAGGAAGGCGGGCCAGTTCGTTTCACTCAGTATCATGATGGAAAGTGGATGGAGCGACCCCCACCCGTTTTCCATAGCCAATGCCCCCGAGGACCCGTTCCTGCGTTTGACTATCAAGAAGACAGGTCAATTCACCTCGGCGATCCCTGGCTCGAAACCGGGAACCCAAGTGAGGTGCATGGGACCCATAGGCCTCTTCTGCAAGGACATCGATGCGAAGCCGCTTGTAGTAATGATGGCGGGCGGTGTGGGTATAACGCCTTTTCTCAGCGTGCTTCGGCATTTCAAGAATATAAAGGCGAAAAATACCGCCACACTTTTCTGGGTGAATAAGACGATGGAAGATGCCTTCGCCACAGATGAGATCAGAGCGATGACAAAGGACCTCGCGCTCAACGTTGTTTACTGCCTTAGCCGCATTGACGATGTAAAGGGATACTACAGGCAGGAGTATCAGCGCGTCTTCTATGAGAAGGGCCGCTTGAGCGGGGACGTTCTGAAAAAGTACGGCGCCAACAAAGAGGCGTCCTTCTATCTCTGCGGCCCGCCTCCCATGATGGAGTCTGCGCTTGCAGAAGCAGGCACCTTGCATGTGGATCAGGGGGCGGTAGAAAAGGAGACCTTCGCCTGGCACGGAAAATAATAAACGGGATTTCGGAAAAACAGGCATGAAGAAGACCTGATGGATAGGTAGAAACGCCAGTTACTGCCTAACTCATTTCACAACTCTCCTGCGAGCACGAAATTAATCCACCGCAGATGACCGTTTTGTGGTATAAGGCGTGGCGTGCCAGCGCCTGCTCTTGTGGCCGTGCAGGTTTATCTTCGGTAGGATGTCTTTCCTTAAGAGGTTCTTCTCGTGGTCAGCAGATTCTTTCGTATCGACGAATCAGGATCAACCGCGGGCACGGAAGTGATTGCCGGCATGGTCACCTTCATGACCATGGCCTACATCATCTTTGTGAATCCCAATATCATCTCGGAGGCAGGAGTACCCAAAGACGCGGCCATAATCACTACTTGTCTTGCTGCCGGGATCGCCACGCTCCTGATGGGGACCTTCACGAATTACCCCTTCGTTCTCGCTCCCGGTATGGGTCTTAACGCCTTCCTCGCCTACGGTGTCGTGCTGGGAATGAATATCCCGTGGCAGGTCGGCATGGGAATCATTTTTTTGGAAGGCCTGATTATCCTGATCCTCGTGCTCACAAAGTTCAGAGAATTGATCATGGACGCCATCTCGATCAACCTCAAGAGAGCGATAGGAGTGGGCATCGGGCTCTTCATCGCTTTCATCGGACTCAAGTCAGCGGGCATGGTAGTAAAAAGTGAAGCAACGCTCGTGACCTTCGGAAGTTTTACAAAGCCAGTCGTTGTCGCAAGCATGGGGCTGGTGATTACTGCAATCCTCATGTCGAGAAAGGTGAGAGGGGCGATCCTCATCGGCATTCTCTCAACCACTGCTGTCGCCGTCGTCGCAGGTCTTACCGGAATGCCTGAGAGTTTGATGGCAATTCCCCGTTCCTCACAGTTCGCCACGATCGGGGCCGCATTCGACCCCCGGTATCTCAGTCAGGTCTTCAGCCTCGGTATGGTCACCATCATATTCGCATTTCTTCTCACCGATTTTTTTGACACCCTGGGTACTGTGGTCGCCGTGGGAGGTGAAGCAGGGTTCCTCGATAAAGAGGGAAAGATCCCCCGCATCAGAGGTATCCTTATCATTGATTCGCTTGCAGCAATGATCGGAGGCGCAATGGGCTGCAGTTCGGTGACCACGTATGTGGAAAGTGCCGCAGGCGTCGGTGAAGGCGGCCGGACGGGGCTTACGGCGGTTGTCACAGCACTCTTTTTCTTCCTTGCCGTTTTTTTCTGGCCGGTGATAAGTATCGTTCCCGCTGCCGCAACTGCGCCGGCCCTGATTGTCGTTGGATTCCTGATGATGATGATAGTCAAGGATATCGAATGGAATGAGTTTACCGAGGCCTTCCCGGCCTTTCTCACGATACTCGCAATCCCTCTGACTTACAGCATCTCCAAGGGGATCGGCTACGGCTTCATAAGCTATGTCATCGTGAAAATATTTTCCGGGAAGGCGAGGGACATCAATCCGCTCATGTATCTCATCGCCCTGATGTTCGCCCTCGATTTTCTCTTCTCAAGCGTCCGTTAAAGCGGCGCTCTTGCGAAGAGAATGTTCCATTCATCCGGTCAGACCCGCAATCTCCCATGCCTGAATGGCCCGATAGGCATCGCCCGGAGTCTTCACCAAACGCAATGTTTCCATTAGCTGCCTGTCAAGGGCCGCCCTGCTCGCAAGTCCGAGGATCTGGATCTGCTCGTCGGGAATATCGGCGGGAGAGAAAATCAGAAAGACCAGCTCTATCGGCTTTTCCGTCACTACATCGGACACGCCCACATGTGTGAGGCCGAGGGCCACACACGAATGCTCGAGTGCTTCGATCCTTGCATGGGGGAAGGCAACCCCTTCATTGAAGAAGGTTGATCCCTGTCTTTCCCTTTCCAGGATCGCATCAAGCCCTCTTGATTGAGAATTTTTTCCATCTTCACAGGCGACATCGGAAAGACTCTTCAGCAGGTCGTCTTTCGTAACCGGCTTTTCCCAGATGATGATCCTGTCCTGTGATATGAATTGAGAGAGGCCTGCGTGACCGCTTTCTACAGGACGTGACGCCGCGGTTGCCGGGGCGGCTTCCTCCTGGATTATCTCCTCCTCGATCGCAGGAGGCGCCGTCATTTCCGGCTCCTCCGTATCGAGGACCACCACGGTAACGCCTCTGGCGCTGCGGATCAGGCGTTCAGCGACGCTGCGTTCTCCGAGCAGCCGCCGCCAGGGAGAAATCTTTCTCGGGCTCCCGATGACGATGTGGCCGACCCTGTATTCTTTGGCAAACTGCAGTATCGTATTAACCACGTCTTCTCCCTTGAAGGTAAAGACGATGGCGCCAAGCTGCTTGGCAAGTGTCAGGGTGCCTGACAGCAGACGCTGCGTCCGGGCGTCGATGGCTGTCGGCGCCTCACTAGGGGTCTGGACGTATACGGCATACCAGTTTCTATTGAGCCTTCCGGCGAGGCGCGATGCATAGCGGAGCAGTTTTTCGCTGTTCGGGCCCTTGGAACTGAGACAGACCATTACCTGATCGGGAGTGGCGGGAACTTCCTCTTCAAGCTCGTCGCGTGACCGCAGGTCGATCTGTGACGCGAGCTCGCGGAGGGTGAGTTCTCGCAACTGCTCAAGGTTCGATTTCTTGAAGAAGTTGGCCAGCGCAGTCTCGATTCGTTCGCGAGGATATATCTTTCCTTCCTTGAGACGCTCTCCCAGGTCTTCGGTAGAAAGATCGACATTCACGATTTGATCCGCTTCGGCAAGCACCGCGTCGGGAATCCTTTCATGGACCTTCACACCGGATGCCTTTTCAACGACATCGTACAGGCTCTCGAGGTGCTGGATATTCAATGTACTGATGACGTGGATGCCCCGGGCCAAGATATCCTGAACATCCTGAAACCTTTTTTCGTTCCTGCTTCCCGGTACGTTCGTGTGCGCCAGTTCATCGACGAGTGCGATCTGGGGACGCCTGGCGATGATCGCGTCAACGTCCATCTCTTCGACAACGATGCCGCGATATTCCTGTCTCCTGCGGGGAATTATCTCGAGGCCTTCGAGTAGCCTCTGGACATCCGCCCTGCCGTGGGTTTCGACGAGTCCTACGGCAACGTCGATCCCTTCATCCAGAAGCTGATGCGCCTCCTGAAGCATGCGAAAGGTCTTGCCCACCCCGGCCGCATAGCCGAGATAAATCTTCAGCCGGCCGCGCTCGGAACGCCGGATCATCCTCAGGAAGGCATCTGCGCGATTTTCAGACGGCATCTTCATTTGCTCCCATCGAGATGAAGGTTGAGTAAGAGTACATTAACCCGGGGCTCACCGATGATCCCTAGGGTGCGCCCTTCGGTGTGGGCAGCGATCATGCTGATTACGGAGTCCTGGGATAATCTTCGCGCGCGGGCGACACGCGCCGCCTGTGCGGTCGCATTTTCCACGCTGATGTGTGGATCGAGGCCGCTTGCCGATGCCGTCACTGCATCGGCAGGTATTCTTGCGTCCTGGGACAGGTAATTCTCTTTCCTGTAATCATTGATGCGCCGCCCTATGTCATCAATTAATTTCTTCGAGAGGGGGCCGAGGTTGGTGCCGCCGGAGTTTGCGGCATCGTACCCGGGACCCGCAGCCGACGGTCGCGGATGGAAGTATTTCGCCCCGGTGAACCGTTGCGCAAGAAGGGCGGACCCGACGATTCGGCCGTTTCTTATGACCAGCGATCCATTGGCTTCGTTATGAAAAACGGCCTGTGCAGCTATCCACACCAGGGCCGGGTAGATGCCGCAGAGGAGAATCGCCAGTGCTATCACGGCAACCAAGGTAATGCGTATCTCTCTCAAAAGATTCTTCATGCTTAAAAACATCCCCCTTCAAGCAAGATGAAGGGCGTTAATGACCATGTCTATTATCTTGATCCCTGGGAACGGCGCTATTATGCCCCCGAGGCCGTAGATAAAGATGTTTCGCGTGAGCAGGGCAGCGGCACCCACCGGCCTGAATTTTACACCCCTGAGCGCCAGGGGAATGAGGGCGATGATTATCAGGGCATTGAAGATTACTGCGCTCAAGATGGCGCTTCCCGGAGATTGGAGCCTCATGATGTTCAAGGGATCGATGACCGGAAAGGAGCCGACCAGCATGGCAGGAATGATGGCGAAATACTTGGCGACATCGTTCGCTATGCTGAAGGTAGTCAAGGCACCTCTCGTTATGAGCATCTGCTTTCCGATCTCAACGACCTCGATCAATTTAGTCGGATTGGAATCGAGGTCCACCATATTGCCCGCCTCCTTGGCGGCCTGTGTGCCGGTGTTCATTGCGACGCCGACGTCGGCCTGTGCCAGGGCGGGGGCGTCATTTGTGCCGTCACCGGTCATGGCGACGAGGTGACCCTTCGTCTGTTCCCTGCGGATCAGGGACAGCTTGTCTTCAGGGCGCGCTTCTGCGATAAAGTCATCGACTCCCGCCTCCCGTGCTATGGCGCTGGCGGTGAGCCGGTTGTCGCCGGTAATCATTACCGTCCTTATCCCCATGGCCCGAAATCTTTCAAAGCGGTCTTTGAGGCCACCTTTCACGATGTCCTTAAGATGGATCACACCCAGCACCTGCGCACCCGAGGCAACGACAAGAGGCGTGCCTCCGGTCTGCGATATCCTGTCAATGGCATTGTGCACCTCAACCGGGAAATGCCCGCCCACGAGAGACTGGATGACATCCGTCGATCCTTTCCTGATGCGGCTTCCTTCCAGATCGATTCCGCTCATCCGCGTTTGTGCGGTGAAGTTGATGAATTTTGCCTGGGGCATGTCCGAGAGGGAGCGGCCCCTGAGGCCATACTTCTTGGCGAGGACCACGATGCTCCTTCCTTCCGGTGTTTCATCGGCAAGTGAGGCCAGTTGCGCCGCATCGGCCAGTTCCTCCATCGTAACTCCCGGGGCGGGCATGAATTCAGCTGCCTGGCGGTCGCCCAGCGTGATGGTTCCCGTCTTATCGAGGAGAAGCACGTCAACATCGCCTGCGGCCTCAACTGCACGGCCGCTCATGGCGAGTACGTTTCTCTGGACCATCCTGTCGATACCTGCAATTCCTATTGCGGAGAGAAGCCCCCCTATGGTTGTTGGAATCAGGCACACAAGCAGTGCGACGAGCACCGTTACGGAAAATGATATTCCCGAGAAGAGCCCGTAGAACTTCAGGGTCATGACAACAACGAGAAAGATAATCGTAAGGGCTGCAAGCAGGATCGTGAGCGCGATCTCGTTCGGCGTCTTCTGGCGTTTGGCCCCTTCTACGAGGCCGATCATGCGGTCGAGGAAACTCTCTCCCGGGTTTGCAGTCACCCGCACCCTGATCCAATCAGAGAGGACTTTAGTCCCGCCGGTAACAGCGCTCCGGTCGCCGCCCGCCTCGCGTATGACGGGGGCGGACTCTCCTGTGATCGCCGATTCATCGACAGTCGCGACGCCTTCGGTTATCTCTCCGTCTGCCGGTATGATCTCACCCGCGGAGACGAGAAACAGGTCTCCTTTGCGGAGATTTTCGGCTGGAATCTGCGAAACGGCACCGTCGGCGCCGATGCGGTTCGCGACCGTTCGGGTCCGTGTCTTTCTCAGAGCATTTGCCTGCGCCCGGCCCCTCCCTTCGGCCATTGCCTCTGCGAAGTTGGCGAAGTATACGGTGAACCAGAGCCATACAGCTATCTGTACGCCAAAGCCGACACTTTCTCCTGCCAGTCGGAAGAACAGCCCTGCCGTCACGATGAACGCCCCAACCTCGGTCACGAACATGACGGGATTTTTTACCATGTGGACCGGGTTCATCTTCTTTGCGGCCTCCATGAGGGCCTGCATTATTATTCCCCGGTCAAACAGGGAGCGTGTTTTGACAGCCATATCTCATTCCTCAATACAGGATCTGTGATTCTATCATCAAAAAATGCTCGACAACTGGGCCAAGGGCGAGCACCGGTAGGAACGTCAGGGCGCCGACGATCAGGACGGTGCCGAGCAAGAGCAGGGCGAAAAGTGTGCCCGAAACAGGAAACGTGCCGCCGCTTGCGGCAACCTGTTTCTTCCGTGCCATGCCGCCAGCGAGAGCGAGCACAGGTACGATCATGAAGAAACGGCCGAGGAGCATGGCGATGCCCAGTATCGTATTATACTGATACGTATTGGTGCTGAGTCCGGCAAACGCGCTCCCGTTATTCCCCACTGCGGACGAGAAGGCATAGAGTATTTCGCTGAAGCCGTGCGGTCCGGTGTTATTGAGGCCTGCCTGTCCCCATGAACTCACGGAAGCCCAGGCCGTGAATCCCAGGATTGAGAAGACAGGGACCATCATGTAAAGAACGCTTGCCTTGACATCGTAGGATTCTATCTTCTTGCCGAGATACTCCGGTGTTCGCCCCACCATCAACCCTGCGAGAAACACGGTCAGGATGACAAAGACGAGCATGCCGTAAAGGCCCGCCCCCACACCGCCAAAGACTACCTCTCCGAGTTGCATGTTGAGGAGTGGAACCAGGCCCCCCAGGGGCGTGAAAGAATCATGCATGGCGTTGACGGCCCCGCACGAGGCGTCCGTGGTAACCGTTGCGAAGAGCGCCGAACCGAATATGCCGAAACGCGTCTCCTTGCCTTCCATGTTCCCTCCGGCCGCATCGACGCCGAGCGTCTGCATCCTCGGATTTCCGGCCGCCTCGGACCACCAGCAAAGGAAGGCGCCGGCCAGGAAGATTACCAGCATCACACCCCAGATTGTCCAGCCGTGCCGCTGGTTCTTGACGGCTCGGCCCAGGTAGTACGTCAATCCACTCGGTATGAGGAAGATGGAGAGAATCTGCAAAAAGTCGGACAAGGGCGTCGGATTTTCGAAAGGATGAGCGGCATTGGCATTGAAGAAGCCTCCTCCGTTTGTCCCCAGCATCTTGATCGCGACCTGCGATGCCGTGGGCCCTTGAGCGATTACCTGCGTTTCGATGACCTGCTCCTCCATCACAGGTTTTCCCCTA
>DATJBN010000015.1:0-3622 GCA_035515335.1 Syntrophales bacterium | reverse complement strand
GCAAATTCTGGGGCAATGATCTTCATGAATGATTCGCCGACGAGTTCATCCTTTCCGTAACCCAGTGTATTTTCGAGCATGGGATTCACATACGTAGTAATGCCTTTCCTGTTGGCCGTATATATCAGGTCCCCCGTATTTTCGACCAGCGTACGATATTTCTCTTCACTTTCCCGCAGGGCCTCCTCCGCCTTTTTTTGCTCGGTCACGTCCTTGATGGTTCCTTGGTACCCTATTGTCTCCCCGTTCTTATCCTTTGTCTGCACCGCCGTGACGCGCGCATGGATGACACCACCGTCCTTCCTCCTCAGGTCCACAGCATAGTCCTGGGAGAACCCCTCCCGGTCTATCTTCTGGAGGTGCCTTTGCCTGTCTTCTGCGTTGTAGTATATGTCACCAATACTTACCTTCGACAATTTCTCTCTGCTTTCATAACCGAACAGGGCCACGGCTGGTTCATTGAAATCCAGCAATCTGCCGTCCCTGGAGGTGATAAACACGCAGTCCCTTGAGGTCTCGAAGAATGCTCGATATTTTTGTTCGCTTTCATACAATGCGGCCTCCACACGCTTGCGTTCCGTAATATTGCGGACGATCGCCTGAAGGAAGAGCTTACCCCTGTGTTCGAACCGATTCAGGTTGACCTCTGCATCGAAGGGTGTGCCGTCATACTTGCAGTGCCTCCACTCGAAAAACTGCGGCATACCCCGGAAGGCGTTGTTTATCTTTTCCATCGCTTTTATCTTCGAAGCCCTGCCGTCCGGCTGATATTCCGGCGAGAACTTCCACGGAGTCTGCCCGATGAGCTGTTCCTTTTCACAACCGAATATCTCCAGGGTCCTCCTGTTGCAGTCTGTGAAACGTTCGTCTCCCATCAGGAAAATAGCGTCATTGGCCGATTGGAAAAGCAGGCGGTAATGCTCCTCGCTCTCATGAAGCGCCTTCTGGCTTTCCAGCAGTTCGTTGTATTTCTGACGAAGCTCGTCACCATAGGCTGCCAACTGTCCGTATGCGGCGCTCAATTCTTCATGTTTTGCCTTCAACTCCTTCTCCACGCGTCGCTTCTCAGTTACATCACGGATCGTTCCGCGGTATCCCAATACATTTCCATCCGCATCATTCCATACAACCGAAGTAAGAAGGACATGGATGATCGAACCGTCTTTTTTCTTCATGTCGAAGGGACATTCCTTGACATATCCCTTCTCGCGCATGTGCGCTGTAAACCTGTCCCTACCGTCCGGGTCGGCATACAATGTTCTTATCTGAACACCCCTCAATTCCTCTTTGCTCGAATAGCCGAAGAGTTCAACGGCTGCATCATTCAGGTCTATCCATCTTCCGTCCGTCGAGCTGATGAAGACGCAATCCCTGGAGGTCTCGAAGAATGCCCTGTAGCGCTCTTCTCTGTCGCGCAAAATCTCTTCCGCTCGTCTTTTGTCGGTGATGTCTTCCAGGGTCTCAACGGCTGCAACGATCGTTCCTTTTGAATCACGGACTGCAGCTGCAGTAAAGCGCAACCACTTTCCACTTTCTCCGATGGCAGGGAAAAAATCCGTGGCCTCATAGGCATCTTTAATCAACCGGGACTTGATGTACTTGCCGGCATACCACTGGGGAACCAGCTCTACGGCCTGATCTACGAGCAGGTCTGCCATACAGGGTCTCTGTTCCTTATAAAAGGCCCTCCACTGTTCATACGTGTCCACTACAGACTCGGCCTTGATTCCACTCATTTCCTCAAGCGCCTTGTTCCAGTGTATGACCCTGTGATTCTTCCCGATGACAAAAGCCGGTATCGGAGAACCGTCAATGATGCTGTGTAGCCGCTGTTCACTCTCCCGCAATGTCTCATCCGCCAATTTACGCTGCGTGACGTCCATCGAGTTCCCAAGGATGGCCGGCCGCCCATCATACATGATCGAGGTCACGGTCTCCATAATCCACCGGGTTTCTCCCTGCTTTGTGGCAATCCTGAACTCGTATGGCGAACCGATCTCACCCTGCAGCATGGCCCTGGCGGTCTTTCTCGTTCTTTCCCTGTCCTCCGGGATTACCAGGAGCCTCGCCTCCTTCCCTGATAATTCTTCTCTCGTATAGCCTGCGTAGGATGCGGCATTGGAATTGATGAAACGGAAGACCCCGTCCTGCACCACATAAACGCCCGCCATGGATTTCTCGGCAAGCGTCTTGTAAAGCTCCTCGCTTTGCCTTATGGCCTCTCTCGATTTGTCTGTAATGAAGATAATGCGGGAGAAAAACACGACCAAAGAGCATACGAAAATAGTCGCAAGAATGCCTATCGATTTATAAATGCCGATACGATCCGTCGGGGTCAAAAGCACAATCGACCATCCGGCGCTGTCAATCACCGTCCTGGAAGCGAAATAATCCTTTCCTTCCATTGTGACGTACATGCCGTCGGCGATTTTCTCCTCAGCAACGGCTTCAAACGGTGTGGTGCCGAATTGCTGTGAAGCAACCAATCTTTCCTCTGTTGCTTTATTGAGAGGCCAGAGACTTTTTAGATCCTTTGCCGGTGAGCTGGATAGAAAGATAATGCCGTCACGGCTGATAAGAAAGCATTGCGGATGTTTGCCGAAGAAGCTTTCCATCTCGTCAAGATCCTTTTTCACCGCGACCACGCCGACCACTTTACCTCTCCCGTCCCGAACAGGGCAGCTTGTGTAGAAACCCTTCTTTCCGGAAGTAATGCCAAGCGCAAAAAAGCGATGGGGGTTGCCCTTGAGGGCTTCTTGAAAATAGGGCCGGAAACGATAGGACTTCCCCACAAAGCTGTCAGGCTGATTGCGGTTGGAAGAAGCAATGGTCTTCCCCGTGCCGTCTATAAGATAACTCACGGAGGCATCCAATGCCGCATTGTGCTGGTCCAAGACCGCGTTTGCATGTGCGACATCCAGAGCCGTGCGGGAACTGAGGGCAGGCGCGATCCACGGAGAACCGGCCAGGGATTTGACCGCTCCTTCAAATTTATTCAATGTTGAGGAAACGTAGACCGACAGGGTTAACGCAGAGGCCCTGCTTTCCCGGATGATTTCCTGACGGGCTTTATCGCCTAAAGAACCGGTTACAAACCATCCCGCTGCGACAGTCATAGCGGACAGAAGTATCACGTAGACTATCAGCCATTGACGACGTGAGAGATCCCTCTTGTTTGTTAAAAACCGCAGCATAAGTTTGAATCCGGTGGATCGTTGTTCCCATGTTAATCAGGCAGGGGCACTTCGATTCTGGTTGCCGCGGAACTATTTGCCGTTGGAACCAAAATTCCCTATCTGCCTTGATCTATTATCGGCAGATTTTCTTAATTATTAAGAAAAATTGAGGACAAAGACGATTATCCGTGCTGAAGAGGTGCAGCAACGGGAGATAGTGTCTTATCAGGAAAAAGGATTCGTCGTTTAGGGAATTCCCCGATTCCAAACCTGTCCCCCAGCGAATATCATAAATTAAAAGCACCGGGAGGAGGTACACTATGTCAGATGGATTCGACAGGATGTACAACGTGATTCTGAAACGGTTCATTGCAACGGGACAGGCGCCTCATTACACAGAAATAGCGGCGGAAGCAGGTCTGCCTGTGGAGGAAGCACGAAAGATG
>DATJBN010000014.1:0-18474 GCA_035515335.1 Syntrophales bacterium | reverse complement strand
TGGGCATTATCTCTGGTTGCCATAATCTTCGGAATCGGCATGGGGATGGGGCAGCCTACATTGCATGGCCTGATGTTTGAGATCTCCGCGCCTGTTTTTCGCCCCTTGAATGCAAACCTGGTCCTCTTCGCCATTCAGGCCGGCAATTTTCTGGGGCCCGTGTACGGCGGCTCACTGGTCGCCAGATGGGGTTATCACGGCTATTTTCTTTTCAGCGTGGGGCTCGCTACCGCAGGAGCCTTACTCGGCGTTGTTTTCGCCGGGAGGCGTTACGCGTATCCCGCCTGAGGTATTTGTTACTCGCGAAATAATCCTCTTCATCCTCGACAAAGAAATAAAGATGCCTTACTATGTGATGTAGTGGTCTCATCGATTGCGACGAGGAGGAGGAACATGAGAATCAGCTTTGGCAGAAACAGGGAGCCCTTCGAGAGACTCATTGAGCAACTGATGAAAACGGTCGGCGGCATCAGAAGGCCGGAATACGTCCGGGAGATGATTATCGCCTCACTTAAGGCCGGGCAGGAGGATGACGAGAGCGCAGACCTCAAGCTCATGAATACGACTCTCAAGGAGATGCGGTTTACGTCCAAGGTCTTTGGCCCCTACCGTAACGTCCGCAAGGTTACGGTCTTCGGCTCGGCGAGAACCAATCCAGGCGAACCGATCTATGAAATCGCCAGGACCTTCGGGCGAAAGCTCGCAGAATCAGGATTCATGGTCATAACCGGTGGAGGGGCCGGCATCATGCAGGCTGCCAACGAAGGGGCCGGCCCCGAGCATTCATTTGGAGTGACGATCCGCCTGCCTTTCGAGGAGAAGCCGAATCCCGTGGTCGAGGGGAACCCGCGGCACATCACGTACAAGTATTTCTTCAACCGCAAGGTTGCGTTTCTCAAAGAAGCGGACGCCGTAGCTCTGTTCCCCGGAGGCTTCGGAACGCTCGACGAGGCGATGGAGACACTTACCCTCGTGCAGACCGGCAAACGCAATCCCCTGCCTCTCGTTCTTATCGACGATCCCAACTGCTCATACTGGATGCATCTGATCAAGCTCCTCGAAGAACAGCTTCTTGCGAGCGGATATATCTGCAGGTCCGACTTTACGTTGTTTGAGCACGTGTGTTCGACAGACGAAGCCCTGGAGAAGATCAAGCATTTTTACCGCCGGTATCACAGCATGCGTTATGTAGATGACAAGCTTGTGATACGTGTTACGTCGCAACTCACTGCCGATGACATCCGGCAATTGACAGATCGGTTTAAAGACATCCTTCTGCCGGGAGGCCGCATTACCCCATCCGCGGCACTTCCCGCTGAAATTGATGATGCGGACGTTGTTGATCTGCCCCGGCTCCTGATAGAATTCAATCGCAGGGACTTCGGGAGGCTCAGAGGACTGATTGATGCGATAAATAATTTCTGAGTTCGAACCATAGAGATAACGTACACCAACTATTGAAGCATTTATAGAAATTAATATTGCCATAAGCGAACAAAACAGTTAAAATTCTTCCACATGATTTCAAAGATGAATCGTCACGGTTAAGATCCATCTTTAGATTTCTTTTGGAGCTAGATTATGCCGCGGAGATACGCCTTTGTAGCCCTGTGGGTTCTGATGGTTGGCGGGATTATGATCGTTCAGGACTCTATCGGATATGTTAAAGCATCAAAACATACGGCTCATCACAAACGCACCTCTTTTTCAGACGTGCAGCAGTCAAACCAGAAGCTCATCATACGCTCTTATTGCGCCCTGGTCGAAGATCAGCAGACCGGCGAATGTCTCGTTCAAAAGAACGCGGCACTCGTCATGCCGATCGCATCCATCACGAAACTCATGACAGCCATGGTGATGCTGGATGCACAGATGGATCTACAGGAATTGCTCGTTATCGAGCGTGAAGACCTAGATACACTCAGGCACACGCGCTCACGTCTTCCGGTGGGTACATCCCTTACACGCCAGGACGCCTTGCTCCTCGCTTTAATGGCCTCCGAGAACCGCGCCGCCCATGTATTGAGCCGGGCGTATCCAGGCGGCACTGAGGCCTTTGTTGCGGCCATGAACGCCAAGGCCCGGGCACTGGGATTGACCGAGACCCGCTTCGCCGATCCCACGGGGCTTTCCGGCGACAACGTTTCTTCCGCGCACGACCTGGCTCGGATGGTGGATGCCGCATGCAATTATCCGCTCATCTGCCAGTTCACCACCCGCGAACAAGCCGTCGTCCTTGTACGTCACCGAATGCTCACCTTCCGTAATACCAATCACCTCGTCAGGAGTTCTCGCTGGCAGATCGGTCTCTCCAAAACAGGCTATATCGGTGAGGCGGGTCGCTGTCTTGTAATGCAGGCCCAGCTGGCCCAGCGTCCTGTCTTGATAGTCCTGCTCGATGCACAGGGGAGACTGACCCGCTTCGGTGATGCCAACCGCATAAAGAGGTGGATGGAAAGACCTCACCAGATCACAAAGAGCTGATACAGCCCTTAGAAACCCGTCCCACAAAATCTCCCGCCTAAGAGATATCTCGACTTTGAAAATAGGGATTTCTCTGATTGCCGACGTTGCTGTAGCTGGTTTATAGCATACGCCCAAAGGACAGAACCTGATATGATAACTCTTCTGAGGAAAACTGAAGATGAAAAGGATGACCGTAGGACTGATATTCATCAGCTGCCAGCCCTGCCACGGTGGTGACGGTAACGGTCCGCTATCTTCTTCCTTAAATCCAAAGCCCCGTGATTTCATGGACCCCAAATTCTGGAAAGATAGAGGCAGCGATAGAATTGCTAAGGCAATCTTGAACTGACACGGTCCCTATGCCGCCTTTCAAGTTTTCACCCGAAAAAATCAAGGCGGTTATCGATTATATTTCCCATCTTAAAAATAAGAACGGAAGCTAGATGTAGTCAAGCCTTCGGCAGCTGAAATGCGTCGCATGGCTGGAGACGACATTAGATCCGATGCTTTCTTCCGGCTTCCAATACTCGTTGATAGCTATTCAAAATCTTCTCCATCATGGTATCAATGCCGAAATAGGAATGAGCAGTTAGATAAGCCCGATTTTTGATTTGCTTCAGGTCAGTGCGCAGGACCGAAAGTACATTTCGGGAAAGACTTTCGGCATCCTCGGAATGGAACAGAAAGCCTGTTACGCCGTGACGTATTGTTTCAAGATTTCCTCCAACATTGCTTGCAACGACCACCTTCTCCATAGCAAAGGCTTGGTGTATCAACTGGGATCTGGGTTCAGAAATAGATGAGTTAATAATTACATCACTTGCAGCTATAACGTTTTCTATATCATGCCTGAAACCTGTTAGAATGACTTTATCCCAGTGACGAAGCGCTGCTATCTCGGCCTTGATCTCTTCAAGGAATTCGGGCCTCGTGGCAGAACCCACGACGAGAAAACGGGTGTTGGGCAGGACGTCTGCAATTTTGTCTACCGCCCGTATGAAGTACTTCTGTCCCTTGTCCGGACGGATCATGGCAATCTCACTGACCACTCTGGCGCCTTCCGGTATATTGAATTCTTCCCGGATGTAATGTCCGTTCCCGTTTGGCTTGAACCTGCCAAGGTCAATGCCGGTGGGAATCACAGAAATCTTATCCGCATCTACCAGGGCCGACTTTACCAGTCTGTCGGCAATACCATGCGAGACGACAATTACGTGATCATTTCCATATCGCCACAACCATTTGTGAATGATATCCGTTTTGAGTGCATCAATATGAAGAGTACGGATGACGGGTGCCCTGAATAATAATTGGGCGCCTATGGAAGAACATGCATCAACTGAGCTATGGCAGTTGATTAGTTGGATGCCTTCATCTCTAACAAATTTGACAATCTCGAAGACTGCCCGGAGATACACCGACCCTCTGAACGGGACAGTATGAACAGGAATGCCCCGGTGCTTTGCTTCTTCATGTATGGCGGAATCCTCACGGGCAAGCAGCCATGCCGAATGGCCTTTATTCAGCATCCACTGGATTTCATCCAGAATGCGAAGCTGTTGCCCGCCCATATGGATGGAACTCTCGGTATGTGCGATTCGCATGATGGGATTTTTTCTCTGTTGAAATAATGTCATGCATCCGATGGGTACAGTGCCAACTATTTCAGATGACGTGCAATGATCACGCCAAAAAGATCGCACCTGGCAACTCATGATTTACTAAGTATATCATTAAGTTATAAACGTCTCTGATGTGCTCTTAACGCAGATATGGATACATTATAATCACTCTTGGTATCCACTTGAATAATAAATATCCAGTGGGTTGTGTAATCCATAGATCTGAGTTGCGTTAATTTCTTCAGCGATTGGATTCTATCGCAATGTCAGATTACCTATCTAAAATAGGAAAAAGTGGGGAACCGGAACCACCCTTTCTCGTGTGACAAGTAATAGCCGACTATTAAGAGGCCTTCTTTCGAGACTAAGATTTACTTAACGGAATCTTTCAACGCCTTGCCGGCTGAGAACTTCGGAACCTTTTTGGCCGCGATATTTATCTCCTTGCCCGTCTGAGGATTTCTTCCCTTTCTGGCTCTTCTCTTCGCAACGGAAAAAGTTCCGAAATCGACGAGCACAACCTTGTCTCCCTTTTTCAAAGCCTTTTTGATTCCGTCAAAAAATTCATCCACGGCCTTTACCGCCTCTGCCTTGGTGCAGGTAATCTTTGCAACCTCAGCGATCAATTCCCCTTTGTTCATTCTTCGCCCTCCTGTTATAAAAAAGTTATTCTTTCTCCTATCGAGACGCAAGAACGCCGCACGCCATTTGCAAACGTCTCGACGCTCAATTGGAGTCTAGCTCAAGATTGATCGTCCTCTTGGATATTCTCGTCTTCAGAATGCTTGATGCCGGATTCGGACTCATCTGAACGGCTGAACACGACTCTATTGCAGCAAATACCTACCCATCCGTCTCCAAACTTCTCAGGCTTCACCAGCTTTTTGCATTCCGGGCAGTAGACATCTTCCATAGCTGTTTCAGTTATAGGTACCCTCGGGTGTTGAAAGGAAGTGGATGTGGGATTGTCTTATGCGGAAATGAACAAAATTACAATGATGAAAGATTATTGTATTATTATTACTATAAATGCACTATTCAAGGGATCGAAGATGAGCCTGAAGATTTGATTTTCTTACAGTTAGACCCGTTTTCCTTCTGATGCGGTTTCTATGCGAATCGATTGCGTGGGTTCCCACGCCCAGAATTCTTGCTATCTCTTTGGTGCTCTTACCATCTTTGATCAGGGTCGCCACCGTCAGTTCTTTCGGGGTAAAGTTATATTGTCGCATCTTCCGCACGAAAGGGGATATGATTTCGTTGAGATTGGCTTCTATTACTCCTAAATAGGACTTCTGGTGTGAATTGAGATCCCCGCCTCTTATCTTTTCGATGTAGGGAAGGATAAGGCTCTTCACGTTTGATATGAACTTCTCTTCCATCTCCGTTTTTTCACTGCCGCTTTGCCGCATGAGCACCTTCAATGCAATGTTGAGTTCGTCGAGCATTTTGCTTTTATTCTCGAGTTCCGCCGTCCTTTCCTTGACTAGTCTTGCCAGGCTGGCCTCCGAAGCCTTGAGGGCTTCCTCCGCTATCTTCTGCATGGTGATGTCACGTCCCACGGCCTGTAGCTCTTTTATTGCACCATCTTCTTCAAAGAGACCGCGGGTAACCCACTGTTGCCAGCGAACGGAACCGCCCGCCGCAAGCGCCGTTTGTTCGTGCATGGTGGTTGGATTTTCCGGAGTCAATGCGGCAAGCTTATCTCCCACCATCCGCCGCTCTTTGCCGACAATCAGGGTCTGAAATTTCTGCCCGACCAGTTCTTCCCGGGTCTTGCCGAAATACTCGCAATACGCACTATTGACAAACGTCAACGTACAGTCCGGAAGATAGCGGCAGATCATCTCCGCCTGATCTTCAACTACGGCACGATAGCGTTCCTCGCTATGGCGCAACACCTCTTCCATTAGTTTACGTTTGGTAATTTCACGCGAGATACCCAGGATGCCGACAATTTGCACCCCATCCCGGATAGGCGTTGAATGAACTTCAAGGATCTTTACCCGGCCGTCGATGCTTCTAATTTTGATTTCTCTCGGGGTTCCATCTTCCCCTTTTAATACCCGTTGAAAGTTTTCCTTGACAGTGTCCTGATAATCCGGATGAATCACATCAGAGAAATGTAAATGAGCACATTGCTCCTGTGGAAGGCCTATACTATCGGCAACAGTCTTGTTGACATAGGTAAAATATCCGTCAACGTTGACGAAGTAGACGCCATCAGTGATATTTTCTGCCAGCTTATGGAATGACCTGTCGTCCCATGAAAGTTTTCCGGCAGATTTCCTGCCTGTAGAATTCGTCTGCTTATTTCCGGACTTGACACTCATCCCGCGTTTCCTCCGGTTCCTTGCGGAATATAAGAGACTCGCTTCTTGATGTCAACTATTTTTTGGCATGAAGGCCGGGGAAATCATGTCTGGAAGGTGGGAGGAACGGGCAATGAGTTACCCGTTCCCCCCAATTATGGTAGAAAATTAACCTGCAATATGCACATGGCAAATGAGCAAAATTGACCTTACTTTTCCAAAAAAGCCTTGATCGTTGAGCCCGCCTTCTGAATATCACTTATGCCTCCTATGTGACCTTCGAATGTCGGTATTTCAAAGAGGGAGGCATCTCCGCCGGCTTTATTCAATGCTTCGGCGAATTCGGCGGAATTGTACGGGTAGATGAGGATATCGGTTTTTGATGGGAGCGTGAGGACCTTTGCTTTGATCCTTTTCAAAGCATCCTCATAAGAGCCATAGCCGAACCCGATGTCATGCAATGCATTCGCTTTGCAGAGGTAGATGATGGAATTCCCGTCTGCCGATTTCGCCCGCCCCGCACCCGCTTTGTCCAAGTAATCTTCGATGAGATACTTATTGTTCATAGCAGCGGCCGGGTCTTTTTTCGGATCGGCTGGCTTCCTGTTAAAAGCACTCTCGGCCCACCACGGGCTACGGGCTATCAGGGTGATAGCTTTCAAGGAATATGCTACCCCGTCAACAGGCTCTTCCTTTCCGTAGTAATCGCCGTTGTTCCATTTGGGATCAAGCATCACAGCGTCCGCCCACATCTTCACCCACGCTACGGTCCATGCATAGGCCTTGGGCGTCCCAATGACGGGAATTGCCTTCTCGACAACATCAGGATAAGACGTCGCCCATTCCAAGGTCTGAATCCCGCCCATCGAAGCGCCAGTCACGCATTTCAGTTTGTTGATACCGAGAGATTTTATAAGCTCATATTGGATCCGGACCATGTCCCTGATGGTGATTACGGGAAATGACATACCGTAAGGCTTGCCGGTGGCGGGATTGATGGAAGCCGGGCCGGTCGTGGTGACCATCGGATCCTTCGTGTTGATGTTGCATAGCGTATCCGTGCTGATTATGAAATACTTGTCCGTGTCAAAGGGCTTCCCCGGCCCTATCACAGTATCCCAATAACCTGGCAACTTTTCCGATGCCGCATACTTTCCGGCAGCATGCGATGTTCCGGAAAAGTGATGACATACGAGGATCACATTATCCTTCTTCGGACTCAATTTCCCGTACGTCTCATATCCAATGCGGACCGGCGCTATCTTCTTTCCGGAGACGGTGGTGTACTCTTTCAACTCAAAAGTCTTTTTCACCACGAGCTCATCGTAAGAAAATGCAACTGCCACGCTCGCGCTGATGAACAGTATGACAACTAGAGCGATAAATATTCTTTTCCGTTTCACATCTGTCTCCTTTCGTTAGAACCTTTGTTTATTATGGGCCTTCTGTCCGCCCATGCATCTCACTCTGAATTAGAATCCGCTTTCTCCGAACAGTCGTCATAATGACTAAGATAAGTTCGCCATCTTGCGGAGGAGCGCTCCGGAACCGTTGACAAAATCCTCAATTACTTCCTTCACCGTTCTTATCCTCTGTATCATGCCGACTCCCTGTCCGCAAGCAAAAGGGCCGTCCTCGCTGCTCATCGGATCGCCGGAAAAGATGAATTGCATCACTTCCTTCTTCGATGCGCCTCTGGATACGATTTCCTCCATTCTGTCAGTCCACTGATTTGCCAGCAACCTCATCGGGGCTATCCCCCTTCCCATTATCTTGGTTGCGGTATCCTTTCCCTTCAGGATCTGCTCACGCCATGCTGTCCCTATCCTTGTACATTCGACAGTTGCAAGAAATGCAGTACCCACACTGACTCCGTCGGCTCCGAGAATGCGGCAGGCCGCGTATCCCCGCGCGTCGACCACCGCTCCGGCCGCAAGCACGGGGATGCCGACCGCGTCGACGACCTGCGGGATCAGAGCAAGGGCGCCGATCTCAAAGGGCGATGCAAAGCCGCCGGACTCAAAACTCTCCGCGATCACGGCGTCCACTCCCGCCGCTTCGGCCTTCTTCGCCGCGTCAACACTGGGGATGACATGCATCACACGGATGCCGGCCTTCTTGAGAGTTGCGGTGAATATTTCCGGACTCCCCGCCGCAGTCACAACGACTGGAACCTTCTTTTCAATGACTACCTGAATCAGGTCTTTCGCCTGCGGAGCCATGAGGGGGATATTCACAGCGAAGGGCTTCGCCGAGATTTGCCGGAAACGGTCGATCTCAGCAGCCAAGCTTTCGGCAGACTCCCTGGCACCGGCAATTGTGCCGAGGCCGCCTGCATCGCTCACTGCGGCCGCGAGCGTCGCATCGGTTACGCCCGCCATGCCTCCCAGGACTATGGGATATTTGATGTTGAAAAGTTCCGTCACACTGTTTTCCATGTTAGTCACATCCTTTTTCGGAGGTCCGGACAGAAAATGAGAGGGCTTTACTTGTTCTTTTTCTTATCTCTTAACCGGGGATTGGCAATGCCTTCAAATATGACTGCACATACTTCCTTCGTAAACTGCTCCGGCGAGAACGGATGACCGAAGATGATCTTGGGCAGGCACATGTGCTCTACGCCGCCGAGGAGTATCTGCCTCATCGAGGCGACCGGAATGTCGTCCCGAAGTTCGCCGCTATTCACACCTTCTTCGAGGGTCTTCTTTACAATCCTGCTGTATCTTCTGACCTGATTGTAGGTCTCACTTTCATAGTAACCCGGATAATTTCTCACTTCAAGAAGAAGAATCTTCGCCACCACGCGCTTCGATCCATAGAGGTTCATCTGGGACCAAATGATCTTTTTCAATTTATTGAAGGTACCCTTGATCCCTTTGAGTTCCGACTCCATCACTCCGAGATATTCGTCGAGGTAATCCCGGAGCACCTGATGGAGGAGACCGCGCTTGTCGCCAAAATACTTGTAGATGAGGGCTTCATTCACACCCGACTTCCTGGAGATCTGGGCGGTCGTGATTGCGTTGAAGTCTTTTTGCTCGAGGAGGGACTTCAGGGCTTCAGCGATCCTTACGCCGCCTCTCGGCAAAGGATTCGCAACGGGTCTCCTTGAAACTTTCAGTTTTCTTTCACGTGTCTCTGACATACTCCCCTCCATGAGAAACATTTGTTTCCCTTCCCCAAATGCTCACGCGCGGGCGCAGCCTCAACAGGCCTGCGCCCGCTTCTGTCCCGCCGTCTTCAAATCACGCTCTCGACTATCGCGTGCGGTAGATATTCAAGGGATCACATTTCTCCCTTAAGACCTTGAGCTCCTCTACCAAGATGGGGTCTGCTTCCTTTGCGCGCGAGATATCGATGTCAAAACCCGTATTCTCCTTGATTGTCTCGGGCTTTATACCCTGGTAGCACTTGTCCACGTACATGATCTTGGTCTTATCATCGAATCTCATGATGCCCATAGAGGAGATGAAGGCGACGGGGCCTCCCGGGAGACCGATCTCTTCACGTCTCACCATTTTTCCCTCCGGCCATTTCTTCACCATCCATCCCGGCGTGGTGAGATAATCCACTTTTTCCAGGATCCTGCGCTTCTGGTGAGCCATTGTGATGATCGTTGCCCTGGCGAACCCGCCGATGTCCACCGCGCCTGCCGTGCCCGCCAGTCTTTTTGTCGGCTTATTATAATCGGTCCCTATGAAGGTAGAATTGAGGCTCCCGTACTTGTCGATCTGTGCCCCTCCGATGAAGCCGAAATCGATCTCGCCCCGCATGAGGGGGAACAGTCCTTCGGGGTCGCCCATCTGCCACGACGAGCCATAGGTCAGGCGGCTGTCCATGATGGAGAGCGGCACCTCGATGGGATCTGCATCTGCCTGCCCTGTCTCCACGATCATCTTCATGTCAGGTGCATAGAGTATCTTTGCCAGGTGAGTTGCAAGCAGGGGCGCTCCAATACCGATGATGCCCATCTTGCCGTTGAAATCGGCAAGCATGCGTGCGCCGTAAATTACCATTGCCTCGGTGGGCTTGTAGTCTTGCGCTTGTGCGTATTGTGCTGTCATTATCGTGCACCTCCTTTCGGTCTGGGACGATAGCCGAACGGTGGTATAGCCCGGAGCTTCTCCAGACGCGCCGCTCCCAGTTTGTTGAGATAGTCGTCGTGGTTCTTGAGCCCATAAACCCAGGCATCGGCCCATTCCTTGAACCCCGCCTCGGTTTTCGCTTTCCCGACATAGTCCATGAGGAACGGAATGTCCATGTCATAGAAATTGAGGACCTGTCCCGGATGACCGCCCCACGGCACTTCCACGACCATATCGACGCTGGTGCACGGTATCTGATTGCGGTTGGGATCGCGTCTGAGGTATTCCTCGGGGACAACCTGCTCGGCTGTGATGATGACCTTGGCCGCTCCGTGCGCTGCGAAATGGTCAAACACGAGGCTGCCGTCGATCCGCACCGTCCCTTCTTCTCCCGCATACTGCACATGGCAGATAAGAACATCCGCTTTCAGGGCAGGATGGAGCTGCACGGTACCGCGGCCGTAGAAGGGATCCTCCATCATGATATACTTCTTCTCCGGGATCATCTCCTTGTTCCTGGCGATGGCCCTGATCTTCGCGACATTATCGAAGGCCGGGTTCAGGACGTCCGTCCCGAACGTTGTCCGCGACGCGATGAACGGGGCGCCCGCCATGGCGGCCATCGAGCCCAGGCATACATCCGTGTGACCTATGTCATCGATGATGATACGGCCCGCCTCTGCTATCCTTTTTGTGGACGGAGAAATGCCGAATGCGCCGATCGCCGTGTATGTCCCACGGTACGCAGCGACACACCCGGCGCCGACTAGCATGTCCTCCGAAAGCGAACACTCGGCCAGTATGATGAGGTTCTTCCTCCCCTGGCGTATCAACTCTAGAGCGGCGGCGATGGGACGACGGTCTTCCACCACGCCACCCATGACGATACAATCACCGTCCTGCACTTCCTGCATTGCTTCTTTCAAACTGACGACCTTGCTTTTTTTCATAACTCCCCTCCTTGAATGCATCTCAATCAATTATGACCAGATATCAGTTCGTCATCGTTCAATGCCGGTTTCTATCCCATCACCTCCCGTCTTCCGTTATAGTTGATGATTCTGCGAATATCTCAATTATTGCGTGGGCGGTATCCATAGGGTGGAATCGCCCGCAGATATTGAAGCCTCGCCGCACCAATACTTTCCACGTAGGCATCATGCGACTCGGCCTTTACGACCCATTCATCTATCCATTCGTTAAAGCCGTCCTCGGTCTTTGCCGCCTTCACGTACTCGTGGATAAAAAGCATATCGCAGTCGTAGAATCCCTGTACCTGGCTGGGGTGGCCTCCCCAAGGCACTTCCACAACCATGTCGACACTCGTGCAGGGGATCTGATTGCGGTTGGGATCGCGACGCAGATACGACTCCGGAACGATCTGCTCCGCAGTCAGAATCACCTTTTTCGCTGCGTGAACGAAGTAATGATCAAAGGCAAGACTGCCCTCGATCCTCCCCGTCCCTTCCTCGCCCGCCTGCTGAACATGGATTACAGCCACGTCTGCCGGCATCGCGGGCTGCAGCTTTACGGGACCGCTTCCATAGAACGGGTCATCCATGAGAACGAATTTCTTTGCAGGGATCATCGAGGGATCGCGTACGATGTTCCGGATCGCCTCGGTCCGCGAGAATTCAGGATTGAGCACATCGCTCCCCAGTGTGGCGCGTGTCGCAACGAAGGGACTCCCCGCCATGGCAGCCATGGCGCCCAGGATGATATCGATGTGTCCGATGTCATCGACCACGAACCCGCCGGTTTCTATCTTGCGAAGGGTCGCTGGGGAGAGACCGAAATTCGCCATACCTGTGTAGCAGCCGCGCCATCCCGCGGCGCAGCCCGCTCCCACGAGTATGTCCTCTGCCAGTGAGCATTCGGCAAGGAGGACCAATCCCTTCTTCCCTTGCCTCACGATCTCATAAGCTGCCGCCATGGGACGCCGGCATTCGATCAGCGAACCGAGGAAGAGCACATCTCCATCTCGGATGGAGCTGACGGCGTCCCTTAGCGATACGACCTTACCCATATCACCTGTCTTTAAACGCAGGCTTTCTCTTTTCCACGAAGGCCTTCATTCCTTCCTTCTGGTCAGCAGTGGAAAAAAGCATCTCAAAACAGCGCGACTCATAGGCCATCGCCGACTTCATGTCCATGTTCATCCCGCCGTTTATCGCCATCTTCGTAATCTTGAGCGCAAACCCGGGCTGGCGCGCAATCTTCATCGCCAACTTTTTCACCTCATCCATCAGGGATGCAACGGGAACCACCTTGTTTACGAGTCCGATGCGGTATGCCTCCTGGGCGTCGATAAAATCGCCAGTGTACAAAAGCTCCTTCGCCTTCGTGAGGCCGACTATCCGGGGAAGACGCTGTGTGCCGCCGGCGCCGGGGATCACTCCTATCTTTATTTCCGGCTGGCCGAAGACGGCATTCTCCGCGGCTATGCGAAGATCACAGGCAAGGGTGAGTTCGCAGCCGCCGCCGAGTGCCAGGCCGCTCACGGCCGCGATGACCGGCTTTTCCAGATCCTCGATCCTGTTGAAGACCGCCTGGACGTCCTTGAGAAACCGGTGAGCATCCACGGGAGTTACGATACCTTCCATTTCAGTGATGTCCGCCCCCGCAGCAAAAAATTTTTCTGAGCCCGTGAGGATGACGACCTTAATTTCGCCATCTTTCTCAATCTTCGTGAGGGCGTCATCAAGTTCTTTGAAGAGCGCACTGTTCAAAGCATTCATGCTCTTCGGGCGATTGAGGGTGATCACGGCTATGCCCTCGCTCTTTTCATAAATAATGGCCTGATAATCCATCTTCTTCTCCTTCATCATCGTCCTTCTTGACGGATGCTTCTTTACACCTTGAGTATAACCGCCTCGCCCTGGGCGAGACCTCCGCAGATGGCGGCAACGCCGTAGCCGCCGCCCCGCCGCTTCAGTTCATAGGCCAAGGTCATCGTGATCCTTGCTGCGCTTGCCCCAACGGGGTGGCCGATCGCTATCGCCCCGCCGTTCACATTGGTCTTCGCCTGAAGCTCCTTCCACTTCTTCTCGTTGCCTTCCGCCAGTAACTTCGTGGCAACGAGAGGGAGGGCGGCAAAGGCCTCGTTGATCTCGATCAGCTTCATGTCATCAAGTTTCAGGCCCGCCTGCTTCAAGGCCTTCTGAATCGTGTAGGCGGGAATTACGGCGATTTCACGGGGCACAGTGGCCGAGGCTGCAGTGGTGATTATGGTGGCAAGCGGCTTGAGTCCCTTCTCTTTGGCTTTTTTTGTCGTCATAAAGAGGATCGCACTCGACCCCGCGCTGATCGGTGGCGCATTTCCCGCAGTTACCGTCGGGCTGCCATAGATTGTTTTCAGTTTCGCGAGAGCCTCGATGCTCGTCTTCCGCGGCGATTCGTCCTTTTCGATAACGATGGGATCCCCCTTCTTCCGGGGGATCACGACCGGCATGATCTCCTCACCGACCTTGAACTTCCCTTCCGCGTATGCCTTCGCGTATTTTTCCTGGCTGCCTAAAGCCCAGGCATCCTGCATCTCTCTCGTCACCCCTTTTTCCACCGCCACTTCACCGGCATCCTTAGCAACCGGATTGAATCCCTTTGCCGTGTAACCGAGTTCAAAGAGGCAGTCGATGAGTTTGATATGGCCCAGCCGCGCCCCGGTTCTCAACCCGGGAGCCAGATGCGGCGTCCGCGGCATGTTCTCCGCGCCCACGGCCATCGCAATCTCCGCTTCGCCCGCCTTGATGGCGCGGACACCGAGGCGGAGACAGGTGAGAGACGAGCAGCATGCCCTGTCCAATGTTAATGAAATGTTGTCTGCCGGAAAACCGGCAAGAAGCGTCGCCTGTCTTGCCGGCACATCCGTCTCCAAGGCGACTTCCGCAGGGATGCAGCTTCCGTAACTGATGTCGTCCACTTCCTCGGGTTTTATCTTCACACGATCCAAGACCTCTTTCATGACCATTATGCCGAGGTCGATGCTCGGGATATCCGCCATGGCGGAATCGAATTTGCTGAACGGTGTTCTCACTGCACTTACGATAACTATGTCATTTTTGTTTTCCATTTCTTTCCATTCTCCTTCATGTTTCTTTTTCATAAAATCCAGACGACAAGACGCAGGATTCTGTTCAAGTTCTCACTTGGCTGCCATTCTGATTGCGCCGTCGAGGCGTATCACCTCGCCGTTGAGCATGGGATTCTCGATAATATGCTGGGCCACCTTCGCATATTCCAAAGGTTCACCGAGACGCTGCGGGAATGGGACCATCTTGCCCAGGGCAATGCGAGCCGCCTCGGGCAGTTGGGCGAGCATCGGCGTATTGAAGAGGCCGGGAGCAATCGTCATCACCCTGATCCCGTACTCTGCACATTCCCTCGCAATGGGCAGCGTCATGCCGACGACGCCTGCCTTGGAGGCGCTGTATGCAGGCTGACCGATCTGTCCGTCGAAAGCGGCAACGGATGCTGTATTGATGATGACTCCCTTTTCACCGTCTTTATTTCCCGCGTTCTTTACCATCTGTTCGACCGCAAGCCTGATCACATTAAACGTGCCCACCAGGTTGATCTGCACCACACGGTTGAACTGCGAAAGGGGCATGGGGCCTTTCTTGGAAAGAACCTTTCCCGGGTCCCCCACGCCTGCGCAGTTGATCAATATATTAATCGCACCGAAGGCCGCTATCGTCTTTCCGATTGCTGCCTGCACGCTTTCTTCATTCGTCACGTCCGTATTCACATAGATGACACTTGCCCCGAGCTCGGCGGCGAGCTTCTCTCCCTTCACCTTGTCAAAGTCGAAAATTGCCGCCTGCCCACCCAGGCCCACGAGATTACGGATGCAGGCTTCGCCCAATCCCGATGCACCACCCGTCACAACCGCCTTGCAACCTTTAACGTCCATTTAATATCCTCCTTTCAAACATGTTGCCTGTTATTAAAATCCCTCTGATTTTTTCAGATCTTTTCGGTACACGGTCTACAGACCCATCATCCGGCCCACTATCACCTTCATGATCTCCGTTGTGCCCGCAAAGATGGGTATGACCCTTACGTCTCTCGCAAAACGGCAAATCGGATACTCTTCCATGTAGCCGTAGCCGCCGTGGAGCTGCAGGCAGTCGTAGGCCACGCGGTTTGCCATCTCCGAGACCCATGCCTTGCCCATGGAAACCCTCTTCACGATATCCTTCTTCGCGCAGTAGTCGGCAATCAGATCGTCGACAAACGTTCTTCCCAGCTCGATCTCCGTCGCCATATCAACGATCTTGAATGTATTATGTTGATAGGAGCTGATCGGTTTTCCAAAGACGGTCCTCTCCCTGCAGTACTTCACAGTCATCCCAAGCATGGCCTCGGCCATCGCCTGGGCCATGATGCACACCACGAGTCTCTCAGCCTGAAGCTTCTGCATCAGGTAGTAGAAGCCCTGTCCCTCTTTCCCCAGCAGGTTCGCCGCGGGCACGCGGCAGTCCTCAAAGCTCATCTCCGCAGTGTCCTGGCTGTGAAAGCCCATCTTGTTGAGTTTGCGCCCCTTGTTGAAGCCCGGGGTCCCGTCTTCCACGCAGATGAGACTTATGCCTTTGAAGGGAGGATCTACGTGAGGGTTCGTCTTCGCGACTACAATTACCAGATCGCAATGTATGCCGTTCGAGATGAATGTCTTGGCGCCGTTGATCACATACGTATCGCCATCCTTTACCGAGGTCGTGCGTATAGCTGCGAGATCGGACCCGGTGCCGGGTTCCGTCATGGCTATCGCCGTCAGAACATCGCCCGACGCACAACCCGGGAGCCATTTCATCTTCTGCTCCTCGTTTCCGAAGCTATGTATGTAAGGGACAATGATATCGCTGTGGAGACCGGCGATCAGTCCCTGGCATCCGATATAGGCGAGTTCCTCGATGATTATCGCGGAGTACTCGAACCCCGCCCCGGAGCCGCCGTACTTTTCTTCGAGCCATGGGCAGAGGAACCCGTTTTCACCGAGTCTGTTCCACATCTCCCGCGGGACAATGCCGTCCTCTTCCCATTTTTCTATGAAGGGGATAACCTCCCTGGCCAAGAACTTCTTGAACGAATCGCGGAATATCTCATGTTCCTCTCCGAACAAACCCCTGCCCATATAGACCTCCTCGCTGCTTTCTAATTTTCAAAAGAAGGGCGTGAAGACAGTTCCCCGCGCCGTAACCGGGAAGAATCCCACAAGAGAGCCGATTTACCTGCCGGCAGTTTCATTCCAAGCAAAAAATCGGATGTGTAAGTCGCTTGCGACATGAAAAGTTCTGGAACCCGACGGTTCAAACATTTAGTCAGAAGGTACAACATCAGCGAATACGTGAATTTCAAAGCTGCAGACGGATTGGAAAGGATGGTAAGTAACATTTACTTACCGAGTGGCTCTGCTTAGTATATGGCCGGCAAATTGTCAAGCCGTTTCTGACATTTTCTATTTTATTCGTGTCCTTCTAAAGATCGTGGCGAGGTCAAAAAGAAGGGACTTCTCCCTCAAAGTGTGTTAAGAGAAATAAGAAATGATTGCTGCTTCAAATCCGCCTGCACAATTAAAGGCATAGAGAGGAGATAAGAAAGATGAACTTAGGAGATTTGGTGGTAATCGACAATCCCAGGCATCCTCTCTATCGCTGTGTGGGAAAGATTGTGGGCAAGCGCGGAAAGAGAACCGAGGACGATATCTGGGTCCTCATCTATGTGGCCTCAAAGATGAGGGACTACCTTGTCCCCCAGTCAATGCTCCGCCTGCAGAATCCGGAAAAGGAAGGGGCACGGCTCCAGTAACCGGCCCTCATACCACGGGATTTTTGCAATCTTCAAAGTTTCCTAGAACTTGACCTGAGGAGCGGTCTTCGCCTGCTGCGGCGCCTCAAAGAAGGCAGCGCTGTGGAAACCGAATATCCCCGCGAACATATTTCCTGGAAAACTTCTAATCGCCACGTTGTACGCCTTTACAGCGTCGTTGTACCGTTTTCTCTCGACCGCAATCCGGTTCTCCGTACCTGCAAGCTCATCCTGGAGGCGCATGAAATTCTGGTTGGACTTAATATCCGGATACCTTTCAACAACGACAAGAAGCCTCGCCAGTGCCCCCGACAATTCATTGTTTGCGTTTATCTTGTCAGGCACGGTTGTTGCGGCGCCAACCTTCGCCCGGGCATTGGTAACTTCCACGAACACATCCTTTTCCTGCTTGGCGTATCCTTTGACCGTTTCCACGAGGTTGGGGATCAGGTCATACCGCCTCTGCAGCTGATTCTCCACCTGTGCCCACGACGCCTTGACGGTCTCATCAAGGGTAACGAAGTTATTGTAACTGGAGTACAGGGTGAGGACAATGATGAGAACAACTACCCCTGCAATAATAAGATTTCTCTGTCCGCTCGTCATGTCGCACCTCCCGATATATTATTCATTTTCCCGATTTGACGTCCATAGCCTTGTCCACAATGTCTCTTCATACGTTCATGCTATCGACTGCGGCCGACAGTTTTTCTATCTCCTTCATGTAATCCACTAAAATATTTCTGATCTCCGAAGCAGAAATCCTGTCGACCCCTTCCTTCACATCGGCGCACGCGAGAAAAACGGCGGGGGCTATGGAATACTCCCTGGCCATGGCGTGTACTATATCCCTCTGCGAATGAGGTATGTCGGCCCCTTTAAGATAGAGGAGGGCTCGGAATATCGAGATGAATGCGGTGAAGGATGGTTTGATGAGCTCGCGAATCCGCCTCGCGTTTCCTTCGGCATCGAGGAATCCTCTCCTCAGGTGGAGTATCTTCGCCTTTAATTCCCGCTCCGCCTGGAGCCGGAGATAGGACGGTTTGAAGGTGAGTGTAGAGAGGATATCAGGGCCGCTTACAACTGTGTAATGTCTCTTCATAGAGAGAAACTCGATGGGATAGCAATCAAGGGAAGAGAGTATCTCGGCCTGGGTCATGAAGATGGGAGTTGACACCTTGCGCG
>DATJBN010000013.1:0-12366 GCA_035515335.1 Syntrophales bacterium | reverse complement strand
TCCTGCGCCACCCACTCCCTGCCCGGCACGAAGCCGCTTACGGTTACGATCAGGGATCCTGAAGGAAAGGTCATACGGAAACTCAGCAGGGGCTAATTTGCACACTTCGCTCCTTTTACAAAAGGGGTTGGGGGATTTTCTTTCGCCTCCTTTAAGAAAATCCCCCTATCACACCGCAGATGAAACCGCGGAACGGAATTGGTATGAAGACGCTTGTTCTGGGGATGGGCAATCCGATATTGTCCGATGACGCCGTGGGATTGGCGTTGGTCGAGATATTGAAGAAGAGGATCAACCGGGTGGACTTCGCGGCTGGGGCCATGATCGGCCTTTCTCTTTTTGACCTGATTGTTGGCTACGACACCGTGTTCATAATCGACGCCATGACCACAAGGGAGGGAAAGATAGGGGGTTGGAAAAAAGTCTGCACAGATGACAAATGCGGGACCCTGCATCTCTTCTCCTCGCACGGCCTGAATATCTTTGAGCTCATGGAGCTCGGCGTCCGATGCGGACTTCCGATGCCCCGCCTTGCTGCGGTCTATGGCATAGAAATAGGAAACGACGTGGCCTTCGCTGAAAGTATTTCTCCTGAGCTGTCTGAGATATTGCCTGCCATTGCCCACGAGATCATTGGCGACATGAGAACGCTACTGCCTGCTCTTTCCGAGTCTGAGGCAGAATAAAACTACTTCAGGAACGGATTATACATCTTCTCATGCCCAATGGTGGACGACGGCATCCTGCCATAGTTGTGGCCGGGCAGCACTACTGTATCGTCCGGAAGCGTAAAGAGTCTTTCCATTATCGAATGGCGCAGAGTCGGCCACGATCCGCCTGGAAAAGCGGTACTCCCTACCGATTCAACAAAGAGTGTATCTCCGGTGAAGACATATCCTTCTGTGTAAAGAGACATGCCTCCCAGTGTATGTCCCGGAGTATGGATTACGAGAAGTGAAATCTCTCCCACCTTGATTTCATCGCCATCATTTACGACGACATCGGGATGTGGTGATTTTTCAGCCCCGTGCATTCTGAAAATGGGAGCAGGCATGAACATGACAAGCTCGGCATCATCCTTGTGGACAACAATCTGCGCGCCGGTCTTGGCCTTCATCTCAGCATTCCCTGTCATATGATCTACATGCCCGTGGGTGTTGACGATGTATTTGACTGTGATCTCATTGTCAGTCGCAGTTTTGACCAGGCGATTTACCTCTCCCGCCGGATCTATGACCAGTCCTTCGCCGCTCGCCTGATCGCCAACGATGTAAGCAAATACCGCCATCCGGCCTACCTGCATCTGGTGTAAAAACATTCCCGTCCTCCTTCTGTACACCTAACATCTTTACTTTTCTGCCGTCAAGAAATGTGGAGGTTATGCGTGCGGCGTCTATCTGATAAACGGTGAAGAAAGGCAGGGGGAATGACGGTGCGTCTTTCTTGTCCCCTACAGCACGCTGATGACCGGCTGTGGTTTGGAGATCAACGTTTCCTCGTTTGCAAAATCAGCAAATGTAAGCCCTGGAACAAGACTGTCAAAATGAGAAAAATCTTCTTTCACCATTTCGATGAACATTCTCACAGTGATCGAAAAGCACAGGCATTCGGAATAATCATAAGATTTTGTCCGCTGCGATACGCCGGAAATGATGCAGCGCAGTAGTCGCTGCGGGATCGTATCTTTGTTGTGGTTCATAATAAGCCCGATCATGCTCAAGGCCATCACCTTCAGATGGAAGCTGACTGCCACACACCTTTCATCGCTGTAATCGGGATGATCAACAAGATACACCCTCTCTTCAAGGAAGTCGAGATTAGGAGGGACATCATGAAGGGATTTCCTGCTGTACCAGCGATCAAATCTGGGCAACAGAGGATCATACACGGCCTTTCCGTAATCGCCGAAGCCGTAGATGTCGATGCCTGCGTAATAGTACCGGTACTTAAGGTATCTTTCCTCAATCTTGTCGTGGCAGCCGCTTTCCTGACCCGCCGCTGATATCGTTCGTTCCATCAACTAATCCGCAAAATACAGAACGCTACAAGGCCGACAATCGTCACTCACGAGTCGAGAGAATCCGCTCTTACCGTTTCTTGCGCGCATCTCCTACAACTACGCAAACCGACGGTATGGCTTATCTTATAAAGGGAATAATAGCTGATAAAGGAAATGGCCTCTTTGTGAGGACCTCAACCAGATGCCTATCAGGTAATTTTCCCCAAAAGAGAGCGGCGCAGAAATAAACACCGCTCTCTCGCGTTGATAATTATATTTACAACTATCCGAGGTAGAAACCTGTCGGGTCAAGGGTTCTCAAGACCTTAACCTCTTCCGCGGTGGGCGCAACGGTCTCTTTAACCTTGGGTGAAATCTTGAGATCCCACGCACAGTTGGCTTTGATCTTATCCACGGACTGTCCGGGGAAGTACTCGGCCAGGTACATCTCCTTGGTTTTGGGATCAAACCGGTAAACGCCCATGGTGCTCACCACACAATCCGGTCCTCCGCCGATCATGCCGAGTTTCTCACGTTCTCCCGGACCGCCGAGGAAGCCGGGAGTGGTAATGTATTCACATTTTTCGACGAACTTCTTTTTATCCTGGGGCATAATCGCAAGAACGCGTTTCCCCGAGGTTGCCATGTCATTGGCGCCGCCGCTTCCGGCGAAGTAGGTAAAGTCTTCCTTCTTGGTCCAGTCACCCGCCCCCGTCGAGTTGATGTTACCGTATTTATCGATCTGGGCGCCGCCGATAAAAGCAACGTCAACCTCGCCGCGCTGCAGGGCCGCCATGGTGGCGAGCATTCCGAATGTTGCATCGCCTCCGGTAAAAGCAGCCGGGTCATCTACGGTAATTGCAAGGGCTTCAGGGGCTGTCGCTCGGATGGCGCCACCCTCGGTTAACATGATCATGTTGGGGGCGTGGGTAGCAAAGGCGAATGCGGCCACCATAATTGGCAGTCCTACTCCCACGAAGACCTTCTCTCCGTCTGCAATTTCTTTGGCACAACGGACCACCATGAGTTCTGTCAGTTTATAGTCAGCCATAATTACTTACCCCCTTTCTTCGCGGCTAGTGCATCTTCGAATGCCTTGAGCCGGTCATCGGTGTACATGGGCACGCCCTTCCAGCATGCCGGATCATGGTAGCCGTAGTCGACACCCAGTTTCGGGCTCGGCGTATAGCCAAGCTTTGGTTTCAGCCGGTCCAGACCTGCCTGGCCGAATTTTGATTTATATTTTTCGATGTAGGCAGCTTGGTCCTTGCAGCCGTATACCCACTCATCCAGGAAGTGGGGCAGAAGCTCCGCGTGTCTTTCATATCTGCCCTGATACTGGCTGAAGCGGATATCAAGGCCATAGTAGCCGCGGCAGGCCGATGGATGAGCTCCGTACGGACAATGTACAACGGCCAGGGTCTTGAAGTAGGGGACAATCACGCGGTCCGGATCGGTTCTGGTCACCTCCGGTTCGACAATCTCCTCAGCCGTGACGATGACGCCCCGTTTAGCCCCGTTGGCGCCGAATTCGTCTGTGACGCCTCGCGTCCCGTAGGATATCACATTGCCGAGACGGTCGGCCTTCTGTGCGTGGATGATAGCAACGTCGGCACGCCAGGCGCGTACAACATTTACCTTCTTGCCAGTGAAGGGATCTTCAATTATCTTGAGATCAGCAGTGTTGTATTTTTGCATATCCGTGCCGATATTCCCCAGGATAGGCATGAAGGGAATGCCCATAAAACCTGCCATCATAGCGGTGGTGGCGCCGAAGTTGGAGATGTCGTACCTCTTGAGTTTGCCTTCATTGAAGGCACGGCGAATGGCGTAGGGGGCCTTCACATACCAGTTCATGATCCAGGCGGTGTGGATTTCCGAGACGCAACCGGCGCCGACCATGATGTCCAGACCGCCGACATCCGTCGAGGACTCGATTGTCGTCAGGTTTTTCTTCTTCTGTCTGATGATTTCGTGAGTCAGTGCCATGGGGACCATGATCTGGAAGCCCCCATAGTAAACCGTATCGCCGTCCTTGATGAACTTCGATACCGCATCCTTGAGCGTCATCCTTTTGTCGATATCTGCCATGTAATCCTCCTTTATGATTAGTAGTGACATGAATTAATAATGCCAAAATTACAGGGAGTAGCTCGCACCTCCTTCCTAGGGCTCCACAAACCCCCGCTCAATGCGTCTCTCATAACACTGACGGCACAGATAGTAGACGCGGATATTTCCGCAACCGGTTCCATAGAGTTGTAAAAGAAAAGTGCATTCAGGGCAACTCTGCAGCATGCATCTGTTCTCACAATACCTGAAATTCTCCTCGGGCTGACCGCATTCATCGCAATCACGGGGAAAGATGGACATGGTTTTTCATCCCGTGATCTTTTTGTTTTTTTCTTAAAGCAAGCAACGGTATCGCAACAAGGCAAAGTGGGTAGTAGAAAAAACCGCTTAAGGTCGAGAAATAGAGCATCTCGCACGCCAGATTTATCCGGTCTTCGAAAGACCCTCTATTGATAGAGGGGTTCTCCTTACCAGAATATTGTTCTTTATGTCAACTATTTTCTGAACAAAACGGCAGTTTTTTTGGCAGGATGTTTATCTGAATTGTGTTCTAGAAAAATGGTATGTGGCAGATTTTACAACGATGTATCTAGTCTGAATCGATGAATCTCTCACACAGACTTTCGATGCCGATTCTCGAGCAGACTGCCCTAAATGCCGTTCTTTTCGCTTAACCAAGGCCTTGTGTTATCGAGGAGATAGTCTGCTATGTTTTCATAGATGCAGTCCCGGCACAGATGCACTAGGAGCATGCTTTTGATCTGTCGAAAGATGAGAAGGGTATCGGTACTCCTATGACAGACAAAACACCTGTCCTGCATATCGCTCTCATGAAATTGATAGTCTTTTGCATCGTCGTACTTTGTGGACATAGAATTATTTGCTTAGCTTTGCAACAATCACAAGACTCTCGAACTTCTGATGACTTGAAGCTTCGAGGCTTTTGCTTCAGGGTCAGACGGGAAACCTTAATGTAAATGTTGTCCCTGCACCTTCCTCCGATGCGGCGCTTATTTCCCCCCCGTGAGATTCCATGATCTTCTTGCAGAAAGTAAGTCCAAGGCCGGACCCCCTGTGGCGTTCGTCCTTGCCTCCTGCCCGGAAAAAAGGCTCAAATATGAACGGCAGTTTGTCATGCGGAATCCCTGTCCCAGTATCTGAAACGGTCACGGTAATACAGTGTCCCTCGTTTCGGGCGGCTACCGTTATTTTGCCGCCTTCCGGAGTGTACTTTGTTGCATTGCCTATGACATTGATAAAAACTCTCACCAGACTTTCTTCGTCGCCTGTGATCTCGGGCATATCGCCTTCTGCAGCTATTTCCAAAAGGATCCCTCGCTCCCTACAGACAGGCATCATTTCTTCTGCGCATCTTGAAATGATAGCCGGCAATCGGAGGGGCTCTTTCTTCTGCACGAGGGTACCGTCTTCGATCCGGCTCAGGTCGAGCCAGTGTTCGATCAACTCTTCAAGATTGCGGACCCGTGTGGCGCATCTTTCGACAAGATCTGCCGCACCCTTGTTAAGACAATCTCCTGCGATTGCTTTTAGGGACTCTATGCTCTGCCTTACCACGACCAGCGGCGACCGCATCTCATGACTTACGAATGTAATGAAGCTTCTTTCCATCCGCTCCTTTTCTTCCCTCAACCTCCTTGTTTCTGTCTTGAGGCTGCGATGTTCAAGTCCCCTTTTGGCAACGGCCCTCAACTGGTCAGGACTGAAAGGTTTCGGGAGATAGTCATAGGCGCCTTTCTGTATAGCCTCCACGGCAGATATTATTGTCGCATAGCCGGTAATCATAACTAGAATGATGTCCGGCGTATCCCTGGCGAGGATCTCTATTATCTCCATGCCCGACATACCGGGCATCTTGAGATCAATGAAGGCTATGTCCGGTTTTGCCTCGCGGGCTACCTTGATGCCTTCAGCCCCGTCGGCTGCAGTTGCGACACGGTAACCCGCTCTCCCCAGAGTCTGCCTGCATCCGTCACGCAGGGACTCCTCATCGTCAACAATCAAAACCAGAGGTTTATCGACATTCATCGTCCCACTTTAATTTGCCAGTGCACTGGCAATATACCCGAGAAGATCGTCCGCCTTTACCGGTTTGTGCAGGACCATGTTGACCTTTGGAAACTCCGCCGGCGGTTCAAATGACTGGTACGGGCCCTGCAGGTCGACTGCGCTTAGCATGAAGAGCGGCGTATTCTTCCCAGTGTCTGTGGCGCGGATCTTCTTCAAGACCGAGAAACCTTCGCCCCACGTTTCCATCATCATATCGATGATCGCAAGATCCGGGGTTACTGATTTCCACATTTCGACCCCGCTTTTTCCGTCTTCCGCCAGGAACACCTCATATCCACCCTTTTCGAGAATCAGTTTGGTCGCGAAGAGAAAGTCCTTGTCATCGTCTATAAGGAGAATCTTTTTCTTTGACATGATGCTCACCTCCTATTGTGATTTTCGTATCATTAGGAAGAGCAAGGATGATGCCAGAATGTAACTTATTGAAATATGAAGAAAAGGTGCAATAACTGAGGAAATGCCGGCGATCGCAGGGGGTAAAACTCCCCGAATTTGAGGCGGATAACCCCGCAGCCCGCGTCTTTAGGGCTGTTCCATTTTTATTCCGTAATTGCGCATCTTTATCCGGAGGGTCTTTCTGTCGATCCCCAGAAATCTTGCAGTCTTGTTGATCTGGAAGTGAAAATGGTTTAGCGCCTTTACGATGTGTTCCTTCTCCACGTCAATCAAGGTCATCCTGACGGTTGAAGAATCCACAACAGGGGCCTCGGGCTGATCTTCCTGCCCGTAATAAAATATGTCGGACTGATTGACGACCTCGTGATCGGAAAGCACGCAAAGTCTCTCCACGACATTCTTCAGTTCCCTGACGTTCCCAGGCCATCTGTACGACACGAGCGATTTCTTCGCCTCTTCAGAGAAGGATCGAACCTTGCTGTCGTATTTTGTTATGAACATATCAAGGTAGTGCTGGGCTATGGGGATGATGTCGGCCTTATGTTCACGTAGCGCCTTTATGTGCAGGGGAACAACAGATATCCTGTAAAACAGATCCTCCCTGAACCGGCCGGCCTCAATCTCTACGCGGATATCCTTGTTGGTCGCGGCGATCAGCCTCACATCCACGCGGTCCGGAGAAGACCGACCGACCTTGGGCACCTCCTGTTCTTGGATTACGCGGAGCAGTTTTGCCTGTATATTGAGATTGATGTTTGATATCTCGTCCAGAAATAAGGTCCCCTTGTCTGCCATCTGGAAGCGGCCCTCACGGGATTCAGTGGCGCCGCTGAATGCCCCTTTCACGTGCCCGAAAAGTTCGCTTTCCATAAGGGTCTCAACGAGCGACGAGCAGTCGACGGGAACGAAGGGTTGCTTGGCCCTCTTGCTCAGATTATGGATGGTGCGCGCTACGAGTTCTTTCCCCGTTCCACTCTCGCCGGTGATGAGAACGGTGCTGTCTGTCTGCGCTATCCTCCTTATGGACTCCTTAAGGTCTTTCATATAGTCGCTCGTCCCGTAGAGCAGTGAAAGCCCCTTCTCAGCGCCACATTCATCTTGCATGAGGGCGGCATCGACGGCTTCCTTGAGATCCTCCGCCGAGTACGGCTTGGTAAGAAAGTTGAAGGCCCCCAGTCTCATTGCTTCAACGGCAATGGGTATGCTGCCGTAGCCCGTGATGACGAGGATTCTCGAGCGGATGTTTCTTTCCACTTTCAGCTTAGCAAGTATCTCCAGTCCATCCATTTTGGGCATGCGGACATCAAGGAGTATCACGTCGTAGATGTCTTTCATTGCCATCTCAAGACCCTTCAACGCATTTCCCGTACTTTGCACCTGAAATCCTTTACGTGACAGGATCTGTGTACATCCGTCCCGTATGGATTCTTCATCATCGATGATCAGTATCTTCTTATCATTCACAGTCATTTTCTTCTACTTTCTCCGCCGTCCGGATCAACCATAAAAGAGTCAACATCCAAGCCGCTGTACTTTCCGATATATGCTGGAAGGGTGATGATAAAAGTGGCCCCCTTTCCCGGTCTGCTCTCGGCATCGATGAACCCGTTATGCTTCCTGATAATGCCATATGCGATGGGAAGGCCGAGTCCGGTACCATGACCGGGATCCTTCGTCGTAAAAAAAGGTTCGAATATGTGCGGGAAATCCTTTTCCTCTATTCCTTTCCCGGTATCTGCAATCAGTATCTTAATGGAATTGTCGACACCGGGTGTCGTCGTTATGGTCAATGTCCCGCCGCCTTTCATGGCATCGGCCGCATTGATGAAAAGGTTCAGGAAAACATCTTCCAGCCTGGCTTTGTCTCCCATCACCTCGGGAAGGTCTTCTGCGAGTTGTTTTTTTATCTCTATGCCGTGGAACATCGCTTGATCCTGCACGAGACCGAGAGAGCTTTCTATGACACTGTTTATCTTGAGCGGCACCATGTCTCCTGTCGGTGTCCGCGCAAAGTCGAGGAGCCCCTGTACGATCCTCTTTGATCTGTTCGTCTGATAAATGATCTTCTGCATATTCTCCCTCGCCGGAGAATCGGCAGGTATGTCCTCGAGAACTAGGTTGCTGTAAAGGAGTATGCCGCCTAAGGGGTTGTTTATCTCGTGGGCTACGCCTGCCGCCATTTCACCCAGTGCGGTCAACTTTTCCGTCCTCGCCAGTTGCTGATGGGCCCTGTAGAGCATCTCATTGTGGTTCTTGAGAGACTTCGACATGTAGTTGAAGGCCTCATCGAGCATGTCAAACCCGGAGAGCCTGTCGGGCGACAGCTTATAGTCGAGGTTTCCCGCCGCTATAGATTCCGCTGCCTCCTTCAGCATGCGAATTCTCGTAATAATGGTATTCCCAAGCCAGAAGGAAATGATGAAGGCTATGATCATGCCGAGAAACGTTATTCCCAGATTGATCCAGATTGTGCTCCATTTTATGTCTCTGTATTTCGCCTCCAGTATGCCCACATAGAGCGCCCCTATGAGCTTCTTATCTATGTCATAGATCGGCGTGTAGGTTGTTATGTACCAGTCGTTCACAACGAAGGCCCTGCCGACCCAGTCCTTCCCTTCCACGATAACCCTGTCATAGACTTCCTTGGACAGCATCGTGCCCACGGCCCTCTTATCGTCGGTCGTCATGACGTTGGTGGAGATTCTCACGCCGCCCTGAAATATAGTCGCAACGCCCATCTCGCGGCCTTTGTACTTTTCGCCCAGATACACGGTCTCCTTTATCTTATCCACAATGGCGTAGTCCCTGTTCAGAAGGACACCCCCGATTATAGCGCCAATCACTCTTTTCGCACTGTCCGTAATCGGATAGGCCGCCATCATGACCATGCCCTTGGATAGTTCCTTCTCACGTGATTCATATGAGAGCGGTGTTCTAATGATCTCCGTCCTGGCGCGGGCTGAAAGCTCTGGGTTCTCCCGGAGGATGTTATCGATGGGCATCAGCTCGGCGGACGTCTGTGGAGAACCCTCCTCAATACACTTCCTGACTACGGGCTCCCAAAGCATACTGTCTCTATTGACATTCGGATTGGCCGCCCTGTAAAGTACGCGCCCCTGGGCATCCACAATAGAGAGCATATCGAGGAATGCTTCCCCCTCCTGAAATTCCGTCACTGGCTTGTGCCGTATCAAACCCTTTAAGGTTTCCATTCTCCCGATGTCGCGGCTGATTATGGTCCTGTGCATGTCGACTGCTTCCGCAGCAAATTGAATTTGTGAGGTCATTTTTTCGAGAGAAAGATTGTAAATCAGCTTCGCGGTATTGATGTCTTGCCTCACCCTGTTTTGCACTTCACCGATGGTGCTCTTATTGATTGTCCAAATTCCGGTCAGGGTGGCTATTAATCCTGTGAGACACGTCGCAATAAGGAACCCGATGATCAGGCGGCGACGCAGATCTATTTTGAAGAATTGACTTACAAGTTTGTCGATAAACTTCATCGTCATTACCTATCGACCATTGCACAAAAACATTCAATTAAATTATAACATGGAGAAAATATTATCACAATCGATTGTCACCTTACCGGTCCTTCGTATAAATGCAATCGCCGGCCAAGGTGTTCTTTTCTGTTTTATAATTAATTCTTTTAAACTAAGATTGAAGAAAGGAACCCGACAACAGTGGGGAACAGTCCATGAACGCAGAAGCTTTTGAAATCCCGATCAGGGTCGGATCTTTTGCAATCGCCTTTATCTTCATGTTTGTCTTCGAACGTCTCTCGCCGCGCCGACGCCTTTCCACGTCCAGGATTGCCAGGTGGCTCAACAATCTCTCGCTCCACGCCATCAACATTCTTTTAATCAGGGGACTCTTTCCCGTCGTCCCGATAGGCATGGCTGCAATCGCCGCGAGGAACGGCTGGGGTGTGATCAATCATTATCACCTCCAAGAATGGGCAGCCGTAATCGCGGGTGCGGTCTTTCTCGACCTCGTCATATATCTTCAGCACGTCGCTTTCCATACAGTTCCCATGTGCTGGCGCCTGCACATGGTTCATCATACGGACATGGACGTCGACTTGACAACAGGTGTTCGTTTTCATCCTGTAGAGATGATCCTCTCCCTTTTCATCAAGATGGCCGCTATCGTGTTATCTGGAGCGCCTCCTCTTGCCGTCCTGATATTCGAGGTTGTCTTAAACGGTGGCTCGATCTTCACCCATGGCAATGTCTATATCCCCGGCCCGCTGGACAGACTGATCAGGATTTTTTTCGTGACGCCGGATATGCATCGCGTGCACCACTCCGTCATCATCCGCGAGACCAACACAAACTTCGGCTTCAACCTCTCCTTATGGGACCGGATAATGGGCACATATCAGGATCAGCCTAAGGAAGGCCACGAAGGAATGACAATCGGTCTCGGTTACTTCAGGGATGAAAAGAAACTCTCGCTCCCATGGCTTCTCATCCTGCCTCTCACGAGAAAGAAGATAAGGAACCTATCAGTCCCATGAGAGAGGAGGGCCGATGACCGCTGCGAAAGAAGAGAGGTGTCTTGTCATGTTTGTCAGGTTCCCTGAACCTGGCGGCGTGAAATCGCGTCTCGCAGCGAAATTGGGGGGAGAGGAGGCGTCGAATCTATACCGCTCCTTCGTGGAAGACTTGCTGGAAAGGCTTTCAGGAGGGCCTTATAGATTCCGGATAGCATTCCACCCCGCTGATAGGGAGCGCGAGTTGAGAAAAATGTTGGGCGGGGAATTTTCCTGTTTCGCACAGGAGGGGGAAGACCTGGGCGAGAGGATGAAGAACTCATTCCTGCGGTGCTACGAAGAAGGAGCGAGGTGCGTCGCTCTGATCGGAAGCGATATCCCGGATCTACCGAAAGAGACAATTGACGAGGCATTTTGCGTCCTCGGCAAAAAAGATGCCGTAATCGGCCCCGCGGAGGATGGAGGATATTACCTCATAGGATTCAGGCAAGAGTCTTTCAATAGCGACGTCTTTGGCGGTATTTCCTGGGGAACGGATGCTGTCTTCCGCGAGACCGTGGAGACCCTCGAAGGAGCCGGTGCACACGTGCATGTGCTTACCTTACGGCGGGACATCGACCGACCCGAAGACATAGCGGCACTTATCGAAGACAGTAAAGGAACGGCGTTTGCCGCTTCGAGAACGATGACCTATCTCAGGGCAATCGGTCTTGCCGACCTGCTGCCGAAATTTTCTTTCATCATCCCTGTCTTTAACGAAGAGGCGATTATCATCAAGACAATCGAGCATGTGCGCGGTCTTTTGGAATCTGGCGGGACGGAGATCATCGTCGTGGATGGAAATCCGGCAGGAAATACGATCAAGGCGATAAGCGACATGGGCGTCAGGACAGTGATCTCGGACAAGGGGCGCGGAACTCAGATGAACCTCGGTGCGTCTCTCGCAACAGGGGAGATACTGGTGTTTCTCCATGCAGATACGTCCCTCCCCACTGATGCCCTGCGGCTGATCGCGGTCTCGCTTGAAGATGCCTCACTTACAGCGGGCGCCTTCGATCTCGCAATCGATTCGGAAAGGCCGGCCTTCAGGATCATCGAGAAGGCAGCCTCCGCACGGTCCCGCCTGACGAGGATTCCATACGGAGACCAGGCAATCTTCATGAGAAGGAAGGACTTCCAGGAACTGGGCGGCTTCCGGGATATCCCGATCATGGAAGACGTGGAGATTATGCGGCGTATCAAGAGGCGAAGGGGAAAAATATTGATCCTGAGAAGGCCCGTAAAGACATCCGCACGGAGATGGGAGATGGAG
>DATJBN010000012.1:0-5400 GCA_035515335.1 Syntrophales bacterium | reverse complement strand
TTTGAGGTTCTCGATTTTATAGTCGGGGGCGGCGGCTTCAAGTCACGGATATTCCAGGAAATAAGAAACAACCGCGGTCTAGCCTACAGCACGGGCAGTTTCTATACGAAAAAGAGCGATTACGGTGTCTTTGGAACTTACGCAATGACTGAGTCCCGCTCCACTGCCCAGGTTCTCTCTCTGCTCCGGTCTATAGTGGAAGGCGCGAGAACAGGCACTGCTGATGTGAAGGAACTTGATTGGGCGACAAAATCAATCAACAACAACTTCATTTTCGCATTCCAGTCTGCCGAACAAATCGCCCTGCAACAGCTGATGATCGAATACGACGGGCTTCCGGCCGATTATCTTGAAACCTACAGGAAGAAGATCGCCGAAGTCACGCCCGAAGAGGTCAAGCGTGTTGCTGTCAAGTACCTTTCGGGTGATGATACCGCGACCTTTATACTCGGCGATGAAAATACATACAAGCAGGTCGTTGAGAAGTTTGGAACTGTTTCACGAATTGAAGGCCTCCCATGAACCAAAGACTATTTAACAGGATCGCAAAAAGGATAGATTCCTACGTGGATCAGATGATCGAAATGCAGTCCGGTCTCACCGCCATTCCCGCCATGGCACCGGAAAACGGCGGCGATGGCGAGTTCGACAAGGCATGTTTCATCTTAGAGTACCTGCAGTCGATGAATTTTGCAAAAGTCTTCGAGATAATGGCACCTGACGAGAGGACGTCCTCCGGCGTTCGGCCTAATATTATCGCAAGTCTGGATGGCCACAATCCTGAAAAGACAGTCTGGATAATGACCCATATGGACATCGTTCCCCCCGGTGAACTGAAATTATGGAACGATGATCCTTTCCGCTGTTATGTGAAGGACGGGCGTATCTATGGCAGAGGAACGGAAGACAACCAGCAGGACCTTGTTTCCTCCATTTTTGCAGCGAGGGCGCTGCTTGACGAAGGAATTACGCCGGAGCATTCGGTTGGCCTGGCCTTCGTAGCCGATGAAGAGACGTCATCGCACTTCGGCCTTTCATTTGTGCTTCGAAATGAAATAAATCCCTTCCGAAAAACTGATTTGATAGTCATTCCCGATTCCGGAAACGAAGAGGGATCAATGATTGAGATCGCAGAGAAGAGCATCCTGTGGCTTCGCTTCAAAACGGATGGCAAGCAGTGCCACGCGAGTAGGCCCAGCCTCGGAAGAAACGCATTTCGCGCAGCCTCTCATCTCGTAGTGTCCCTGGAGGGTCTTTCTAAAATATTCGATGCCGCTGATCCGTTTTATGATCCCCCAACCTCCACCTTCGAGCCCACAAAGAAAGAGCCCAATGTACCCAATATCAACACGATTCCCGGGGAAGACGTCTTTTATCTAGACAGCCGAATACTTCCACATTATCCGCTCGCCAAAGTACTTAATGAGATCAGAAAAAAGGCCGACGGAGTCGAGAATCTTTTTGATGTATCGATTGAGATCACGGCGGTTCAGCAGACGCAGGCACCACCTCCAACCCCACCTGATGCACCCGTTGTTTTTGCCCTGAAAAGGGCAATTAGAACGGTTTACGGCGTTGAGGCATCTCCTCAAGGGATCGGCGGAGGAACTATTGCTGCAATATTTCGCGAGCATAGCTATCCCGCAGCGGTTTGGTCGAGGATGCAGCATACGGCCCACCAGCCCAATGAAAACTGCCTGATTTCAAATATGCTGGGAAATGCAAAGGTCTATGCGGCACTCTTCCTCGAACAGGACCGATGAAAGTAATTGCAATGGAAAGAGCAGCATGATAGCATTTTCAAGCCATCACATTTGGCATCACGTTTTCTCCATTATTGAGAATTTGCCGTGAGGTAGCGCATCGATTTGAAGCAGTTCACCGGTCTCGACTCGGTTAAGAAGATCAGTTTTCCGGACAATGACCTTCTCAGAAGCCTTCTGGGCGAGCACGACAGGAATATAAAGCTCCTCGAGGAATTTGAGCCCGTAAAGATAGGCGTACGAGGCAATCTTCTTACGATAACCGGGGAGGACGTCTTCGTTGAACTTGTTCATAATCTTCTTGTCCAGCTGTATGGCCTTCTGGAAAGAGGATATCCCCTTTATCCTGCCGATATCGACTACGCGCACAGGATCCTCTCCGGGAACTCTTCCGCAAATATCGAAAAGATATTCCTTGATACGGTATTCATCTCCTCCAAGAAGCGGTCCATAACACCCAAGAGCGTAGTCCAGAAGATATACATCGATTTGATCAGGAATTATGATATCGTCTTCGCAATCGGTCCGGCAGGCACAGGAAAGACCTATCTTGCCATGGCCATGGCCGTATCTGCGCTCCTCGACAAGAAAGTTAACCGTATTGTTCTTGCCCGTCCCGCTGTTGAGGCAGGGGAAAGGCTTGGTTTCCTACCCGGCGATCTTGCGGAAAAGGTGAATCCCTATCTCAGACCGCTTTATGATGCCCTTTTCGACATGATTGATTTCGACAAGGCAACCGCACTGATCCACAAGGGCGTCATCGAGGTTGCACCTCTGGCATTTATGCGCGGGAGGACACTGAACGATTCTTTTGTGATCCTCGACGAGGCGCAGAACACTACGTCGGAACAGATGAAAATGTTCCTGACCAGGCTCGGATTCGGCTCGAAGGCGGTGATCACGGGTGATATAACCCAGATAGATCTTCCTCATGACAAGATTTCCGGCCTCATAGAGGCTGAGACGATACTTAAGAAGGTAAAGGACATCAAGTTCGTTCATTTCTCCGAGATAGACGTTGTAAGGCACCCCCTTGTGCAGGATGTCATTCGAGCATACAACCATCTTGACAGAGGGAAGAGAAGAACCAAGAGATTGCCTTCATGATACGGGAACGCCTAAAGCTCTCCAAGGTTACGTACAGCATTGAAGCCGCTAAGAAACTGATACCGGCCTTTGCAAGACATATAGTATTCCAGAAATGGCTTGCCGCAGCATTCCTTGCTGCAGTCATATCATTCCTGCTTACCTCGCAGCTTCACTTTTCATATCCCGAGTACAAGGTCGGCTCTATAGCCATCCGCGATGTGAGGTCTGACCGCGATTTTCTTCTCGAAGACAAGGCGGCAACCGCTCAACGAAAGTTAGATGCGGCGAGGGAGATGCCGCAAGTTTTTGACTACGACGCCGATACTTCCAGGAGGCTGAAGTCAGCCATCGCTAGGGCCTTTCAGGAGGCAGAGTCGAAGGCCGCAAAAGACGACTCGTCGGGCAAAGCTGATGTTCCTTCCCGGGAAACTAGAAACAGTTTTGAGAATTCGCTGGGCGTCACACTGACAGAAGGTGAATTCAGCACCCTTCAGAAATATCGTTTTGCCGCCCCTGCGGCCGATGCTCTGGCCAGGATTGTGGCAGCAGTCTACAGTTTTGGATTCGTGACGAATCAGGACTTCGCCAAACAGGATATCGAGAACGGTATAGTGATCAGGGATATCAAAACTCAGAAAGAAAGGACTGAAAAGAATCTCAAATCCGTCAGACACATAAATCTTATCGATTCGGCGGCGCTCAAAAAAGCCGCCGATATGGGGGCTAAGGAGGACCTCACAAGATGTCTCGTTTCAGTGTGCAGGAAACTCATACAGCCTAATCTTACGCTCAACAGCAATACTACTGAGCGAAGAAGATCGATTCGTCAGGATGAGATCCAGCCGGTTCTGCTCACGGTCCTTAAGGATGAGATGCTGATTCGCGAAGGACAGAAGATAAGTCCCCTTGACAGGGATAAGCTGGATGCCTTCCTCTCGGCAAAGGGTGAACGGTATTCATCGGGACTCTCCATCATCCTCGGCACATATCTCCTGGTACTCTCTCTCTCTGTCATCTTATTTTACCTCGCAAGAAAATGGATTACGGGCGAGGAGAAGATATCCGATGTTCTTTTCCTCGCTATTGTCTCCGTCATGCAAGTCGTCCTGATGAAGGCGGGCATTTTCATATCCGAGGCAACCAACAGGGCCTTGCCGCTATTCTCCACGGAGGCCTGCTACCTTGCGATTCCTTTCGCAGCCGGTGCAATGCTCGTTGGGGTGCTCATAAACCGAAATGTAGCCCTTATCTTCGCCGTTTTCTCTTCATGCCTTGCCTTATTTCTTTTCGATAACAAACTCGACATCCTGCTCTTTTCCCTGCTGGGAAGTACCACGGCATCGTATAATGTCGAGCGCTGCAGGAAACGCTCGTCGTTCCTTAAGGTCGGCCTCCTCCTAGGCACGGTCAACTGCGCCGTAATCGTCGCCTTGTGTCTCCTCTCACCGCCATCTAATATTCTGACAGCCAATACAGTGATAATGCTTGCCATGGGGATGACTGGTGGTGCCATTTCGGGCATCATAGTCGCTGGAATCGCCCCTGTCTTTGAATCGTTCTTCGATTACACGACCGATACAAAACTTCTCGAGCTTGCAAACCTCAATCAGCCAATTTTTCAGCGAATGATCTTGGAGGTTCCGGGGACGTATCATCACAGTATAATCGTTGCGTCCCTCGCAGAAGCGGCGGCTGAGGCGATAGGTGCCAATCCGCTTCTCGCGAAGGTCAGCGCCTACTATCACGATATCGGTAAGTCGAAAAAACCGCAGTATTTCATCGAGAACCAGAGGAGTGACGAAAACAGGCATGACAAGCTGTCCCCGAGGATGAGCAGCCTCATTATTACGTCGCATGTGAAAAACGGCTGCGAGCTCGCCATCAAGGCCAAGCTTGGAAAAACGATCACAAACATAATCAGACAACATCACGGCACAAGCCTTGTGGCCTACTTCTATGAAAAGGCCAAAAGAGACAAGGATCCATCCATTCGGGCCCTTCCCGAAACTGACTTCCGTTATGCCGGCCCCAAACCTCAGAGCAAGGAGGCCGGTCTGGTACTTCTCGCCGATGTGGTCGAGGCCTCGTCGAGGGCGCTCTCTAATCCCACACCCTCCAGAATCAGCAATCTTGTCAAGGAGAGAATTGAAAGGGTGTTCATGGACGGCCAGCTCGAGGAATGCGAAATTACGCTCCGCGATCTGCACAGGATCGCGGAGAACTTCACGAGGATTCTTAACGGCATCTTCCATCAGAGAATCGACTACCCCTATCCTGTCCTTCAGGCATCGAACGGCGGCAGGAAGGAAAACAATGCCAATCTTAATAGACAACAGGCAGAAAAGAATAAGAGTTGATAGGAAGCGCGTTCGGCAGAAGATGCACGCCGTCATGAAACATCTCGGCTGTGTTGACAAGCTTGTGAGCCTTACGTTCGTTGATGACAGCCAGATAAGGGAGTTGAACCTGCGATTCTTGAACCGGGATTACCCGACAAACGTTCTGGCCTTTTCACTCGCAGAAGGAGAGTTCGGGGATATCAACCCCG
>DATJBN010000011.1:0-3284 GCA_035515335.1 Syntrophales bacterium | reverse complement strand
GGACCTATGCGATAGGGAAGGCCGCTCTCTTTGATTATCTTGACGGCGCGCGCGGCATATTTGCTCACGCTTTCTTCTTTGCCGATTGGAAAAATGGAGAAATCGACGATGACACTCATTATAACCCCCGGGCCTTAAAAGCGTTCATCTGCTACGATAGATTATTTGATCTTCTGGATATCCTTCTCCTTGGCTATTACCACGAGCACCTCACCATCCTTCAAAACAAAATTTGCAGCCGGTACCATGTGAACCTGGTCCGTCAGCACGTCCTTCACGGCGATGACTTCAATGTGATATCTGTTCCGAAGCTCAAGTTCACCTATGCTTTTCCCCAGGAAACTGCTGGGCGGTGCGATCTCGAATATCATATACCCTTCAGAAAGAGGGAGACAATCCAGTACACTTGGCGATATCAGGCTCTTCGCAACCTTGCTCGCAACCTCTTTCTCCGGGATTATTACATCGGTTGCTCCGACCTTTTCCAGTATCAGCTTATGCTCTTCATTGGGCGCCTTGACGATAATATTTTTGACTTTCATCTTTTTCAGGTGGAGCGTTATCAGCGTGCTTGCCGCCAGGTCTTCGCCGAAGGAGATGATGACCACGTCGTCTTCCTGAACGCCGATATGGTCCATGACGTCATTATCCGTACCGTCTGCGACGATCGCCTTCGAGGCAAAATCCTTCAAGCGATGGACCGCCTCCTTGTCTTTATCAACGGCGATGACATCGAAGCCGTTTTCATACAACTCTCTGACTATGTTCGAGCCGAAAATGCCCAGGCCCACCACGATCACCCGCCGCGCTGCTGCCATTATCATACCTCCTTATCCAACCATGACGGACTCTTCTGCATATGTCAATCCTTTCTTCGGAGAATACCATGAGAAAGCGAGTGTCAGCGGCCCCACCCTTCCTGCAAACATCGTGAGAATTAGAGCCAGCTTCTGACCGGCGCTGAGCGTCGGCGTTATTCCCATGGAGAGGCCCACGTTGCCGAAGGCCGACACCGTCTCAAAAAGATACTCTACAAAATAGTGCCGGCTCTCAACGGGAGGCAGGTTACCGACACCTCCCAACAGGAGCAATATTGAGGTTATCACAGTAATCGAAAATGCCGAAGCGAAGATGATTGCGATGGTTCGCGTCATAATCTCGGGCGGAATCGTCCTGTCAAATACATTAACCTGGTCGCGGCCCTTCAATCGACTCCAGATCATCAAGTGCAGGAGGGCAAAGCTCGTGGTCTTAATGCCGCCACCCGTCGAGCCCGGCGAGGCCCCGATAAACATCAGCGTAATCAGGACCAGTATCGTGGGGTTCGTCAGATAACTGATATTGACTGTATTGAATCCTGCAGTGCGCGGGGTCACGGATTGAAAGAAAGAGGCAAGAATCTGTGTCTTTACAGGAACGTCTTTCAAAATGTGATTCATCTCGAAGAGGTAGAAAAATGCGGCCCCGCCCAGGATGAGGCTTGCCGTCGTTATGAGAACGATCCGCGAATGAAGGGAAAGCCTCTGCTGATATCCCCTCCATCTCGATACTATCTCATACTGAACGATGAACCCGATTCCTCCCAGGATGACTAGCGCCATGATCGTGAGATTTATGATCACATCGCCCTGAAAGCGCATAAGTTTCCCGGGAAGGAGAGAAAAACCGCAATTGTTGAACGCGGAGACCGCATGATAAAAGGCCTGATAGAGCGCCTGCTCCCGGGGAAAATCCCGCGAGAATCCGACATACAAGAGCAACGTCCCCAGGACTTCAATCGCAAAGGTGAGGCCGAAGACCCATTTCATGATCACGTAGAAATCCCTTCTGGGGGTATGAAGAAATGCGGACTGGAATATTTCTCTTCCTTTGAAGGAAATGCCTCTGCCCATGAGGCCGAAAAGGACAACGGAAAAGGTGATGATCCCGAGGCCGCCGATCTGAAACAAACACAGGGTCACGATCTGACCGGCGGTTGAGAGATCCTCTCCGATATTAAGAACGGTAAGACCCGTGACACAGACTGCGGAGGCGGATGTGAAGAGGGCGTCGATAAAGCTTATATGCCTCCCGGTAGTCGAATAAGGAAGCCAGAGAATGAATGCCCCTATCAATATCAACAGGGCAAAACTGATGATGAAGAATCTCTGCGGGGAGAGCAGCTTCGGAAGAAACCGCTTCATGGGTCAGGGGCGCTCCTTCGGACGCTTGAACAGTGCGATGAGCATCAGGAATGCGCCCACGGTTATTGCCGAGTCGGCAACGTTGAAAGCAGGCCAGTGGTAGGCACCTATGTGCACATCGATAAAGTCAATCACCCCTCCGATACGGACCCTGTCGATGAAATTCCCGAGGGCACCGGACAGGATCAGAGAGAGGGCGAATATCATTAGGGGCTCTTTATCGGACCTGCTTCTGGCAATGTAGAAGAGGACGAGAATGATTGCAAGAACGGTGACCACGAGGAAGAAAACGGACCGGAATGCCGGCGAGGCATCGGCAAGAAAGCTGAAGGCCGCTCCCGGATTCCTGACGTATGTGACATTGAGGAATCCCGAAATGACAGCGAACGATTCATGGAGGGCCATGCGAGAATCAATGTAGTGCTTGGTCGCAACGTCGAGAAGCACAACAACCGCCACCGTGACAAGAAGAATAAGATATTTTTTCTTCAAATATCCCTCCACGATTATTCCGCCGCCCTTCCCTCCTTGCAGAAGAAAGGAATTCCGTGTTCAGAGATTTTTAAGACACTTGTCGCAGATGGTCGGGTGCTCTTTGCTTGCTCCGACCGTCTCGCTGTATACCCAGCACCTGTCGCACTTCTTTCCCGTCGTCTTTCTCACCCCGACCATCAAACCGACTATTTCAGAGCTTACGAACGGGTCATTGATTGCATCCTTCTCCACGAGACCGATCTGTGAGATGATGAGCAGGGTTTTCAGGTCCTCGAGATGGGATTCCAGAAACGCTCGCAGCTCGCCTGTCGCGGAGACGTAAACACGGGCGTCCAGGGAGTGCCCCATCACTTTATTCTTTCTTGCTATTTCAATCGCCTTCGAAATTTCTCCTTTGAGAGCGATCATCCTACTCCAGCCATCTGCCAGACGAGAGTCCATGTTCGCAGGATCAGCGGCCGGGAATTGAGTGAGATGAACGCTTGCTTCACTGCCATCTTTCTTGGGCAGGGCAAACCATATCTCTTCCGCAGTGAACGAAAGGATCGGTGCAAGCAGACGCGTCATAGCGTCGAGAATAATGAGCATGGCACTCTGTGCCGACCG
>DATJBN010000010.1:0-22858 GCA_035515335.1 Syntrophales bacterium | reverse complement strand
TCTTCAAGAGGTTGCCCGCCGTATACTCAGCCTTCAAAGATCAGGTCACCAATCTGCTGTGCAACTTCAATCCACCACCGTGACTGACCTGGTCTTATCTCATCTCTACAGTTTCCCGTCTTCTCAAGAAACAATTTCCCGCATTCTTCCATATATCCAGCCGGACCTCCAGATCAGTCTAGAAGTCAATCAAGGCTATAGTCTTTGTTTTCACCTGGACAAAACCCTTATGCAGAATGCCGCAGACGCATTGATATTGCCAAATTGGGTGATTTCAGGTATTGTCCATCCGATTCTATTACGACTTAAGCGGGGTCTCGAAACTTTGGCACCTTCATAGTCCTATCTATGATTACCCGCCTGATAACCTGACCTCGGATTCTTAGAAAGGAGACAACAATGAAAAAGGAAAAAGAAGCGAGACGAATTTCTCGAAGGATGCTTTGCAAATTAATGACCGGCAGTGCGGCTATAGTTGGAGGTAGTTGTTTGCTCCCGGCTTTCCCGCTGATAGTCGGTAGAGATCTAGGGCTTGGGGTGCTGCCGGCTGAGGCCGGGGCGGATCTATCACAGGTCAGCATTTTGGCAAGGAGAGAAATTGAAGCGCGGATTTTAATGCCCGTTCTAAATGCCTTTATCAAAGAGTACGGCAAAGAACAGACTGTAAAACTGGTGGAACCCGTTATCCAGGATTTGGCCAAGGCTGGTGGCGTCCAGCTTGCCAAGGCAGTTGGGGGGAATAGCATCAGCCATTTTGCCAAGGGGCTATCAGCATGGACGCGAGAGGACGCCCTGCGACTGGATGTCAAAGAGCAGACCGACAAAAGATTTGCCTTTAACGTCACTCGCTGTCGCTATGCCGAAATGTACAAGGAATTGGGTGTGGAGGGCTACGGGGCTCTGCTGTCTTGCGGGCGGGATGCTGCACTGATCGTCGGATTCAATCCGAAAATAAAATTCACTCGCACTCAAACAATTATGAACGGTGCCCCCTATTGTGATTTTCGTTACGATCTTATGGCTTAATTGCGGGTGCGGTCCCAGGGCAGTAAACGTCTGCAGAGGTTTCAATGACGCTCAGGCGACGCATTGAATCTCCTTGAAAACAATGTACAGGAGACCCGAACAGCCGCCGAGCAGATAGTCAAACGAGCATACTGGAAACATAATTACTTCGGAGGGAACGTTGGAATAACGAAGCGGTAAAAGGCGTAGATTGAAAGAACCTGGCAATTAAGTGTGCACCGTAGAGAGAATAGGATTATAGAGAAGAAAAAGGGCTTCCTGCAGCTGTTGTGATATTAAAGCATTTGAGCGAAAATGCCGAATATTCTGATAACTAGGTGTTTTATGGTACGTTTTTGTACTTTTATATGTCGAAGAGAGGATGTAGGCAGCTTACGCCATATAGACGTGAAGAGCGAGTCCGGTTATGAAGCATGTTATGTATGTTATATGTAATCTTGTTATGATAACGATTGCTCTGATGACTATTGGATGTCAAAGGGCCGATAATGCAGAAAGTGACGATTGGGTATTGCTGCATTCCGGCCATTTTGCCGTCGGCGACCTCTTTGAAAATCCGGATTTTGACATCTATTATAATAAGACGAATGTCACCCATCCCTCAAAGGATACAATCGGGGTGTGGCTCAAAAGGGTGGCCAGATCACAAAGCGCCGTAAAATCCAGAATCAAGGAAAGGGAAAAATTATCCAAACCAACGAAGGGATACGAGAATTATAAAGAGACCTTGTTTTTTACCCAGGTAAACTGCACTGCCAAGGGCATTCGTTTTATCAGATTTATAGATCGCGATGTATCCGGTCGCACCATGGACATCCAGATTTACGGCAATAATGAATGGCAATATTACGGACCGGATGAGCTTCCTTCTAAATGGATAGAAGAGTTTTGTCCTGCCAAGAAATCATGGCTCCCATTTTTTAAGTAAAGTGGTTATCATTTTTTGTGGACAGACCTACCTCTACAAGCAGAACATTTCGTTTCATCCTTTTTTTGTTGATTCAGCAGATTGTAGTCCCGCTCCAGGCTGCCGTAGGTCACCTTTTGCAGTCAACAGAAACAGGAAGAAATTATTTATCTTTCATTGACATGAGCAATTCCATCATATATGATTCCGCTACTTTTCGGGGAGCTTTGCAAAAATAGTGACAGCTTGTTTGAAAACATTATTGATCAGGAATATTTGGGGTAGATAATGGGAAGTGTCGTAAAGAAGAGAAAGAAGAAGATAAGCAAACACAAATATAAGAAGCGTTTGAAAGCCAACCGGCATAAAAACAAGTAAAGCTGCCGGCGTACTTAAGAAACCATCATCAAAGGAGTTTCATCTCATCCCCGGCTTGTAAGGTGCGGGTCGATAGATGTCTTCCCCGTATGGCGTCTTCGACAAATGGAAAAAGGTTAGTCCGTCAGGCTGACCTTTTTTTTTGCCTCCGAAGATGATTCGTCTTATGGTATAAGTAACTTGCTTCCTATGAGGCTGCATATATGAACATATCGCGCGAATTTATCAACAACAACAGGAAGAAGATCGCTATTCTGTTGTGCTTCGTTTTGCTCATCGTCGGGATTGCGGGCGTTTATTTTTACCGTGAGTACCGAAAGAAGTATGTAAGCACTGATGATGCCTTTGTTACGGGCAGGATTCATGTAATCGCATCGAAGGTTCCGGGCACAGTCAAAGCTATTTATGTGGACGACAATCAGCCTGTGAAGAAGGATGATGTTCTTCTGGAGATTGACATAAGGGACTATGAGGTCAGGGTCAACGAGGCAGAGTCGGCAAGGAACGCGGAGCAAGCCAAACTCCAGGAAATTACGACAAAGGTTGATGTGACGAAGAGGCAGCTCCTCGAGCTGCAATTCACTGTGAAGTCGGCACGGGCAAACCTGAAGCTTCAGGAGGCGAACCTCAAGCAGGCGGATCTCGACTACAAGCGTGCACAGGTACTCCGCGCGAAAGAGGTTGTACCTGAGGAACGGCTGGACAGGGCGAAGACTAATTATGACGTCAGCCTCGCTCAAGTGGAGGCAGCCAGAGAACAACTGAAACAGGTTGAAGCCGCCCTTGAGACCCAGAAGGCGCTGATACAGCAGACCGAATCGGCGCTCAAGGCGCAAAGCTCCGTTGTGAAACAGAGAGGCGAGGTAGTGAAAGCGGAGGATCTGAAGAGAAGCTATACTAAAATCTATGCGCCTTCTGACGGCTACATCACAAAGAAGACAGTTGAAACCGGCAACCAGATTCAGGCGGGACAACCGCTGATGGCTGTTGTTCCCTTATGCGACGTCTGGATCATCGCCAACTACAAGGAAACCGAGATCGAGAATGTGAAGGCCGGTCAGAGGGCAATGATAAGAGTCGACACATACCCGAAACGGGAGTTTGAGGGCATCGTGCAGAGCATAATGGCCGGGACCGGGGCTGTCTTTTCCTTGCTTCCGCCTGAGAACGCCACAGGGAATTATGTGAAGGTTGTCCAGCGTGTGCCGATAAAGATCGTCTTGAAAGAGGGAACGGATCCCAACCACATCCTCAGGGTCGGCATGTCCGTCGAGCCGACGATCATCACGAAGGAATAACCTCCCGGTGGCTTCGACCGTAAACAAGTGGCTCGTTACGCTAACCGTGATGCTTCCCACACTCATGGTTATCGTCGATACGTCGGTTGTGAATGTTTCCCTGGATCACATACGCGGCAGCCTTTCCGCAGGTATCGATGAAGCCACATGGTCCATTACATCCTACCTGGCTGCCAATGCCATTATCGTTCCGATGACCGGATGGCTGGCGAGGCTGCTGGGCCGGAAACGCCTTCTCGTCCTTTCCGTCTCCTTGTTTACCGTGAGTTCTCTTCTCTGTGGCCTCGCCTGGAGCATACAGAGCCTAGTCGTCTTCCGCGTAGTCCAGGGGCTTTCCGGCGGGACCCTTCAACCGATATCACAGGCGATCCTTCTGGAAACTTTCCCGCCGTCGCAGCACGGTACCGCAATGGCGATGTTTGGAATCGGGATCATGTTCGGGCCGATCATAGGGCCTTTCCTGGGCGGCTGGATTACTGACAACTGGTCATGGAACTGGATATTCTTCATCAACATCCCTGTCGGTATTGTCTCCATCCTGATGACCCTTCTCTTTATAGTGGACCCATCGTACCTCAGGGGCGCGAAGATGAAGATCGATTACTGGGGCCTGGTGTTGCTCAGCGTCGGCATCGGTTGTCTTCAGATTATGCTAGACAAGGGGCAGAGGGAAGACTGGTTTTCTTCGGACTTAATTACATGGCTCTGTTTTGCCTCGATCATATCGCTCATCTTCTTTGTGGTAGTTGAGATGTTTGCCGAACACCCTATTGTTGATCTTAGGATCTTGAAGAACCTTTCCTTCAGTCTCGGAAACGTCATCCTGTTTTTTGTTTTCTTCAATCTCTTTGGCAGTATCATCCTTTTGCCCATTTACCTGCAGAGCCTGATGGGATATACGGCGACGCTCGCCGGCCTGGTGCTCGCGCCCGGAGGTGTTGCAAGTCTTATCGCCATGCCCATCGTCGGCAGGCTAATAACGAGAATAAACTCCAAGGGGCTGGTCATTGCAGGTATTCTTGTGACCGCCTATTCCACGTATCTCATGTCAATGTTCAACAGGCTGGCCGATTTCGACACCGTTGTCTGGCCGAGGATCGTCATGGGGGTTGGCGTGGGCTTGATCATCATTCCCCTCACCACATTAACGCTTTCACGCATGAGAAAAGAAGAGATGGGGAATGCCACATCAATCTTCAACCTTGTGAGAAATATCGGTGGCAGCTTCGGCGTGGCCGTTTCCACGACGATCCTGACGCGGAGGGCGCAGTTTCATCAGGCCCGACTCATAGAGCATCTTACGCCGTTCGATACGACGTATTCGGTAGGAAGCGGCCAGGCCTCGCAGCTCCTGCAGTACAGAGGATTTGATCCCGGTCTTTCCCATCAGGGCGGGCTTGGTGCCATATACGAAGAGGTTGTAAGGGAGGCATCCATGATGTCTTTCAATGACGTATTCCATCTTATGTCCGTCGCGCTGGTGTTGACTGTACCCCTTGTCTTTTTCATGAGGCGGATATACCATGATGCGGAGGATGATAAGAACCATTAGAAAAGGGCTGCATGATTCCCAGACTTGAGGCGAACGGAGAATTCTCATGAAGATACTAAAAGATTTTTTAGCAAGGATGACAAGCGACGAAGAACCGGAAGACCTGATGAAGATTGCCGATGCAATAGGGCCGCTGATAGAAAAGGTGGTCTGGGATATATTCGTAAATCACAGGATGGAGCTTCTCTCTGAGCCGATTACGTTTGTAGTCCCGGCCGTTTGGGGTGCCAAGAAGGACGGTGAGTTGACTTCTTCACAAAAAGCGATTAACGAGCAGGTAGTTCCCGTGATCGAAGAGATCATCACTTCCCTCCACATCAAAGGACTCAAACCCTCCCAGGAATTTGCACTCAATTATTTGATTCGCGGTCTCATAGTGTCGAAGATTACGTACATGATAGAGGCGCTGCGAAGCAGACTCAAGGAAAGGTCGCTGGATGAGCAGACCCTCAATGAAGCTCTGCTGCGTTTCAAGCCGCACGGCACAGCCTGAATCCGGCAGCGACTGCATTACCCGTTGCTTCCCGCGGGACAAGCGAGCGAATGGGGAAAATTATTATTCCTTATGGATCGAAGATTCTCTGCAGCTTGATGTGGAGAGCTTCAATTAAAGGATACTTACACTAAAGGCCAACGCCGTATGCAAGGGATTTCTTGTCCAGACTGAATCGCATATTCGCATGGACCAGTTCGTTGCGGCTTTCAATGAAAGGATGATAAACAAGCAAGCATTCGTCCACAGTGATGCGGATCTTCGGCAGAAGTGGAAACAGCCTTCGCTTGTCGACACCAATATCCGCAACGGCAAGCATGATGCTCTCTGCCGCTTCGCTGATCGGAAGCGTGGCGGGGTATAGGGTGGCTTTCGGAAGCGAGTCTCCCGTCTTCTCTCCCGGCTGTGAGACTGTCATCTGCCGCGTCCATCTGAGAAAGAGGGCAGGATTGATCTTGAAGGCAGGACTCCAGAAGTATAAAGGCCTCTCCTCGAAGTCGGGAGTAATTGCCCTGGGAAGATTTCCTAGACGGATGAGATCGGCGTAGGTGTCGACCTTGAGGCCGTCTATCCGGGCCTTCATCCGCCAGAACGGCAGGTATTGGGATATCTCACCTGTGCCTTCCATGACCGCGAATTCAACCTTCTTGAATTCTTTCCCCTCACACCGCCAGGCGGAACTGCAGTTTGTGCATATCAAGACCAGGGCGTCCTTTTCTCCCTGGAGATCCCAGCCACACTGAGGGCAGAGGGTCGGCACAAATGCTAACTGCCAGGTATTGCTGTTGCCCGCGGCAAGAAGTCCCTGGACATCTGCAGTCTTTGCCGAACACACCGGACGCTTGAGCAGAGAGTCGCAGAGCATCTCATTTTCCACATACATGGGAGAATAGATCAGGCCCGTCGTTTCTCCGACGAATGCGCTGTGGAAAACGGAAGGGGCGGGCAGCTCAGTTACGCCGAAGACCTTTTCAAGTATCTGCGGGAGCGAGAGAACGTTCTTCAGAACATATGGTAAGAGTGTCCTGATGTCGAGAAACCGCCCCTCGATTTCGGGTGATGCAAATTTCAGCTTCAAGACCTGCGGCCTCAAGCCCAGCGATGCCGGTATGCCGGCCAGTCTCACAGCAGTCATAGTTGTATCGACGAAGCGCTGGGTGAGCCCATTTTCCTGCATTGCATAAGAAAGTCCCTTGACGCGCCAGTAAGGCACATAGACGGTTTCCCGCGGATTTGTATCTCGCGGCGGCGGTATGAAATATCTGAAATGATCATCCGTCGCGAGATAGAGTTTCGTACGGCAATAGGTGCACAGGAAAAAACGATCCGTTTCGTCGAGTGTCGCCGGGGCCGAGCACTGAGGACAGGTATGTTCGATTTGCCAATTGTCTGTAGAATTCATTGCGTGAAAAGTTAGGATTGATTTTGTGGACTATACAACGGCCGGCGATCATTTGCAACCGCAGAGGGATGATCATGTTTCCAAATTTGATCGGTACCGGTACAAAAGACAAAAAATGCTTGACAATCGCCATCAGACTTGCCATTAGCTATAGGAAATGGAGGAGTTGCATTCATCGCGCCATTGAATATTGCGGACTCTCCGGGACCGAATGAGGTTGTTCATTTCCGATGAATGAGGCTTGCAGTCCGAAATATTCTTTTCATATATCCGTCGGCACGGATTGTTCTTTCTGACATTTTTTTCTTTCACGATGAGGGATGAGGTGCGAGAAAAATGTCGCCATCACAACTTTACAAACATCCTTGGCAAAGAATTCCTGCTTGCGGGAAGCGTCTGAAATGAGAATCGAGAGATGAAGTGTCCCCATTGTCAGTTTAAGAACAGAGAAGGCGCAAAATTCTGCAAGGAGTGCGGGCGCAAATTAGAGCTGCAATGCACTCAATGCGGAGCGACAAATCAGGCGAGCAGCAAATTCTGCGATAGCTGCGGCCAGAGGCTGGACGAGCCCGACAAAGAGGTAAAGGCTGTCCCCGCGCCCGAGGGTGAGCGCAAGCACGTTACGGTTCTCTTCTCCGATATTTCAGGTTACACAGCCATGTCGGCAAAGCTCGACCCGGAAGAAGTGAAGGAGATCATGGGGCATGTACTGGAGGGTTTAAACAAGGTCATCAGCCAGTACGAAGGTTTCATGGAGAAGTATATCGGCGATGCAGTAATGGCGCTCTTCGGTGTTCCCTCAGCCCAGGAAGACGACCCTGTGCGGGCCATCAAAGCGGCCTTCGACATCCATGCAGTCGTCAAATCGCTGAGCAAGCAGTATGAAGAGAAGATCGGTGGGCCGTTGGCGATGCACTCGGGAATCTGCACCGGTCTCGTCGTAACAGGGGACATCAACCTGGAAAAGGGAACACACGGCGTTCTGGGAGACACGATTAATACCGCCTTCCGACTCTCCTCTCTGGCAAAGCCCGGTGAGCTTATTGTCGACACGGATACGTATCGCAGGGCTACCGGCAATTTCAACTTCGAAACCATGAAACCTGCTACTGTGAACGGCAAGACAGAGCCGGTAAGGATCTTCAGGGTCCTGTCACCAAAAGAAAAGCCGACCAAGACGCACCGCCTATCCGGAATGAGGTCGGAGCTCATCGGGCGCAAGGTGGAGATGGCTCAATTGCAGGAAGCAATACACAATCTGAAGCAGGGGAAAGGGGCGGTCTTTTCCATTATCGGTGAAGCAGGGACTGGAAAAAGCAGACTCGTAGAAGAATTCAAGGCGACGCTACGCTCTGAAGACATCCATTGGAGAGAAGGACATTGCTATCCATACGGCCAGAACATTCCTTATTTTCCTCTCGTCAACCTCCTGAGCCGTGCCTGGCAGGTTCGCGAGGGTGACACGGTCGATATCGTGAGACAGAAGGTGGAAGCCGGGGCGAACGACCTCATCGGCGACCGCAAAGACCTTATACCCTATGTGGGCAGTCTTTACTCTCTCAAATATCCGGAGATAGAAGGAGTGAACCCCGACTTCTGGAAGGCGCGCCTCCATGAAGCGGCAAAAAGGATCTTCACCGCATCCATCCCGCGAATAGGCCCTATGGTGATCTGTGTGGAGGATCTGCACTGGGCGGACCCGTCCTTCGTGGAACTCATGCATCATGTACTCGCAGACTTCAGATACCCGGCGCTTGTCCTATGCACCTACAGGCCTTCCTTCAGCCTTTTCACCGCCCAGCAGGTTAACGGCCTGGGTAAGCTGTACCAGGAGATCAGACTGTATGACCTCTCCGGCTCCGAAGCGCAGGATATGCTGGAATCACTCCTCAAAACAGAGCGCATACCGACGGACCTCATGAGATTCATACAGACAAAGGTGGAGAGAAACCCGTTCCACCTGGAAGAGGTCGTAAATTCTTTGATTGAATCCGGCACGCTTGTCCGTGACGAAAGAGGGTGGAACCTTGTTAGGCCCTTGAAAGAGGCCGATATACCACCTACCATTCAGGGAATCATAACGGCGAGACTCGACAGGCTGGATGAAAAGGCAAAACGAGTCCTTCAGGAAGCAGCCGTTATCGGCCGCGCCTTTCTGTATGAGATCCTGGGGAGGATAACGAAGCTGAAAGAGCCCATCGACAGGCCGCTCAGCAGCCTCGAGCGTCAGGATCTGATCAGGATCAAGGCGCTTCAGCCTGATATGGAGTACATCTTCAAGCATGCGCTGACTCAGGAGGTGGTTTACAGCGGCATCCTTAAGAGGGAGCGGCGAGTCATCCACGAGCGGATAGGCGGGATCATGGAGCAGCTCTTTCATGACCGGCTTCCCGAATTCTATGAGACCCTAGCCTTCCATTTCCGGCGCGGCACATCGGTCTTGAAGGCGGTTGACTACCTGATGAAGTCCGGTGAGAAGAGTCTCAAGAGATACACACTCGATGAATCCCATCAGTATTATAAGGAGGCGTTCGAACTTCTCTCTGCCAAAACCGGGAAATCGAAGGAAGAGAAACTGCTTCTCCTCGACCTTATCCTGAAATGGGCTGTAGTGTATCATCATCGTGCCGTCTACAACGAACTCGAAGAATTCCTGAAAGTGCATGAGGATTTCGCGGTATCGCTCGGCGACAAGGCAAGGCTGGGCATGCTTTATGTCAGGCTGGGCGGAGCGCTGGAATACAGGGACAAGCTGAAAGAGGCCTACGAGTATTCGTACAAGGGCCTGAAATTGGGTGAGGAGAGCGGAGACCAGAATGTCATCGGCTACGGCTTGGCGTTTTTAACCTTCGCCTGTGCAGACCTCGGACGTCTTGATGAAGCAATAGCCTTCGCAGAGAGGCTGCAGCAGATTAAAGTATATAAGACCGATCCGGACGTATACCGGATATCTTCCACGGCGCTAGGCATGGCGTACTTTGCAAGAGGTGAGGCGAGGAAAGCAAGAGAGCTGGGCAGAGCCTTCATTGACTACGGCAGGAAGCAGTTCTATGTGGGCTGTATAACCGACGGTTACCTCGTTCTCGTGTGGAGTCATGCGGCTGCAGGGGATTTCCCCGCCGCTATTGAATGTGCGCTCGAGGCCATTCGTGATTTTGCCCTGGAGCCGGCAGCGTCGCTCGCAATAAAGGTCATGCTTGGGTATGCATACGTCGGTAACGAGCAGTATGAAGAGGCCGACCGCGTCCTTCAGGAAATAACGAAGTTTGACGAGACGCACGGGTATGAAAAGATTGGGACCGCAGCCCAAGGCTTCAACAGCGTCATTACCATAATCAAGGGAGATCTGCAGAAGGGAATAGATCAGATGGAAGAGGTGCGAGAGGTACTTCTTGTGAACGACAGCAAGTACCGCATCATCCACAGTTACTATCTGCTAGCCAGGGTCTACTTGCAAATTGCTCAGGGTGGCGGCAAGAAGGATATTTCTTTCCTGGCAAAGAATATCGGCTTCCTGATCAAGACAGTCCCCTTTGCCTCTCAGAGGGCGGAGGAAAATTTTCGAAAGGCCATCGAGGTTGCGAAGGAAATTGGGGCCAAGGGTTTGTTAGGCCAGTGTTATCTTGACCTAGGGCAGCTCTACAAGATCAGAAAGAAGCCCGAACAGGCGAGAAAATACATGACCAATGCGGCGCAGCTCTTTGAAGAATGCGAAGCCGATGTGTTTTTAAAACAGACAAAAGAGGCGCTGGCTACTCTGGGTGGATAACTATTCCGCTATTTCCACAGAAGGAGGAAACCATGTATAAGAAAGCATACTATAGAAAACTCTTCGTTGTTGGCGCCTTTTGGAACTGGGGAGCAGGCGTTTTGTTTTTTTTCTGGAGTGCTGAGGCTTTCGCCTTACTCAAAATGCAACCGCTGAACTATGCAGCCGTAATGCAATTGGCTATGGCTTTAGTGTTTGCTTTCGGGATAGGCTATTACTGGGTTTCAAGGGACCTCTCTAAGAATCATGACATAGTAAAGATTGGAATCATCGCAAAGATACTCGTATTTTTTGTCTTGTCCTATCATTATCTCGTCGGTAACATTCCTCTATTACTTGCTTTGTGTGGAGTAGTTGATCTCACATTTGCACTTCTATTTATAGAATTCTTGAGACGTACAGCAAGGATTAAGGTGCTGGCATGAGATGTAGCACCTGCCAGGCGGACAACCCTGATACGAGAAAATTCTGCCGGATGATTGGAATACCTGAACTGTAGACCAACAAATAGGGCAAATGGATGAACAACGGAGCGTCTTCAACCCGCGACATTCTTCAAGCTCTGGGAGACAAGATTGCAACGGCTGAGGAGGCCCTTGCGTCCGTTTCATCCGGCGAGAGGATTTTTGTTGGAACAGCTTGCGCGACACCCAGAGTCCTGGTGCAGACATTGGAGAGCATAGGTGATAAACTCAAAGATGTGCACCTTTACCATTTCCTCGTTGACGGCGCTATTCCTCGTGCGGACGGCCGTCCGTACACAAAATTTCATCACAAGGTTTTCTTCGTCGGCAGTGATACACGTGAGGTTATAAAGCAGGGCAAGGCTGACTATATCCCCATTTCGCTCGTTCAAGTTCCCCACCTGATAAAAAGGGGCGGCATTTCCATCGACCTCGCCCTTGTGCAGGTTACCATGCCGGATGAGAACGGTTTTGTGAGCCTCGGTGTTTCCACCGATATTACATCCACTATTGTGAATAATGCGCGTAGGGTGATCGCCGAAATAAATCCTAACATGCCTTGGACGCGCGGGGATACTCTCATTTCAGTAGATCGAATCGACAAGATGGTATTTGTTGAAACGCCGATCATTGAATATCTTCACCCTGCAGTGGAAGACGCCGTATCCGAGAAGATTGCCCGATACGTTGCGCGGATTATAGAAGACGGATCAACGCTTCAGATTGGGTTGGGGAGAATTCCCAATCAAATGCTCAAGTACTTAACTAACCGGCGTGCCTTGGGCATTCATTCCGATGTTATTACGGATCCAATAATTGATTTAGTAGAGGGGGGTGTTGTTACAGGAGAAGCAAAAACAATCCATCAGGGAAAGATTGTTGCCAGCTATTGCATGGGAACCCGCCGGCTCTATGATTTCATCAACAAGAATTCCTTGTTTTCCTTTCATCCAATCGAATATGTATGTGATCCATCCGTGATCGCGGAAAATTATAAGATGGTTTCGGTGACGCAAGCGTGGTCAATAGACCTTATGGGGCAGGTGTGCGCCGATCAGTTCGAAGGTGAACTTTACAGCGGCGTATCCACTCAACCGGATTTCATACGTGGTGCTTCGACGTCTCCTGGAGGCAAACCAATCATCTGTCTAGCTTCAACGACAGAAGACGGAAGCCAGTCACGAATTCGCCCGCTGCTCCATGAAGGAGAGGGGGTTACCATCCCCCGTTCCGATGTCCATTACGTTATTACCGAATACGGCTACGCTTATTTATTCTGCAAGTCAATTCGCGAGAGGGCGTTGGCGCTGATCGAGATTGCCCACCCATCATTCAGGCACTGGCTATTGGCAGAAGCCAAACGTCTCGGCTACCTGCGCGAAGAGCAGACAATCATGAGCAGGACATCGTATCCGGATGAAGCAGTGAAGGAAGTGACCTTGAAGAATGACACAAAGGTTACCATTCGTCCGGCAAAGGCCACTGATGTGGGGGGACTCCAGGATGTCTTCTATCATATGACGCCGCGCGATGTGTACACGCGATTTTTTAAGAATCTGAAGTCTCTTTCCGTCTCCAATGCGGAGTATCTCTGTAATGTGGATTATGACAAGGAGATGGCTTTTGTAGCAACTGTGGGTCATCTTGAAGAAGAAAGAGTTATCGGCAGTTCCTGTTACGTGGTTAATCCCTCAAACAATATGGCAGATGTGGCCTATATGATAAGACCCGAGTGGAAAAAGGAGGGCCTCGGTTCCGCTTTGCAACAGAGCATGGTAGAATACGCTCGGTCAAAAGGGCTGCGAGGTTTTACAGCAGATATTCTGTCTGAAAACCAGGCAATGCTGGCGCTTGCCATGAAGTGCGGTACCGTCACCGTGCATAAGTCCCGCGGTGTGTGTGAAGTAGAGATGATGTTTTGATATTCTTTGAAGGAGATAGAACCAGTGAAGTTTGAATGGGGTAATGGTGCGCTTGGCGACATGCGGTCCGCACCGAGGAGTGTGCGGCATCTCGCGGTATTCGTCCTGCTTGTCGGGTTGCACAGTTTGCTCATCGGGGTTTTCATTTTTTTCTTCACGGAACTGTTCTATAGATTATTTCTGGCTGCAGATATCGAGAACTTCTTTTTTGTGAGACAGGCAGGTCTTTTTCTTTTCTGCCTCGGTCTCTTCAATCTCGCCATTTTGAAAGCGATAAATAAATTTTATTACTTTGTCAAAGTCATAATCGCAACGAAGATTTTTGCTTTCCTGTTTCTCGCGACCCACGCCCACCTTGCGGCGTGGCCCACAGTTATAATGCTGGCCGCCGTGGGCGACGGTGCAATGGCCGTCGTGCTGCTTTATCTTTACCGCCGTGCAGACTTCTCCGCAGTCAAAAATTGAGAGTCACAAGAGCCGATGTGTTGCAGGTTGAGGACAGCATAGGTCTGGTTGTGCCTCAAAGAAGGGCGAGAAACGCGATTGACGTCATTCCCAGAATTACTTGGTGCGCTCTGTAGACTGTACTTGGTAGTGAATATTTTTTTGCTATGGCCTTGAGCATGACGAAGGAAGGGATGGCGCCGGCGAAGGTAAATAGAGGTATGAGCGCTTTAAGCGTCCCGAGATTTGGCGTAAGCTTGTCGACGGGGATGAGGTTCCCCAGTCCTGCCGCATCGATCAGCCATGGAAGCAGGTTGTGGCCGTTGTACACAAACTCGTGGAAGTAGATATTCAGGAATCCGGCAAAGGCGAGAAAAAGGTATACATGTCCGACGTAAACGAAATACTCCCGCCATTTCTCAATTCTGGGAAATCCTGACGCTACAAGCGCGAGGAGTGTAAACATAACGAGGACGCCGGTGGGAAGGGCGATGTCTCTGATAAGGTATTCTGCTCCTTGCAACCAATTCATATAGTGGCTGATGTACCTATCGAAGGGCATCCATGAAGGAAGCTTTACCGCAAGGATGGAGGCGACAATCAGGACAGTGAACATCGCGCCCGGCACCTCCCATCTTTCTCTCGCCATCATCTCCTGCCAGGGGAGACGGGCCTGAAGCCTTACGGACTTGTGGCTGCAGTTCTTCAGGCACGAGAGGCAGAGGACACAATCCTTGGTTGCAGTTGCCGCTGCCGGATGGATTCCCATTGGGCATTTCTTGTCTCTAACGCAGTCCTGGGTAGTGCATTGACTCGAACAGACATTGCTGTTGCTTCCCAGTTCCATGAAGGAAAGCGAAGCGAAGTGACCAACGACTCTTCCTAGCGGGCAGATGTGCTTGCACCAGGAACGTTTACCGAAAAGCAAGGTGGTAATGACCGCCCCGCCTAAGATTGTCAAAAGTAAGGCATTTGTCGCGCGCGCCTGTGTAAACATGTGAGTAAAATGCTCCGTCATGAAGATTATTACGAAGCCGATGATTCCTATCCATATGCCGTTTCTCACGAGAAATGTCGGGACAGTGAGAAACGTCTGTCGTTGGAAAATAATGCCGTTGCTTATCACGGGAAGTGGACAATAGGCACACCAGCTTCGCGCCGAGACCGCGATTGAAAAGATGATAAAGGGCCACCACATCGCCCACACGGCAAGATTTGCGGGATTATTCTTTTCCGGCCCCAAGAGCGTATAAAGGATTATACCCACGATGAAGGGAACCGTGACAAACTGAAGACCGGACGGAACAAACCGGTGATGAACGAGGTGGTCGAAGAACGGAAGCCTCAGAAGGTTTATCTTACCCGTGGTGGAGAAGGCGGGAAAATGCAGAAAGATCTGCCTATCAGTGATCTTCCTCCCGTCCGAGATAGCCACTGCTCGCTCGACCACCTGATGGAGTTCGTCGATATTCAGCGGCCACTCGTGATCGACCAGAGCGTTTAATGCGTCTTTGGAAAACTCGTTGACCTTCTTGTTGAACTTTCTGTTTAGCCCTTCAAGTAAACTTGCAGCTATAAGAGGAATATCTTTCTTTCTCTCCCGCAGCGGCTTAAGGCTGACGACTGCCGTGCTCAACAGGCTTAGAAGTTCCGGTATTACTGCCGCACCGGGCCCCTGATGAGAATCATTTGTCGCAGTAGCGATAATACGTACCCTGCTCGTCAACACGCCGGATTCACCCTTCCGTGTAAATCGGCTCTGCATCAGATAATGGACAAGGAGTCTCTGAATCCTGGGAACAAGATATTCTATGTTCTCCAGGATCAGTGCGCCGCCATCTGCCAGCTCCAGATAGCCGCGGCGTACACCTTTCGCATGGCCGATGTTATCCAGTGCATGACCGAACAGGGCTGATTCTTGGGCAAACTCCAGATATGCCTCATCTTGGTCTGCCGGTTTTTCATGCCGAACTTGTCTCCTTACCGGTGGAGGATTGTCGCACTGCAGATGAAGCAGAGGTCCGGATACAGCGGCGTTCCGATAATGGATCAACCTCGCCGCAAGATACCTGCCGCTACCCCTTTCCCCTACGATGAGAACATTCATCTCACTCTTGGACAGCCGGTCGATGGTGCTGTTTATATTTTTGACCCATTTGGTATTGCCGAGAAACTGATCAACATCCGCCGGCTTGGGCACACTGAGGAGACCGGCTATAAACTCCTTGCTCTCAATGCTCATGACCTGTTGGAGTACGTCCTTCACGTCCGCCTTCACCAACCGATGTGCCAGCAATTGAACGAAGGCGTTGTTCAAAACCTGATGGCGTGCTCTCAATTCGTCGAAGCTTTCCTGGCTGAGTTCGAGGGCTTCAACATCAGTAATCGCCTTAACGTTGGCCGTGCGCGGCTCTCCGGTGAGAAGGGCGATCTCGCCGAATATATCCCCTTCCGCCATCGTCGACAGCGTATACTCCACTCCTTCATCATTGGTCAGTGTGGCAGCAGCCGATCCATTTAGAATCATGAACATGGAGTGTCCAGGGTCGCCGCGATAAATGATTGTTGCGTTTCTCGGGAAGGTCTTGTGTGATAGGTGGGGTATGATGGCGGCAAGGACCTCCGTCGGGAAATCCTTGAAGAGAGTGAATTTGCGAATGTCTTCTGCGGTAACCATCGCGCTCCACGAAGAGCTGTTTTTTACCTCAAAGATGCTTCTTCGCCAAATGACAGAATATTACAAGGTTACTTACATTCGTTCCCCACACTGATTACAGAAAATAGATTTGGCTAGGTTCTCGGCACCGCACTTCGGGCATTTTGAAGACTGAGGCTTCTGTTCCACAGGACGGCCGCACTGAACGCAGAATTTCGCATTGGCGGGAAGATTTTTGCCGCATTGCTGGCACTGCTGAAAGACGACGATCTGGTGGCCGCAATTCGGACAGAACTTGGCTTCCTTAGGGATACTCTGCTGGCAGTCGGGGCAGTTGAATGTCTCCGGCGTCGGAGAACTCTTGAATGACTCGGCGAACATTGCCGGCATCATAAGGCCCATCCCCATGCCGAGTCCGGCACCCGCCTGTCCCTGCGATTGGGATGCAGTTTCCATGGCCATGGCCGCCTTCATCTTCAGGAGTTTATTGAGGTCATCGAAAACCCCGAGGCGACTCTTATCATCTATCGCCTTCTGCACATCCGGCGGCGGAGTAATTGAATCGATATAGAGCTGGGACAGACCCAGACCGAAATGGCCAAAATCTTCCTCCAGCGCTTTTTTCAGGCCCGTCGCCAGTTCATCGTATTTGGCGGGAAGGTTGAATATCGTGTCTATATGATTTCCCATGAAGTCATTGAACCGGGAAACGATCACGCGATTGAGGTAGTCCTCGATCGCGTCTGCGGTAAAAACTCCCTGCGTACCTACTAGACTGTTGACAAGAAGGACAGGCTGAAGGACTTGGATATTAAAGACGCCGAAGGCCCGGAGGCGTATGAGACCTAGTTCCGAATCTCTGAACGCCACTGGATCGCGCGTCCCCCACTTGAGATTGGGGAAGACCTTCATGTTCACGAAATAGACCTCGGCCCGAAGGGGACTCGTCAGTCCCCAAGGGAGACTCAGTACCTTCGTCAGAATGGGGATATTGGCCGTCTGCAGCGTGTGCCGGCCGGGACCGAAGGCATCATAGGCCTTGCCGTTATAGAAGAATACGGCGGCCTGACTCTCCCGCACGGTCAACTGTGCGCCATATTTTATTTCACCTGAGCCGTTTTCAGGCAACCTGTGGACGAGCTCTTTTCCCAGCTGATCGAACCATTCGATGACTTTCAGAAATATTATGTTGTTTGTTCCCATGACTCTAAGATTTTCTTTGCGGCTGAAGCCTGATTTTTATGTTTGTAGCGAGACCTCCTACCGTGCAACGTATGATAGGCAAGGGTCGGAAAGATGTCAAGGATAAAACAGACTTGCGTCGGAGCATAACTGGAATCAGAGTGCTTGCCGTTGCTCGATCGTATCAAAACTGGGTTTGATATTTAAAGAAGAATATTGTAAACCTTTTACTCGATGAAACGGAAACCTAAATACGCCAACGTTTATGAGGGGAGGGCGCTGATTGCAGACCCTATCTATCAGTATACCTCTTTTACCGTTCCCAGCGCCGACGTACCGGATGAAAAAACGGAAAAGGACCTGATGGATTCCCCCTGGGTGCAGCGGCTGCGGAGAATCTATCAGCTTCAGAGTGCACGGTGGGTATATCCCGCGGCAGAGCACAGCCGGTTCCAGCACTCCCTGGGCACAATGCACGTTGCCGGAGAGTTCGGAAGATACCTGTATCCCAGCCTCAAAGAAGTGTGCAGGGAAGTCCCGTCGATGAACTGTGTCGAAGAACTCCTTCGTGTTGCCGGGCTCCTGCATGATGTGGGGCATGGCCCATACGGACATTTCTTTGATGACCATTTCTTAAGCCAGTATGGAATAACCCATGAAGACATAGGAAAGGAGATCATCACAAGAAAATTGGGCGGGATCATCCGTCGTATCCGGAGAAGCCCGAACGGTTCCTTTGCAAAAGGAGAACGCCTTGACCCCGGCCACGTCGCATTGCTGATTAAGATGCCGGAGGCAATTGATACGAAGCTGCCGAAGTGGCTGCAGCTCTTGAGACAGCTTTTTTCGGGTATCTACACGGTGGATAACTTGGACTATGTACAGAGAGACGCCTACATGACAGGGTTCTCCCTCGATATTGTAGACATCGCGAGGCTCCGCTTCTATACTTTTTTTACGGAAGGCGGTCTCACCCTGCATCAGGCGGGCATCTCGGCCTTGAGTCGTTTCATAAACGCAAGATTGAACCTCTACACCAACGTCTATTTCCACAGGACGACAAGGGCCCTTGACTTGCATCTGCAGGAGATATTCAGGGACACAATGGCGATTATATTTCCCTGGAATCCGGTCCAGGTGCTCGACGAATATCTCAAGTGTGATGAATGGCATCTTTACAATACGGTTCTTGACTGGCCTGGGAAGAAGGATGGAAACAAATCGAGACTTGGTCGCGAGTGGGCGAGGCTCTACAGCAGGGAAGTAAAATGGAAGATGTCTTTCTCGGCGGAGATATCGATTGACCAGATTCAGAGGGGAACAAGGTTCGTACATGCCTTGGACTACGAAAAGGAGTTGAGGAAATTTCTTCCCGGAAAATTGAATGACATTCCATTTCGCATCGATCTCGCGACGCAGGACCCGCGTCCAATTAATCCGATGGCGGAGACGGAAAAGAGGGTCAATATCTTCAACCCTGCCACGGGCATCACGTCCCCCGAGCCGCTGAAAGAGATATACAGGTTCATACCGGCGCGGGTTGTTCATCTGCGGGTCTTTTCATTATCCCATGATAATGATGCTCTGATCTCCGCTGCAGCAGAAAGGATGCTCGATGCCATTGAGGGAGCTGCGAAGACGAACGTGTGACTGCCGGATCGCCGAGTTTTTGTCGATAGGTCTCTTCTGCAATTCAAAAGACTATCACTACATCCGAAGTGAATAGACGCATATGGCAAGCGATGAAACCACGGATATAACCCTGTTCGTAAAGACTTCTGGCGACGAACTCGCAAGATGGAGCAGGCAGAAAATTGTGGACGCCCTGATCAGGGAGGCAGGCGTCGATCTGGACACGGCGGACGCGATCAGCCGGGACGTCGAGAAGCAGATCGTATCGTCAGGGATTGCCGTATTAACCACACCCCTGATACGGGAACTGGTCGATGCGAAACTTATCGAAAGGGGTCTCGAGCAGGCGAGGAAGATGCATGCCCGCCTGGGATTTCCCATCTATGATGTGAGGCAGTTGATACTTCTTCAAAATAAAGAAGACGCAAACCTCCCGCATGGCCCGGAAGGCACGAATCTGATACTTGCGCAAGGTATAAAGAGGGAGTATTCGCTCCATGAGGTATTTCCCCAGGATGTCGGGGATGCGCATGCGATAGGTGATATCCATCTTCACTCACTGGGATACATAGACAGGCCGTACAGCTCCTTTCAGTCGCTGGAATATGTAAAGAAATTCGGCCTGAACCTTCCCCATTCACTCACAGTTGCAAAGCCTGCAAGGCATGCCGAAGTACTCCTCGCCCACATGGTCAGGTTCGGCACCATTCTTCAGGGCCATTTTGCCGGTGTCATTGCCTGGGATGCGGTCAATTTCTCTTTCGCACCGTATCTCACCGGCATGAGCGAAAGAGAGGTGAAGCAATTCTCTCAGATGCTTATCTACGAATTCTCTCAGCTGACACCTGCCCGTGGCGGGCAGGCGATGTATACCGACATGCACATTTACTGGGATGTGCCGGAACACCTTCAGGATGTTCCAGTTATCGGTCCGGGTGGAGAATTGACGGGCCGCACTCACGGAGATTTCGTTGCCGAGGCGAGAAGATTTGCCCGGGCTATCTTTGAGGTCTTTATGGAGGGCGACGGCACGGGGAAACCTTTTATCTTCCCCAGACCTCTCGTTCACATCTCCGGGAATTTCTTCCAAGCGTCGGGACATGAAGAATTTCTCAACCTCATTTGTGACGTTGCGGGAGAGAAGGGGAATACCTGCTTCGTCTTCGACCGTGATTATATGATCAAGGCGTATTCCAGTTGTCTGCCGCAAGCGGGGCGTGTTTCGGGAGACAGGAAGACGCCGTGGCGGATGAGGTGCCATGCTTTACAGAACGTAACCCTCAACCTTCCGAGACTCGGCTACAAGGCCGATGGTGACGATACGAAGCTGCACTCATCGCTTTCCGAAATTATGGATAAGGCGGCAAGGGCACATGTCGAAAAGAAGGATTTCATCGAGAAACTGCTCTCGTACGGTGATCACGGGCCCCTCGCCGTGCTAGCCATGAAGAGGGACGGTTCGCCATACCTTCGCATGGATCATGCCTGCTACCTTATCGGAATGGTCGGACTTAACGAGCTGGTGCAGATTCACACTGGAAGCCAGTTACATGAATCGAACGCCGCGATGAAGTTCGGCTTGAAAATAGTTTCTTATATGAAAGACGAGGCGGAACGGCTCAAGAAACAATACAGACTTAATTTTATTCTGGAACAAACGCCGGCGGAAACCACGTCCTATCGTTTTGCGAGGCTCGATCTGAGATACTTCTCTCCCAGAGCCGGTCACTTCGTGAGAGGCGACATCTCGAGGGGAGATGTCTATTACACAAATTCGACACACATCAACGCCTCCGCTTCTCTGGGTCCGATTGAGCGAGCCAGGAAGGAAGGCTCTTTTCATCCCTTGATAGGCCGAGGGGGGGTAACGCAGATATGGCCTGGAGAACATCCTGCTGCAGGATCCGAGGTCGCCCGGTTTGTTTGCAAGGTGTTTAAAGGGACACAAAACGATCAGGTTATCTTGTGTCCGCAATTTACCACCTGCAGGGAATGCAACATGACGTCCAGGGGCATCAAAGATAGCTGTCAGTACTGCGGCTCTAAAAACGTTGAAGGCATAGCTCGAATTACACAGTATTTCGGCAGGATATCCGACTGGAACAGGGGAAAACTGGCCGAGCTTCGGAACAGAAAACGATTCATCAAGATAACCTGACAAGCACACCAATTTTTCATCATACCTAATAATTCTCATGGCTTAAAGAGAGAGGTGCTCGTGCGGCCCTCTTTCAACGATCCTGTCAAGTGTTTTTTACATTATCATCAGGAGCCTCCCTTGACATGGGATAGGCGGATAAATATATTACTTCCGAAAATTGCCCGATTTGAAAGCAAGACCGCATACTTTCACATGGAAGATCATATTGTAAAAATATTTAAAGAGAGCAGTAATCTGAAAGATATCTTCGTTGGGGAGAACCTGGAAGGTATCGTCAGTGTGATTGAAGTGATAACGGTTGCCTTGAAGGCTGGCAATAAGATCCTGCTTTTTGGGAACGGCGGTTCTGCGGCCGATGCTCAGCATCTTGCCGCAGAGTTTGTAAATCGTTTTGTGATAGAGCGGCCTCCCCTTCCGGCGATAGCATTGACTACTGACACCTCAGTGATCACGAGCATAGGCAATGACTATGATTTCTCTGAGATATTCAGCAAGCAGATCAGGGCGATAGGGCAGGCAGGCGATATAGCATGGGGCATAAGCACCAGCGGCGCCTCGCCTAATATACTAAAGGCCATGGAAGCCGCGAAAAAGATAGGAATGATTACCATAGGTATGACAGGGAAGGACGGCGGCGATATAGTCAAAATGGTCGATTATTCGCTGAATGTTTCTTCCAACAGCACGCCGCGAGTCCAGGAGGTCCACATAACGGTAGGACATGTGATTTGCGAAATGGTGGATTACAAGCTGTTTCAGAAACCGGATGCAAAGTGATGACAAAGAGGGCTGACGGCAGCTCTCATAACGGATCAACGCCATATGGGTCATAAGGCAAAAAAAGAGGTTATGCAGGAGACACCGGCTGTCCTCGAAAGTGAAGGGGAAGAAGAACAGAAGACCTCTGGCACAGAGGATATAATGCTGAAGCTTCAGGAGAAGGAAAAGGAAGCTGCGGAAAATTACGACAAGTACGTTCGTGCGGTCGCAGAACTCGAGAATTACAGAAAGCGCGCAGCCAAGGAAAAGGCTGAGTCCATAAAGTACGGCAACGAGAATATTATAAGGGATATCCTGCCACTTGTGGACAGCATGGACAGGGCATTGCAGCATGCGGAGAACTATGGATATTCTGATTCTTTCAAGAAAGGATTGAAGCTCCTTCAGGATCAACTCTTGGGATGTCTGGGGAAACACGGTGTAGAGCAGATTGACTGCGTTGACAAGACATTCGACCCTAACTTGCATGAAGCTGTTTATCAGGTTGACAGCGCCGCCCACGAAGGGAACAAGGTCGTTGAGGAACTTGAAAAAGGGTATCGTCTGCATGACAGGTTATTGAGACCGGCCAAGGTGTCGATCTCCAAGCGGGCAAAAAAAGAAAATACTGAGGAATTATAAGGAAGGAAATTAGATATATTTTAAGGAGGATTATCAATCATGGCAAAGATTATAGGGATTGATTTAGGGACGACGAATTCGTGTGTCGCCGTCATGGAAGGAGGAGATCCCGTTGTAATAGCGAATCAGGAGGGGAGCAGGACAACGCCTTCCATGGTGGCGTTTACTGAT
>DATJBN010000009.1:0-7960 GCA_035515335.1 Syntrophales bacterium | reverse complement strand
ATTCTGGCCGTTCTCTGGGCGGGCACGGGAAACGCTGTTAAGTAATACCGGCCGACGTCTGTGGCGATATATACATTCCAGATCATCTTCGCGAAGTACAGGAGGAAAGCGTAGACCGCAAACGCGGCAACGATCAGGATTCCTGCCTCCAGCACGGTGCTGCATACCGCCTTTACGTAGCGGAGGAATCCCGATATCCAGTTCTTCGCATCCCCGGAATTGTCTCCGACGGCCGCCATGGTGTCTCTTTCAGGTATAGAAGATAGAAAACTTCACACGTGCGGTGAAGCATCAAACCATTCCATACTATCAGTAGACACTATTTCTTTGCCTTGAGCAATCTTTTTTCAAGGGCGCTCAATTCATCTTTCAGGCCTTTCGGGAGCCTGTCTCCGAATTGACTGTAGTGTTTCTTTATGCTTTCCACTTCCAGTAGCCATGCGTCAACGTCCACTCTCAGGAGCTCCGTCATGTCCCGTTCGGATATGTTAAGTCCCGAAAGATCGATGGCGCCGGGGGCCGGCACGTAGCCGATAGGGGTTTCGACCGCCTTTCCGGTTCCGTCGATCCTCTCGCAGATCCACTTGAGCACACGGCTGTTCTCGCCGTAACCCGGCCACAGCCATCTGCCGTCCGGGGTCTTGCGGAACCAGTTTACGTAGAAGATCTTGGGGAGGTTCTTTACATCCGTCTGCCTGCCGATGTCCAGCCAGTGCTTGAAATAATCACCCATGTGGTAACCGCAGAAAGGCAGCATTGCGAACGGGTCTCGCCGCAAATCGCCTATCGTCCCGGCGGCGGCGGCGGTCTTTTCCGAACTGGCGACAGAGCCCATGAAGGTTCCGTGCTGCCAGCCGAATGCCTCGTATACCAGGGGAACGACAGTGGCCCTCCGTCCGCCGAACAGGAAGGCGGAGATAGGAACGCCATTGGGGTCTTCCCACGCCGGATCGATGACAGGACACTGGCCTGCAGGCGCCGTGAATCGCGAATTGGCGTGTGCGGCCTCGCGGCCGGAAGTGGGTGTCCAGGGCCGTCCCTTCCAGTCGATGAGGCTCTCAGGTTTCTTGTCCGTCATCTGTTCCCACCAGACGTCGCCGTCAGGTGTCAAAGCGACGTTCGTGAAGATCGAATTTTTCGTCATGCTGAGCATTGCATTGGGATTGGATGCCATCGACGTGCCCGGTGCGACACCGAAAAAACCATACTCCGGGTTGATGGCATGGAGCTTCCCGTCAGGGCCGAACTTCATCCAGGCGATATCGTCGCCCACTGTCTGCGCCTTCCAGCCGGGAAGGGTCGGTATCAGCATCGCGAGATTTGTCTTTCCGCAGGCGCTGGGGAAGGCGCCCGTTATGTAGCGCTTTACGCCGGCGGGCGACGTGAGCCCCAGTATCAACATGTGCTCGGCCAGCCATCCCTCGTCGCGGGCCATGACCGACGCGATGCGAAGCGAGAAGCACTTCTTCCCGAGGAGCGCGTTTCCCCCATAGCCGCTTCCGAATGACCATATCTCCCTCGTCTCGGGAAAATGCACGATGTACTTGTGCTCGTTATTGCAAGGCCAGACGACGTCCTGGTCGCCCGGCTTGAGGGGTTTTCCTACCGAGTGCAGGCAGGGAACAAAGGCTCCGTCCTTTCCCAGGATGTCGAGGACTTCCTTTCCCATGCGCGTCATTATCTTCATGTTAACGACAACGTACGGAGAATCGGTTATCTCTATGCCGATATGGGCGATCTTCGATCCCAGGGGCCCCATGCTGAAGGGTATCACATACATCGTTCGCCCCTGCATGGAGCCGTTGAAGAGGCCGGTCAGAATTTTTCTCATGTCTTCCGGGTCATGCCAGTTATTCGTGGGGCCTGCGTCCTCCTTCTTCTTCGAGCAGATAAACGTGCGTTCTTCAACCCGCGCCACATCGGCGGGATCGGACCTCGACAGAAAGCAGTTCGGCCTCTTTGCCTCGTTCAGCTTGATGAAGGTCCCCGACTTGACCATAAGATCGCACAAGTCGTCGTATTCCTTTTTCGATCCGTCACACCAGTGCACGCGATCAGGCTTGCAGAGGTGCGCCATTTCCTCTACCCATTTCAGGAGTCTCTTGTTTGATGTCATTACCAACCTTCCTTCTAATTAGATAAATTATTTAGCTTTTGCCAACCCGTAAAAGCCGCCTCGTCACGAGACATTTAAAGCTAATCCCGTATATGATTCCTTGTCAAATAATATTTTGCGATGAGCGCTTTCGAAAATCGCTTCGGGGGATTTCTTGTCCTCGTGGTCGGGTTGAATCCGGCAGCCGGTAGTTCGCATAAGAGAACCCCATTGCCGAAGAAGTGGGGACGTCTATGGTCTCACTGATCGTAATTTTCGCAAGTGCTGATTCACAAGAGCGTCATGACTATAGATAAACGAATTTTGCGTGTCAAGTTAAAATGCTTGACCAGCAAATGAGATATACATGCCCGTTCATGCCGAGATTGGTTCCTCTCGACGATACGCAAAAAATGAACCTTGACAAGTCGAGGTCACATAAATTAGCCTACAGCTCTGCGAAAAAAAGCAAGGGGAGACTGACGATGATCGGCGTTCTCATAACAACCCACGGCAACCTCGGCAGTGAGCTCGTAAAGGCGGCAGAACTGATCAAAGGTAAGTTGGAGGGAGTGAGCCACGTCTCCGTTGATCAGAAGAAGGGGATGGAGGATATAAAAAAAGAGATGAGCCAGCTCATCAAGAAGCTCGATCAGGGCCAGGGTGTGTTGATACTTACTGATCTGTTCGGCGGTACACCTTCGAACATCTCGCTTTCCTTCCTCAAGTCGGGAAAAGTGGAGGTAGTGACGGGCGTGAATCTCCCTATGCTCCTCAAGCTTGACGAGAAAAGAAATGAAATGAAGCTGAAGGATTTTGCCTCTTACATAAAGGACTACGGCAAGAAAAATATCTACCTGGCGAGCGAGGTGTTGAGCAAGAAAGTGGAATAGAGCTTGTTCCGTGAGTCAGTGCCACGCCTCGCATGATAGAGATGGCGCCTCCCTCCCTACAGCATTCCTCAGGATGTTGGCATGCGAGCCAGATGAATCAAGAATCGATTGAAATTGCTGATATGACAGAAGGCGATCTCGATGAGATCGTAGCTATAGAAGAATCGACTTTCCCCACGCCCTGGTCGAAAGAGGTGTTCGCGCGTGAGCTTCTGATACCGATCTCACGCTGTATTGTAGCGCGAGTTCAAGCCGGTCAAGGTGATGTGGGCGGGTATCTCGTATACTGGGTAGCAGCGGGTGAGTTAGAAGTCCACAAGATATGCGTCAAGGGGGATCTGAGGAGGCGCGGAATCGGCTCTCTGCTCATGATACACATGATCTGTCTTGCCATCCGCGAAGGCGTCACCCTCTGCACCCTCGAAGTGGGTAGGTCCAATCTCGGCGCAAAAAAGCTTTACGAGAAGTTCTGTTTTGAGGTTACGGATGTAAGGCCGAAGTATTATACCGAATCGGGAGATGATGCGATGGTCATGTGCGCTGATATGGCGCGATTGCTGGAATTTGTAGGCCGGATGGGTTGCAGGATTTCCGATGAACGGTAGAATCATTGAGAACACCGAAATGGGTGCGGATCATTTCCTCCTCCGTATGGCAGTTCCAGGATCGTTTGGGACGCCCATGCCCGGGCAGTTCGTGATGGTGCGCGAGACCGGACGGATAGATCCGCTCCTCGGAAGGCCGTTCGGTGTTTATCGTTTTGAAAGGGAAAATGGCGAAGCAACGGTTGAGATACTTTACAAAACAGTGGGGAAGGGGACCAGGCTATTTGCTAACCTGAAAAAGAGTGATTCCATAGATATCTATGGTCCCTTCGGCAGGCCGTTTGATGTCGACGGCAATGCCGGAACGGTTGTCCTCTTATGCGGCGGCATCGGGGTCGCTCCGATCACGTGCCTTGCGGCCCGCTACAGGAATCAGGCACATGGCAAGGACGCGAGAATCGTCTGCTATTACGGCGCGAGAAGCAGGGCTCACCTCATCGGCGTTGACAGGATCGAGAAGGTGTGTGACGAGATGATATTGAGCACGGATGACGGGTCAGCGGGTTTCCGCGGAGAGATAACAGAGAGGTTCGCGAAGGACGCTTCATCGTATGATGCCGGGTCAAGGATATATGCCTGTGGCCCGCGGGCGATGTTAAGGCAGCTCTCGGGGATTCTTTTGGGCAGGGAGATACCCTGTCAGGTGCTGATGGAGGAGCGCATGGCATGCGGCGTCGGGGCGTGCCTGGGCTGCACCGTTCTGTTGAAGGACGCCTGTGGAAAGGGGCGGGCTCGTGTGTGCGTGGACGGTCCGGTTTTTGAGATCGGCGATATCCGCTGGGACTGATCGCCGTGGTCGCCGACGATTGAGAGACGAGACATATGGATAATATCGGCCCGGAAATGCAAGTTCGCATCGGCGGTTTGACTCTCAAGAATCCCGTGATGACCGCCTCGGGCACCTTCGGCTACGGAGAAGAGTATGTACCCTATGTCGATCTAAATCGACTGGGGGCAATCGTTGCGAAGGGCGTGTCGCTTCTCCCGAGGCCGGGGAACGATCCTCCCAGGATAATGGAGACCCCCTGCGGGATGCTCAATGCCATTGGGCTCGAGAATCCGGGTGTACATGCGTTTATAGAAGATAAACTCCCTTTCCTCAGGCAATTCGATGTGCCGGTCATTGCAAACGTGTTTGCGGAGTCGATAGATGATTTCAGGAAGGTCGTTGAATTGCTCTCCGGAGCAAAGGGAATTGCGGGTCTTGAAATCAATATCTCCTGTCCCAATGTGAAGAAGGGCGGCGTCATATTCGGTTGTGATCCGGATATGGCCTACGCCGTGACTCGCGAGGTGAGACGTTCAACAGACCTGCCGCTGATAGTGAAGCTTACGCCAAACGTCACGGACATCTGTCTCATTGCGGAGAGCGCGGAGGCTGGAGGGGCCGACGCGGTATCGCTCATTAACACCTTGACGGGCATGTCTGTGGACGTCGAAAAAAGGATACCCCATCTCAGAAACATAACCGGTGGTCTCTCGGGTCCTGCCATAAAGCCTATTGCTTTGCGAATGGTATGGCAGGCGGCTAAGAGGGTTAAGATACCTGTGATCGGGATCGGCGGCATTGTGAGTGCAAGTGATGCATTGGAGTTTCTTATAGTGGGTGCAAGGGCTGTCCAAATCGGAACAGCCAATTTTGTCAATCCCGCTGCTGCGGTGGACATCATTGACGGAATAAAGGATTACTTGAAGCGGCACAACATATATGATGTTAATAACGTGATCGGTACATTCAACGAGGAGAGCGAGACATGACAAGAGCGATTCTTTCCATATTGATCTGTTTATCTGCTTTTACGAATGCCTATGCTATCCAGTCGACGATAATGGACAGCGAAGGCTATGCCTGCATGGGAGAGGACAAATCCAGAAAGCAGACGGAGCAGACCGCCATGGCGGATGCCAAGAGGAACGCGGTCGAGTATGCGATAACATACGTGAAGAGCGAGACAAAGGTCAAGGACCTTACGATCGAAGAAGATATGATCAAGGCATACTCGAATGCCTCTGTCAAGGTGCTGGAAGTGAAGCAAAGCCTCTGGTACAAGGATGAAAGAAGCGGCGATTGCGTGAAGACAAAAATCAAGGCGGAGGTCATCCCGGATGAGAAAGCGGTCAAGGAGGTTGTGGCGGGGAGACTGGGGAGCGACAACCCGGGACTGCCTCTCCTTGTTCGGATCTGGACCGACAAGGAGAAATATCAGAAGGGGGACAGGGTCAGGATCTACATAAAAGGCAACAAACCGTTTTACGCGCGCGTACTTTATAAGGATGCAAAAGGCGATGCGCTGCAGATCCTTCCCAATCCGTACAGAAAAGAGAACTACTTCAACGGCGGCGTCATATATGAAATCCCCTCCGGGGACGACAGGTTTGAGCTCGAAGTCAGCCCGCCGTTCGGTGAAGAACACATCATCCTCTACACGAGTACATCTCCCCTGGGCGATATCAGCCTTGCCAAAGAGGGCGGCGTCTACCAGGTGAAGACAAAAGAAAAGGACGTCGGAATAAAGACGAGGGGCGTCAAGATACAGGAAACGGTCGAATCGGGTAGGCCGCAGGCTTCTGAATTCTTCGAGGACCGGATGACAATAAAGACAGGGCGGTGAAGGACGATGGGGGAGGGGAAGGCTATTGCGGAAGGCATATACCTGATCGGGGGCCCCGATATATCGCGAGGGGAGGATGCCACTTCGTTTATCGTAGATTGTGGCGGAGAACTGGTCATGATCGATGCCGGCGCGGGCGGCAGCTCTCGCATACTCCAGGGGAATATAGAAGACCTGGGCCTCGATCCGAAGAAGATATCATCGCTGATTCTCACCCACAACCACATCGACCATATCGGGTCGGCTTCGTATTTCAGAGACCAGTTCGGATGCAGTATAGTGATGCATGACCTCGATGCGGACGCCCTGGAAGAAGGCGACAGCACGCGAACCGCCGCCAGTTGCTATGGGATGTTCCTGTCCCCTACGCCGGTAGATAGGAGACTGATGGGGGAACACGAGGTACTCCGCTTTGGCGAGGCGGAACTCCATTGCCTCCATACTCCAGGACACACGCCGGGTTCCATTGTCGTATATATCGACCGTGGTGGTAAGCGCATACTATTCGGACAGGACATCCATGGGCCTTTTCTGGAGATATTCAGGTCGGACATTGGCAAATGGAAGGAGTCGATGAAAAAACTCATAGCTCTCGAGGCGGATATCCTCTGTGAAGGCCACTTCGGGATATACCAGCCCCGGGAAAAGGTGAGACGATACATAGAAGGGTACCTGAAGAATTATTCCTGAGGCCTGATACGTACTGATTGCATTTCCGCCTGACTTACACCTTCCCGTTTCCGCTCACTTCTTGCAGATTCTTTTCCCATTGACGAAAGGTTGTACGTTTCTTAAACTAACGATGTAAGGTGACGCAATGCTTGCGGCTGTGTCAGAAACAGCAGGCGGGAATAACGCTGCTTTTCCCGCCGGGGAAAAGGACAATGAACATATGAAGGCAATATCCGTAGAGGTGGTAAGCAATCTTCTTACCACCTTCGGTCACTGCTCAAGGTGTGATGTCATCTTCCGTGAGTCGGGCCTTGGCAAGGAAGTGAATAAGGGAGACATCGAGGATTATCCTGCAGAGTTGAAAGATGAGATGCTGAGGCTCTCGGACAGCTTAGGAGAACTCAAGCAGCTCTACAAGCACCGGATAAGGATACGCCTGACCGACGCCCTGTCGCCGCGCGGGATATACAAATCACTCATTCACCGCTTGCGCAGATATCCGGCATTCATAATCGAGAGAAGGGACGTGTACATAGGTTGGGACCGGAAAAAGATAGAGGAGCTTGTTGATAAATATCTGAGTAAGGCCGGATCCTAGCGGTCAAGTCTTGGCGACAATGCGACTCAGCGCCTTTGCCGCTGCGGCTCTCACGGCGGGGTGATAGGGTTTTCTGAGGAAACCTCTCTGCTTGCGGATCCCCCTGAGGAAGGATAGAGCCTCCTTGTCTCCTATATTTCCCAGGGCAAGGCATATCTTTTCCTGCAGGTCCACTCTTATATCCTCGGGCAGGTTCTGCTTTGATTTAAAGAGTTCAATCAGAGGCTTTACGGCATTCCGATATTTCAGAGAACCCAGTGCCGCAACGATGCCGGGCTTGACCCGATCGTCGCAATCCGGCATGGCTTTGAGAAGCATTTCTGCCCTCGCTCTACCCCCCATCTGACTGATGCTCTTAACGGCTTCCTTTTGTACCCGGTGATCACTGTGAAAGAGATGGGGCCCTAGGATTCTTGTGTGCTCATCGCCTCCGATCCTGCCCAAGAGACGAACCAGATTCCTCACATAATACCACGGTTGATCAT
>DATJBN010000008.1:0-8941 GCA_035515335.1 Syntrophales bacterium | reverse complement strand
CTTCGAAGGGTCATGGAGGCCGGTGTTCTTCATCCTCGCGGTCCCCGGTATTCTCTGCTACTGGTTGATGAAGAAGTATGTGGCAGATTCTCCCAAGACCCTGTTCGAAAGGGGAAAGGTGAAAAAAGATGAGTACGATATGATCACCGCCGCCGTGAGTGTGGAGGCGAGCGAGCATGGAAAGAAGTACAGCAGCAAGGCTTACGCAACGGATATTCAATTCTATCTCTTCACAGCCAGCTACACCCTGATGCTCATGATATACTGGGGCATGACCACCTGGATCAGCACCTTCCTCGTCAAGCAGCACGGCATGAATCTCAAGACAATGGGATTTTACGCATCCATGCCATACGTCGTAGCCTTCTTTGCGATGTACATAGGCGGATGGATGGCGGACACATGGTTTCCGAAGAAACCTAGGCTCGTTGCGATAATAGCTTTCTTGGGATGTATCCCGGTTCTTTACTTCATAGGTCACGTCCCCAAAGGCGAGACGAATATGCTTCTCATGTGGCTCTGCCTGGGCGGGTTCTTCATCAACCTTCCGTGGGGTCTGATGTTCTCCTACCCGGGACTTCGCTACCCCAAGGAGATAGTGGGCAGGGCGGTCGGTACGTCGAACGGCGTCGGGCAATTCGGAGCCTTCATTTCCCCGATGATTGCGGGATACCTCGTTATCACGCTTCCCGACAAGACGTACGATTTCGGCAACGTGTTCGTGTTCTGGTCGCTGCTTGCAGTTGTGGGGACAATGGCGGTGGCTTTCCTCGACGAAAAGGCGATTACGGATCCGGCAATTTCGAAGACATAGAAAATTTCAGTGGCTCAGGCGAGGCGGGCATGATATGAGTGACACCAGTGCTTTGAGGCTCGGCATTCCAAATTTTCAAGGCGCTCACTCGCAGAGCTGCCCCGCGTTTACGAAGTCGTGTGAAATCTGTACCTGTTGCGGGCCATACTCCGGTATGACACACGGGAAAAGGTTGCACTAAAATACACTGACAACACTTTGAAGAGGTGCCTTGCATGAACCGCTGTGGCTTTACGATTTACGACATGATCGTCCGGAATGCCCGTTTGTATCCGGAACAATGCGCCGTCGTATACGGCGACAGGCGCATATCATTCAGCGCCTACCAGGATCTGTGTGACCGTTGTGCTGCCGGACTCGCCGGAGAAGGCATCAAGGTTGGCGACCGGATTGCGCTGCTCGCGGCTAATAATGACGACTTTATGGTTCTCTGCGGCGCGGCAGCGAAGACGGGCGCAGTGATCGTTTCCGTGAACTACAGGCTCAGCGAAGCGGAGGCGGAATACGTCTTCAAAGACACATCTCCAAAATATCTCTTCACCAGCGGTGAATATAAAGATCAGGCCCGCAGATCAGCTTCAGCCGCTGGCTCCGTGCGCAGGCATTTTGTCTTCAAAGCAGATGAGCAAGAGGATGAATTCCTTCCTTTCGGGACGCTCCTCTCGAAAGCGACGGTTACGCGGCAGAACGCGATTCCTGATAATCACCCCTACATGATCATTCATACGGCCGCTGTGGGCGGAAAGCCTAGAGGATGCACACTCAGCCAAACTAATTTGCTGGCAGTGGCCCTTCAGATTTCAGAGATGTTCAAACTTACGGCAAGCGATTGCTACCTCGGCGCCCTGCCGCTCTTCCATATCGGAGGTTTTTCCATGACCCTGGCAGCCATGCTTCAGGGAGGGAAGAACCTGATCATGGATCGTTTCGATCCCTCCCTTATCCTCACGCTCGCGGAGACGGAAAAGGGTACATTTTTTGTGACGTTCCCGCCGATGCTGGGAGCGATCCTCGATGCCCAGGAGAAGCATGCGGTCGGGATGAAGAGTCTAAGGTTTGCAGCAGGAATCGACGGCCCGGATACCATTCGACGCTTTTTGAAAAACAATCCCCGGGCCGCTTTCCACGGGCTCTACGGTCAGACGGAGGCTATGCCGGTTTCAAGCTGTGATGTCAGAGAAAAACCGGGGAGTGTGGGAAGGCCGGCTCTGATGACTCGCGTGGCAATCTTTGATGATTCCGATTGCGAGGTCGAAGCAGGAGTGCAGGGAGAGATATGCGTCAGGTCGCCCGCCGTGTTTCTCGGTTACTGGAATCTCCCGGCGGATACTGCTTACACGTTCAGGAACGGCTGGCATCATACAGGCGACCGCGGGCACGTCGATAAAGACGGATTCCTCTTTTACGGAGGCCGCAAGCCGGAGAAGGAACTGATAAAACCCGGTGGCGAAAATGTGTATCCTGCTGAAGTGGAAAAGACCATTCTCAGCCACGTCTCTGTCGAGGAAGTTTGTGTAATCGGCGTGCCGGACCCGGAGTGGGGAGAAGCCGTAAAGGCTGTCTGCGTTCTTACGAAGGGGATGGAGATGACCGCGGAAGAGTTGATTGATTTCGTTGCCGGGAAGATTGCCCGGTATAAGAAACCGAAGCATGTCCTTTTCGTATCGAGCCTTCCGAAGACGGCAGGCGGCGAGATCAATCGAACTGAAGTAAAAAAGCTCTACTCCGGCAAAAGTTAACAATCATTTTCGACGGGGTAAAACTTTTATAGGTTTATGAGTTGTGAAGGCTATATTCCGTAGGGAACTGGTAATACACCATCATCCGACAGGGCGCGGCGCTCGCACCCGCCCAATGCCTCCGGCTGCTGACCGGTATCTTAAACCAGCCTCCATCATTTAAAAGGCAACAATTTTTAAAAAGGTTCTTGACAGCGTGCGGTAATTTGTGTAAGAGTTCGACCGTCCGGCCGGTAACCGGCCGGACGGTCGAATAGATTACCCACCCAACTAAACCAACCAAACGTTTTTCCGGAAAGGAGCTGATTGCGCCATGTTCGGAAGAGGCTTCGAGGAAAAGAAAGAATACATCTCGAAGATAGCGGCCGATGTATTCTTCGAAAAAGGCTTCAAGGCATCGTCCCTTCAAGATATCTCGGCCAAAGGAAAGATCAGCAAGGCCGGAATCTATCACTACTTCAAATCCAAGGGAGATATCCTGTCTTATCTGCTGATGAGAGCCGCGGAGAACCTTATCGATGCTTTAACACAATGTCTCAGGACCGGTGAAGAGAATAATCTGAAACCGAAGGAATTGTTCGGGGCGCTTTGCAAGGCCTATGCAGGCTGCCTGTTGAAAGATCGGAAGGTCAGTGTATTGGTTCTTCGCGATCGACACCAGCTCACGAAAAAGGAGAGGAATAAGCTCATAGAGAAAGAAAGGGCAATATTTCATCTATTGAGGAACAAGATGCGTGCGATACCGAAAGTCAATCCCAAGATAGACATCAATCTGATGTCGTTTCAGATCATATCCATGTCGCATTGGATGGGCTATTGGTTCGATTCAAAGGGTTCCCTTTCCGAAAGCGACGCAATTGATCAGATCGTGGATATCATGTTCCACGGAATAATGGATAAACAAAAATAGCGAAGGGGTTTAACAATGCCGGAACTCGTGGTTGAAAATATCGGATTAAGTTTTGGTGAGTTAAAGGCTCTCGACGGCGTCAGCTTTAAGCTCGAAAGAAATGAGATTCTTTCGATCATAGGACCAAACGGAGCGGGTAAGACATCACTTCTGAACTGCATAAGCGGATACTACAGGCCGCAGCAAGGCGCTATCCATTTCGACGGCAAAATGTTGAAAAATGTTCCGATCCACAAGAGGACGCAGATGGGGATCGCCAGAACTTTTCAAAACGTCGAATTGTTTAACGGCCTGACTGCACTGGACAATATCCTGGCGGCGCGCCACGTTCATTTTAACACCGGCGTGATGCGCACTGCTGTCTACTACGGGAAGGCCCTGAGTGAAGAAATTCATCACAGGGAGATCGTGGAAGAGATCATCGATTTCCTTGAGATCAAACCGGTCAGAAAGAAGATCGTAGGCTCCCTTCCCTATGGAATGAGAAAGAGAATAGAACTGGGGCGGGCTCTGGCCATAGAGCCGAAACTTCTCCTGCTTGACGAGCCAATGTCGGGGATGAACATCGAGGAAAAGGAAGACATGGCCCGTTTCGTCGTGGACATCTTCGAAGAAAAAAATATTCCGATCATCCTGATATCGCACGATATGGGCGTCGTGATGGATATCTCCGACCGCGTCATAGTCCTGGATTTCGGCAAGAAGATCGATGAAGGGGTGCCGGAAGAGATCATGAAGAGCGAGCGGGTAATCAATGCCTATTTGGGGCAGTAAATATCTTGAGGGGGATTCAGTCAGCATGACGGATTACGATACCTTTCCCAGACTTCTTGTAAGCCAGTATGAAAAGAGGCCGAACAGCGTGGCCATGCGGAAGAAGGACTTCGGTCTATGGAAGGAATATACATGGCGGGACGCATACGAGAACGTGCGTTACCTTTCATTATGCTTTCTTGCCCTGGGACTTCAGCGTGGCGATAAGGTCGCGATCATCGGAGAAAATGAGCCTGAGTGGTTCTGGGCGGAATTTGCTGCACAGGCCGCGGGCGGGATACTTGTCGGTATCTACACCGATATGGTGCCAGCGCAGGTGGAGTTCATGTTCAGCCATTCGGAGTCAATCATCGCGGTTGCAAACGATCAGGAGCAGGTCGATAAGTTTTTGGATATAAGGGAACAGATCCCGCGTTTGAAGAAGATCATCTACTGGGACCCGAAAGGTTTAAGGAACTATCATGACCCACTCCTGATGTCCTATCCCGAGGCCATCGAGCTGGGGAAATCATACGAAAAAGACCATCCCGACGCATTTGAGAAGAACCTCAGCATGGGCGGAGCGGATGATGTCGCGGCGCTCTATTACACATCCGGCACTTCCGGTGAACAGAAGGCGGGAATGGTATCGCACCGATCACTCATAAGCTCGGGGAGATCCTTCCTCGAATACAACCCTCTTGCCGTTACGGATAACCTCTTCTCATATCTTCCCGCTGCCTGGATCGGCGAAGGGATGGTCGCGACCGCGGCGCATATCGTGGGAGGCGTGATCCTCAATTTTGCTGAGGAGCCTGAAACCGTGCGCGAGGATATGAGAGAGATAGGCCCCACCTTCGTGCTTTACGGGCCGAGGCAGTGGGAGGACATGGCAAGAACCATTCAGGTAAGAATCAGCGAGGCAGCCTATATCAACAGGCTGCTCTACAGGCTGTTTCTCAAGGTCGGCTACATGAGAGTCGACCTCATGGAGAGGGAGGCCAAGGGAAATCTGTTGACAAGGCTCTTCATCAAGATCGCCGACATGTTGATCTTTCATCCCTTGAGGGAAAACTTCGGTCTCAGCAACTGCAAGATTGCAGCAACGGGGAGCGCCGCGATGAGCGTCGATACATTCCGTTTTTGGAGCGCCCTGGGCGTGCGCCTGAAGCAGATATACGGGAGCACGGAAGCGGGTTTTGTCGCGGGACACCGGTCCAACGAAATCTTCTTCGAAACGCTGGGCAATATCTCAACTTCTGCCGAAGTCAAGATTTCGGACGAACAGGAGATCCTGGTCAAGGGCCCGCAGATATTTTCCGGTTACTTCAGGAATGAGAAAAAGACCGAAGAGACTGTGGTAGACGGATGGGTTCACACCGGGGATTCCGGTTTCATCGATAAGAAGGGTCATCTGGTATTTCTCGACCGCTTGAGCGACATGAGCACGCTTACCATCGGCACGCGCTATGCGCCCCAGTACATCGAGGGCCGGTTGCGATTCAGTCCGTATATCAAGGATGCAATGTCTCTGGGCGAGAAGAGGGATTTTATTGCCATAATAATCATAATCGATTTTGAAAATGTCGGCAAATGGGCGGAAGAGCATCATATCAATTATACGACGTTTGCCGATCTCTCACAGAAAAAGGAGATCGCCGGTCTCATTGCCAAGGACATCAGGCGGGTGAACGAGGGATTTTCCAATGAGACGAAGGTGAAAAAATTTGTGCTCCTGCACAAGGAATTTGACCCTGACGAGGAGGAATTGACGCGAACGAGGAAAATCAGAAGAGGGTTCATGGAGGACCGCTACAAGGAGCTTGTGGAGGCAATATACAGCGACGCGCCCGGGATCGATGTTGAAACTCTGGTCAAGTATCAGGACGGCAGGCAAGCGACCATGAAAACCCATATATTGATCTGGACGCCCGAGGAGGAAAAGGCATGATCACTTTCATTCAACTTCTTGTTACCGGCATTTCCGTCGGCTTCATCTACGGATTGATCGCCGTCGGCTTTGTTCTCATCTATAAATCCTCCCAGATATTTAATTTTGCCCAGGGTGAGATGGTCATGTTCGGTGCATTTCTTATGTGGTACTTTCTGGCGCCTCTGGAAATGAACCCCGTGCTGGCGGGCATTCTCGTCCTGGCAATCGTAGGCCTGGCCGGCTACGGACTCGAGCGTTTCCCCCTTCGCCCGATGATCGGCCAACCGATCCTGGCCACGATAATGATTACAATAGGGATCGGTGTCTTCCTGAAGGGGCTCGCCCTGCTTCTGTGGTCGACCAATATCGGCATCAAATACCCGGCCATTATTACCGAAGAAACAATCAATATTTTCGACATTCCAATCTCAAACGTCACGATCGGAATGTTTTTCTTCGGTCTCATCCTTGTCATTCTCCTCTCCGTATTCTTCAACTACTCGAGGACCGGCCTCCACATGAGGGCTGCGGCCGAAAGCCACCAGCTCGCTCAGAGCATGGGTATCAAGGTCACGAGCGCTATCGCTCAATCATGGGCGATTGCTGCCATGGTGGCCACCATCGGCGGGTTCATCCTCGGATATATCAGAGGAATCGATTTCGGATTGACGGAGATTGGTCTGATCGCCATCGCCGCCGCGCTGGTGGGGGGTCTCGAGTCGTTTAAGGGCGCGATCCTTGGGGGCGTGATCATGGGTCTCGCCCAGACATTCACCGGCGGCTATGTTGGATACGGATTGAAAGAGGTGATTCCTTTTATCATCATGGTATCTGTTCTTATCTTCAAACCATACGGTCTCTTCGGACTGGTGAAAATAGAGAGGGTTTAAAGTTATGAGAAGAATCTCCGGTGTATTTGACACATCCTATATCCAGGACATAACCATCTTTCGCACGAATTATTATAAAGCGGGAATGGTCATGTTAATCCTTTTTTTCTTGACTATACCTCTGTATGGCAGCGATTTCTGGCTAACCTTCATAAGCTCTACAGCCGTGACCGTGATCGCCCTGCTGGGTCTTAACATACTCACAGGATACTGCGGACAGATATCGATAGGTCACACGGCGTTCATGGCCGTGGGGGCTTACACTTCGACAATCCTGGCGATTCAGTTTGAGCTGCCTTTCTGGTTCTGCCTGCCGTGCGGCGGCCTCGGGGCGGGCGTCATAGGAATGCTGTTCGGACTGCCGTCACTCCGGGTCAAGGGATACTATCTGGCGCTCACCACCATCGCGGCGCAGTACCTGATCATATATATGATAAAGACCCCGTTCCCGGAGGTCACGGGCGGCGCGATCGCCCTCAATGTCCCCGATGCCACGCTGGGAAGTTTCGTACTAACCGGGGAAACCTGCTTCTACTACTTCATCATGATGATGTTGATACTTATGACATTTTTTTCCAAGAGTCTTATGAGGAGCCATTTCGGGCGCGCCTTTGTCGCCATCCGGGACAACGACATCGCCTCGGAGGCCATGGGCATCAGCCTGTACAAATACAAATTACTGGCGTTCTTTATAGGGTGCTTTTATGCCGGCATCGCCGGCTCCGTTTGGGCTTTCTATGTGCACGTCATTTCGCCCGACGATTTTACACTCTCCGCCTCAGTCTGGCAGATAGGGATGTTAATTATCGGCGGATTAGGGAGCACAATGGGTCCGTTCTTCGGAGCGGTCTTTATCGGCGCCCTGCGTGAGATATGCGTCATCTGCGGTCCCTGGGTTTCTTCGATCGTACCCGAGCTGGGCGCTCAGGTCTCAGCTTCACTGGTGGAGATGACGTTCGGTATCACCGTCATCCTGTTCCTGATATTTGAACCGCGCGGCATAAGTCACAGATGGGAGATATTGAAGGAATCTTATCGTCTGTGGCCTTTTTCATACTGAGGGCAAAAAAAGGAGGCATCTTATGAAGGCAAATAAATTAGCAGGAATTGTTGCGGTATCATTTCTGGCAGTCGTTTTCTTTTTTAGCAATGCGCCGGCCTCTGATACAAGGCCGATACACTTCGTGATGCTTACCGACCTGACGGGACCGGCTCACGCACAGGTCGCGCCAAACGGGTGGGCCGCTGAGGACTATATCAAGTGGCTGGACAAGAATGGAGGAATTAACGGCCATCGCGTCACTATAGAAATCGTTGATACGAAGTATCAGGTTCCTCTCGCGAGAACCGCGTATGCGAGAAACAAGGGGAGGAAAGCGATGACCATGTCCTTTGACTGCTTCTCCGGCGGTATCGAGGCTATGAAAGGGCAGTTTGCGGCAGATAAGATTCCAGTGGCGATGAATACAGGTCATGCGCCGGCGCTATATCCCTCTTCATGGGTCTTTGCCACCCTGCCGCCGTATGACGACACACTGTGCACCTACGCAAACTGGATCAAGGCGAACTGGAAAGAGAAGCGCAAGCCGCGTCTGGCATTGCTCCTCGGCGACTATGCATCGGGACGTTCGCCCGAACTCGCCAAATGGTACTGTGAAAAGATCGGCGTTGAGATTGTTTCCATCGAATACGTCCCTGTCCTGCCTACGGACACGAGCGACCTCCTGGTCCGCATGAGAGACAGAAAACCGGACTTCGTCTTCGATACGCTGATGCCGGATCAGGGTAAGGTGGTCTTGAAAGACCGCTACAGGCTTGGTATAAAAATCCCTCAGCTCAATTTTGTGTTCAACTCCGATTTGATCAAGGCGACGGTGCCTCTTGAGGCATATGCCGGTTATA
>DATJBN010000007.1:0-8124 GCA_035515335.1 Syntrophales bacterium | reverse complement strand
AGGCGGCCCGTCATGGAGGATGTAGGTCTTCTTTCCTTTCAGAGACTCTCTGATCTTTTCATAGATATTCATATCCTCCCAAAACTTTAGCAACTCAGGCTCTTTTCGGGAGAGATTGGCCCTCATCGGAAATGCGGTCCTCGGAAGATTCAGCGTGTCTTTATAATCCATTGTGAACTCCTCAACTCTCGATAATCAATGACACTTTGCAGAGCCACGACGTAACGGAAAATTTAGTGGGAGAGGCTATCACAGAAACCAGCCTCTTTCAAGCACAACTAAAAAAGCCCCCTGCACAAAAACAGGGGGCTTTTCAGAATCAGGTAAGGTTAAGAGACTCTTACATTCCCATGCCGGGATAGCCGCCTCCTGGAGGCATGCCGGGCATGGCCGGTTTCTCTTCCGGCTTCTCTGCCACCATGCACTGGGTGGTAAGCATGAGGGATGCAACGCTCGCCGCATTCTGGAGTGCGAAGCGCGTGACCTTGGTCGGGTCGATGACACCTGCTTCAATCAGGTCTTCATATTCATCGGTCCTTGCATTGAAGCCGAAGGCACCCTTCTTCCCTTTGACCTTTTCGACAGCGATGCTCCCTTCCTGGCCGGCATTGGTAACGATCATCTTCAGGGGTTCTTCGAGGGCCTTCTTGACTATGGTAACCCCAACCTGCTGATCGCCGTCCACCTTCAGTTTCTCGAGAGCGGGGAGAGTACGGATGTAGGCAACACCTCCTCCTGGAACGATGCCTTCCTCGACAGCCGCACGGGTCGCATTGAGGGCATCCTCAACGCGCGCCTTCTTCTCCTTCATTTCCGTCTCCGTCGCTGCGCCAACCTTTATCACGGCTACGCCGCCGACGAGTTTCGCCAATCTCTCCTGAAGCTTCTCCCTGTCGTAATCGGAAGTAGTTTCCTCGATCTGCGCCCTGATCTGTTTCACCCTGCCTTCGAGGGCTGCCCTGGAACCGGCGCCGTCGATGATTGTTGTGTTGTCTTTATCTATGGCGATCTTCTTCGCCCGGCCCAGGTCTTCCAGTTTCGTATTCTCGAGTTTCTGGCCGAGATCCTCAGAGATCAGCTTGCCGCCTGTCAGTACGGCGATGTCCTCAAGCATTGCCTTCCTTCTGTCGCCGAAGCCGGGCGCCTTTACTGCTGCCACCTGCAGCGTGCCGCGAATTTTATTAACAACGAGTGTTGCCAGGGCTTCCCCTTCGATGTCTTCAGCAATGATAAGGAGCGGCCTTCCCATCTTGGCGATCTGCTCCAGGATGGGGAGAAGGTCCTTCATGGTGCTTATCTTCTTTTCATTAATAAGAATGAGCGCATCGTCAAGATGCACCTCCATCTTTTCCGCATTCGTTACAAAGTAGGGAGACACATAGCCTCTGTCGAACTGCATGCCTTCCACAATCTCGAGCTCTGTTTCCAGACCTTTAGCTTCCTCAACGGTGATAACGCCTTCCTTGCCGACCTTTCCCATGGCCTCGGCGATGATCCCGCCTATTGTATCGTCGTTATTCGCGGAGATTGTACCTACCTGCGCGATCTCCTTCTGGTCTTTTGTCGGTTTACTCAACTTGGCGAGTTCCTTTACAACCGTCTCAACAGCCTTATCGATGCCCCTCTTTATATCCATCGGGTTGCTGCCGGCTGCAACGCTCTTTGCACCTTCCCGGTAAATCGCCTGGGCGAGAATCGTAGCAGTCGTAGTACCGTCACCCGCCACATCGCTCGTCTTGCTTGCCACTTCCTTGACCATCTGGGCGCCCATGTTCTCAAATTTGTCCTCGAGTTCAATCTCCTTGGCCACGGTTACGCCGTCTTTCGTTACGGTGGGCGCACCAAAAGACTTATCGAGGAGTACGTTCCTGCCACGCGGCCCCAGGGTAACCTTAACCGCATCTGCGAGGGTGTTTACACCCTTGAGGATCGATTTTCTCGCTTCCTCGTCATATTGAAGTAACTTAGCTGCCATCTAACATTTCCTCCTTGTGATCATATTATTATTTTTCAATGATTCCCAAAATGTCGTCTTCTCTCATGATGAGATGCTCTACACCGTCGATCTTTACTTCCGTCCCGGCATACTTGCTGAAAAGAACCCTGTCTCCAGCCTTGACATCCGGTTTTATCAACTTGCCGTCGTCCGTGGTTTTTCCCTTACCGACAGCTACGACTTCACCTTCTATCGGTTTCTCCTTGGCCGTGTCGGGAATGATAATCCCGCCTTTTGTCTTCTGTTCTTCTTCCAATCTCTTGATGATGACCCGATCCTGCAATGGCCTAATCTTCATAACCTAATCTCTCCTTTCTTTATTTTTATATTTTATTGGATTTTTAAAGAGGACTCATTTCCTTCAAGATTTTGTCTAAAATATACATAAATTGCCTTGTGTCAAGGCGTTTTGAACGATTTTTTTTAAAAAAATAAGAAAAAAGAGCAAATTTTTGCCAAAAACGACCCACTTTTTAGCTATTTTTTTCTGATTTTTACGATTTTGGGGCCTGATTTGAGGGAAAGCGAAGAAAGACTGATGTGCCTTTGCCCATCTGGCTTTCGATTTCAATACTTCCATTATGGGCCTTCATTAGATGCTTTACGATAGAGAGCCCGAGACCAGTGCCGCCCATCTCTCTCGAACGGGTCTTATCCACCCTGTAGAAACGTTCTCCAAGCCTAGGTATTTCCATCTTCGGGATGCCAGTACCCGTATCAGAAACCACAACGGTAACCGAACCACTATCGCATTTCGCGGTGATGGAGATATTCCCGCCTGCCGGCGTAAATTTTACTGCATTATCGAGGATGTTCACAAGAATCTGCGCCAGTTTATCACTGTCTGCCGGAATCAAGGGGAGTTCAGCCTGGATGCGCTTGTCGATCGTCAGGAACTTCTCGGCTGCCCGCGCCTCGAACATTGGCAATACTACTTCAACTACGTCGGCAATGGAAACACTTTCAAACTGGAATTCCATTTCACCTAGTTCAATACTGGAAAGTGTCAGGAGATCATCTACCAGCCGTCCCAGACGATGGGCATTCTCCGAAATTATGTGAAGAAATTTCTTTGCCGTTTCTTCCTCACGTATCGCACCATCTTCCAGGGTCTCGATGAAACCTATTATCGACGTGAGGGGTGTCTTGATCTCATGAGTGACATTGGCTACGAAATCTTCGCGCACCTTTTCCAATTTCTTGATGCGGGTGACATCATGAAATACGATTAGCGTTTTCTGTTCGCCTGCAGGAAGGCCTTTGACAGCGGATATACTCACATCCAGGATGGCGGACATCTCCCCGCCCTGCGTGACCTCAAGCGAGACAGGTCCTCCCGAATTCCTGAAGAGCTCTATTGCATCCTGCAGTTCGGCATTTCTGAAAGCCTCAAGAGGAGTCTTGCCTAGAATACCGCTGATGTCCCCGGCGCCCAGGATGCCCTTCATGTGTTCGTTGCCGTATTCGACTCGGTACTGATCATCGACTATCAGTATCCCGTCCGTCATGCTGGCAAAGGTTGCTTCGAGTTTCGCCTTCTCCTCGCGGGCCGTCCGCAATTTCTCCTGCTGATCCTCCACGATACGATTGATATCCTTTTCCAGTTGACCAACATCGTCATGTGATTCAATTAAAAGGGTCCCATAGCCCTCACCGCTGCTGACCTTATGAGTATATGAGATCACTTTCTCAACAGGGGAAATGAATCTCTTGGCAAGCAGGAAAGCTATTATAAAAGCCGGGATGACCGCGATGAGGATGATCTTGTAGATGTTCGCGTACTGCTCATCAATCGATTTTTTCACGTCGAAGAGGGGACGGGCAAACCGTATGTAGCCCTTGACCTCCCGGCCCTCAGCAGATACAGGGAATGCGACGTAGAGCATGTCAACGCCAAGGGTGCGGCTATAGCGAATCGCGTCCCCCATTCCTCTGACCCTGGCCTCCTGTATCTCCGGGCGGTTCAAGTGACTGTCCATCTGCGCCAAGTCTTTCTCTGAATCTCCTCTTACCCGGCCGGAGGCATCGACAAGCGTCACGCGGGAATGTGAGATTTCAGCAAGCTGTGGGAGCTTCTTCTCGATATCGCTCATGCCTAGTAAGGCCGTAATCCTCATCTGGGCGATTAGATCATTCCTTATCTCTTCCACTATGTCGACCTTGATCTGCCGTGCATACATGAGCCCCATGACTGCGGCAGTAATGAGTATCAGCACGGCATAGCTTCCGAGAATCCTGTATAGAAGCCGGTTCTTCAATCAGTCGCTCCTAAGCCGGGCACGTCGGTTCGTGGCGGACGATCTTTCCCGTCACCATGTAAAGGACCATGTCGGCAATACCCACGGCATGGTCGGAGATCCGCTCGAGACTCTTCGATATCTGCATGATGATGAGGGCCCTGTGGACAGTCTTCGGGTTTTCCATCATGAATGTAAGAAGTTCCCTAAAGACCTGTTCGTTTAGGTTATCTATTGTTTCGTCCTCTGCCCTAACCATGTGCGCAAGCTCCGCATCTTCTTTCACCAGGGCATCGAGACTCTTTCTTATCATCTCCCGTGCAATTTCCGCCATCCGGGGAATATCTATGTAAGGCTTCATCGGCGGCTCCTCGGAGAGGATAATCGACTTCTGCGCGATCTTCGCGGCCATATCGCCGATCCTCTCAAGATGGCCGTTTATCTTGATCGCAGTAGTGATGAATCGGAGGTCCCTCGCCGTAGGCTGTCGCAGGGCAAGCATGCGGATGCACTTTTCCTCAAGCTCAACATCAAGCCGATCGATTGTACTGTCGTCGCAGATAACGTTGTGGGCCAGTGCCGCATCCCTGTCCGTGAGAGCCTTTATCGCCCTCTCGATTGCCTTTTCCGTGAGGGCACCGAGATAGAGCAACCCTTCTTTGACCTCCCGAAGCTCCTGGTCATAGTGGGCGCTAGTATGTCTCTTCTCCGCCATCGCATTCTCCCTTTATAATTATGAATGAATCTCGCAAATCTGTGCCATCAGCCGAATCGCCCGGTGACATAGTCCTCTGTCTGCTTCACGTCCGGATTTGTAAATATTTTTTCAGTGTCATTGTACTCAACAAGCACTCCGAGATAAAAAAAACCGGTGCGCGATGAGACGCGTGCCGCCTGCTGCATGTTGTGCGTAACGATGATGATCGTGTAATTCCTTTTCAGTTCATCCACAAGCTCCTCGATCTTGGCCGTGGATATGGGATCCAAGGCCGATGTAGGCTCATCCATAAGTATGACATCCGGCTTCATGGCAAGCGCCCTTGCAATGCACAAACGCTGCTGTTGACCGCCGGATAAAGTCATCGCGGATTTGTCGAGAATGTCTTTTACTTCATCCCATAGCACGGCCTGCTGCAGGCTTTCTTCAACGAGGATTTCCAGGTCGCTCCTTTTCGTTATTCCTGCCAAGTGCGGTGCATATGTTATATTATTGAATATCGATTTGGGGAAAGGGTTGGGCTTCTGGAATACCATGCCGATCCTTCTCCTGATGTCCACAGGATCAATATCGGGTGCATAGATATTCTTGCCTTCAAAAATGATCTCACCCTCGACCCTCGTTCCGCCTATCAAATCGTTCATGCGATTGAGCAGGCGGAGAAGCGTCGACTTGCCGCAGCCCGAGGGCCCTATCAGGGCCGTGACCCGACTCTTCTCAAAATCCATGGAAATATCGGTGAGGGCCCTCTGCTTCCCGTAGAAGAAGTTTACTTTTTTCAGTTCGATTATACTGTTGCCTTGCACAATTACCACCCTTTTTTCCTTCTCATATGGCTCCTGATGACAATCGCGATGAGATCAACTCCGAGAACAAGTCCAACAAGCACAAGCACCGCCCCGTACTGGATAGGTCTCGTCTGATCTATATGCGTTCCCGCCGTGGCAAGGACATAGATGTGGTAGGGCAATGCCATGACCTCATCAAAGATCGAGTCGGGAAGCTTCGCCGTAAAGAAGGCCGCCGCAGTGAACATGATCGGCGCCGTTTCTCCCGCCGCCCTGCCTATTCCCAGTATCGAACCAGTCAATATCCCGGGCAATGCCGTCGGCAGGACGATCTTATAAATCGTCTGCCATTTGGAGATGCCGAGGGCAAGCGACGCCTCCCTGAACATCTGTGGAACGGCCTTCAGTGCCTCCTCAGATGCGCCGATGATTGTGGGCAGGATGAGAACTGCGAGCGTCAGAGCACCCGAGAGGATGCAGGACCCAAAATGTAGGAATACAACAAAGAACCCAAGGCCGAAAAGGCCGAAGACAACAGAAGGTACACCGGCCAGACAGTTTATGCCTATGCGCACTACCCTGACGAACCTCCCTTGCCTTGCATATTCGGCAAGATAAATAGCGGACACGACCCCGAGAGGCAGGGCAACGGCGATTGCCCCTGTCGTCAGGTAGAACGTCCCGACTATGGCCGGCATGATCCCGCCTTTGGTCATCGAATCCCTTGGCGGCAGTGTAATGAAATCCCAGCTTATGGCAGATATGCCGTTCACAATGATGTAGACGATGATGCCGCCTAACGCCAGAGCGATGAGTGCAATTGCAAGCCTCACTACTGTGAAAAATACATGCTGCTTAAAATAACGCCATTTCATGAGTATTTATCCCGCGCGCTTGTGTCACAGTGTTGCCGAGCCCGCCTCCCTGAACCTCTGCGAGATATAGTCGGCAACAAGATTAAAGAGGAGCGTTAAGAACAACAATACTATACCGATGGCAAACAGGGCATGGTAATGGCCGCTTCCGAAGGGCGCCTCACCCATCTCCGCCGCGATGGAGGCGGGCATCGGTCTTACGGAGTCGAATATACTGGTCGGAATGTCAGCTGCGCCGCCCGCCACCATCAACACAACCATAGTCTCACCTATAGCCCGCGACATGCCGAGGATCACGGCAGTGGAAATTCCGGACAGTGCCGCAGGCACGATAACCCTGGCGATTGTTTCAAACTTCGTTGCGCCGAGGGCGTAAGACGCTTCCTTGAACTCCTGGGGCACTGCATACAGAGCGTCTTCAGAAATACTCGATATCGTCGGCACAGCCATGATCGCCAGAATCACCGACGCGTTCATGATGTTTAATCCCGTTGGCAGGTCAAATGTGTCCTGCATGAAAGGGGCCACTACGACCATGCCGAAGAACCCGAGAACAACCGAAGGAATTCCTGCGAGAAGCTCGATGATCGACTTTGCAATGTCCTTCACGGCTGTGGGCGCAATCTCCGCGATATACACGGCTGACAGAATCCCAAGAGGAACAGCAATCAGACAGGAGAATACCGTAACCACTACGGAACCAACGGTGAGCGCCCAGATGCCGTAGGAGGGCGGATCGTAAGTGGGATACCACTCTTTCCCAAAGAGAAAATCGCCAACAGAAACCTTCTTGAATATCGGCAGTCCTTCCTGGAACAGGAATAAGACGATAAGGAACAGAATAAGAACGGACGCGAATGCAAAAAACGCGAAGACGTTCCTGATCAAGATTTCTTTCAGATGGCGGGTCATGTTGTTTCTATCTCTTACCCTTCCTTGGTGGCTTCTTTGTCTCCTCTGCGTTTAAAGGAACGAATCCCTCCTTGGCAACGATTTTTTGGCCGGCTGGACTAAGCAGAAATTTAATGAAGTTGGCAACTTCGCCCGAAGGCTCACCGTTGGTATACATATAAAGTGGTCTGGCAACTGGATATTCCTTGGAAAGCGCCGTTTTTGCAGAAGCCTGAATGCCATTTACGGTCAATCCCTTAACCGTTTTATTCAGGTACCCCAGCCCGATGTATCCGATGGCATACTTGTTCTTGGACACTGCCTGGACAACGGCGCCATTGGACGCCTGCAACTGCGCTCTTGGAGTCACCCGGGCGTTGCTGAGAACGAGATGTCCCCAAGTCTCGAACGTACCGGAGCTGCTGTCTCTCGAAACAACAACAATTGTGAGATCATCCCCGCCAACCTCTTTCCAGTTCGTTATCTTCCCTTGATAGATCTGGCTCAATTGATCAATCGACAGTCCGTTCACTTTATTCTTTGGATTTACAATAGGAACGATGGCGTCAATTGCTATCCTATTGGCCTTCGGGTTAATCCCCCTTTCCTTCGCAAAAGT
>DATJBN010000006.1:0-5569 GCA_035515335.1 Syntrophales bacterium | reverse complement strand
AGGCGATCATCAAGGGCGCCAGGACGGGAGAGATAGGAGACGGGAAGATATTCATAACGGATCTTCACGAGGTGGTTAGGATACGCACGGGCGAGCGTGGCGGCAAAGCCATCGGATGATGCGAGGTCTCCGGAGCGCATTTGCGGCGGATACTGAAATACATTTTTGTCAAACGCACAATGACATGTAACAAATTTGTTCGATTGCTTTACGTGAGGTGACTTTATAATTGCACGTAATCAATGACTTTCTTGAATGGCACCCTAATTGCTATTTCACTCACCGAGTTAATTTCAAAAATAAGGGGGTGTGCATCATGAACTCGGGTGATACGGCATGGGTCTTGGTATCAACGGCACTGGTTTTTTTCATGATTCCCGGATTAGCACTTTTTTACGGGGGCATGACGAGGAGGAAGAATGTCCTTTCAACGCTGATGCAATGTATCATTGTCATATGCCTGATCAGTATTCAATGGGTTCTAATTGGCTACACGCTGGCATTCGGACCCGATTCAGGTTTCGGCATACTGGGAAATCTGGACTTCATATGCTTGAGGAATGTCGATTTCAATCCGTTCGGTGAGTATTCAAAAACAATTCCCCATCTCGCCTTCATGATCTTCCAGTGTATGTTTGCCATCATCACACCAGCACTGGTCATCGGTGCCTTTGCGGAGCGCATCAAATTTTCCGCTTTTTGCATTTTTTCACTGCTCTGGGCCACGTTCGTATACGACCCAATTGCTCACTGGATTTGGGGCGCAGGCGGTTGGTTGAAAGAATTGGGGGGACTTGATTTTGCTGGCGGCATGGTTGTCCACGGAAGTTCCGGTTTTGCCGCTCTCGTAGTCTGCATTCTCATAGGCAAAAGAATTGGTTTTGAAAAAAGGACTTTTGTGCCTCATAATCTGACGCTTACGGTTTTAGGGGCAGGCATGCTTTGGTTCGGCTGGTTCGGATTCAACGCCGGGAGCGCCCTGGAAGCAAACGGACTCGCCGTCAATGCATTCGTCAGCACCAATATAGCTGCTGCTGTTGCAGCCCTGACCTGGGCCATCTGGGAATGGCAGAAGCACGGCGCCCCCACCATGCTCGGCCTCGTTACAGGTATCATAGCAGGACTCGGGGCAATAACCCCTGCCTGCGGTTATGTGCATCCCCTGGCGGCAATTCCCATCGGCATCCTGGCGGGCATCTTTTCTTTCCTCGCTGTGACGAAATTAAAGCCGCGCCTCGGGTACGATGATTCCCTCGATGTCTTCGGCGTTCACGGCATATGCGGAATTTGGGGATCGATTGCGACCGGTCTCTTTGCCCAGAAGGCTATCAACGCCGCCGGGGCCAACGGCTTTCTCTTCGGCAACGTCAAACTTTTCCTCATACAGGGTCTCTATGTAGGAGTCACTATCTGTTATTCGGTTGCAGTGACGTGGATTCTGTACAAATTCGTTGACGCCTTCATGGGGATGAGGGTTGAAGAGAAGAATGAGATTGTAGGCCTTGACCTGACCCAGCATCATGAATCCGCCTACACAGTGGTTGAATAAGGAGGGAGATTATGAAGTACATAGTTGCGATAATACAGCCGCACAAGCTGGACGAGGTGATGAAGAGCCTTGAGGATGTGGAGGTGAATCTGGTTACGGTATCGAATGTTTTGGGACGGGGCAGGCAGAAGGGACTTACTGAAGTATACAGAGGAGCGAAGGAAGTTGGGAGCCTGCTCAAGAAGATAAAGCTGGAGATAGCGTGCAACGAGGATTTTGTGGAGCCTACGGTGCAGGCGATCATCAAGGGCGCCAGGACGGGAGAGATAGGAGACGGGAAGATATTCATAACGGATCTTCACGAGGTGGTTAGGATACGCACGGGCGAGCGTGGCGGCAAAGCCATCGGATGATAGGAGGATACGGGGATCATGAATCTTAAAGAACTGGTTAAATACTCCAAGGACAAGCGCCTTGAGTTCATAGACTTGAAATTTACGGACATACCGGGCTTGTGGCAGCACATCACGATTCCGATACAGCAACTCGACGAGGATCTGCTGATTCACGGGATCGGTTTTGACGGATCGAGCATCCGGGGCTTTCAGCCTATCAACGAAAGCGACATGCTGATCAAACCGGATCCGGCGTCTGCATTTGTGGATCCATTCATGGAGGATCCTACATTGAGCATGATCTGCAACGTGAAGGACCCCATCACGCAGATACCGTATTCGCGTGACCCGCGGAATGTTGGACAGAAGGCAGAGCGGTATCTATCGGTCTGCGGCATAGCAGACCAAGTGTTCTTCGGGCCCGAGCCGGAGTTCTACATATTCGATGATGTGCGGTTTGAGCAGAGCTACAACACGGGATTCTACAAAATCGATTCAAAGGAAGGCTTCTGGAACACTGCAAGGGCAGAGGAGCCGAACCTGGGATACAAGCCGAGGTTCAAGGAAGGGTACTTCCCCGTGCCGCCGATGGACAGCCTCCAGAACATCCGGGCGAAGATGTGCAAGGTTATGGCGGAGGTCGGGATACCGGTGATACTGCATCACCATGAGGTCGCGACGGCGGGACAGTGCGAGATCGGCGTCAGGATAAACTCCCTCGTGGATTCAGGTGACATGCTGATGAAGTATAAGTACGTGGTGAAGAACGTCGCACGGTCCTGTGGCAAAACGGCGACGTTCATGCCGAAGCCGCTTTTCATGGATAATGGTTCGGGCATGCACGTTCACCAGAGCCTGTGGAAGAATGGAAGGAACCTGTTCTATGATCCGGGCAGCGAATACGGGGGGATAAGCAAGCTGTGCAGGCATTATATAGGGGGACTCCTGCACCATGCGCCCTCCCTCCTCGCGTTTACATCTCCCACCACGAACTCATACCGTCGTCTCGTCCCGGGCTATGAAGCCCCGATCAATCTTGTGTATTCCCAGCGGAACCGGAGCGCCTGCGTGCGGATACCGATGTATTCCCCTTCCGAGAAGGCGAAACGCATCGAATTCCGGTGTCCCGACTGTTCGTGCAATCCCTATCTTGCTCTGGCCGCTATGCTGATGGCCGGCCTGGACGGGATTGAAAATGAGATCGAGCCGCCGCACCCCATCGACGAGGACATCTATGAGCTTTCTCACGAAGAGAAAAGCCATATCAAGGCAACACCGGGGTCGCTCTCGGAAGTGCTCGATGCCCTGGAGAAGGAGCACGCATATCTTTTAAAAGGAGATGTCTTTACCGAAGACCTGATACAGGTCTGGATAGAGTACAAGCGAAAGAGGGAGGATGACATGATCAGACTTCGTCCGCATCCTTATGAGTTCGCGTTGTACTTTGATATTTAAAATTAGGGGTCATGGCAGGGAATTGAATAAACATAGCGAAGGAGGTTAAGGGACATGGATATAGGAATGGTGAGCATTTTTATTGCCGTACTGGCAGTCATGGCGATTATCATTTACATCAAGGCGAATATGAAGATCTGTGAACCCAATGAGGTGATGATCTTCTCGGGAAGGCAGTTCAAAGACAAGGACAAGAAGACGGTGGGATACCGTGTGATCAAGGGCGGCAGGGGCTTGAAGATACCGCTCATCGAGACGGTGCGGACCATATCGCTCAACACCATGCCGATCGAGATGGATGTGACCGGTGCGTTGACGCGGGGCACCATACCGGTGAATGTGAAGGCCATGGCGAACATCAAGATCGCAGGGACGCTGGAAGACGGCCTGGGAAATGCAATTGAGAGGTTTCTGGGCAAAAGCCCGACAGCAATAGCGACGACGGCGCGTGAGATCCTGGAGGGCACGCTCCGCGGTATTCTCGCGACCATGGAGCCGGAAGAGGCGAACGCCAACCGTATCCCTCTTGCGCAACAGGTTGCCAAGGAGGCGCGCGAAGATATGCAGCGCCTCGGGCTCGTCCTCGATACCTTCAAGATCCAGGAGATCAAGGATGACAAGGGATATCTGGAGGCAATAGCGAGGAAGAAGAACGCAGAGGTGCATCGGGATGCGCGGATAGTAGAGGCGGAGTCGAACGCCCAGGCGAGCAGGAAGGAGTCCGAAGGCAAGAAGATCGCAGAAGTGGCCGAGATTGAGGCGCGCCGTTCTGTTGTGGAGACGGAGATGAACTTCAGAGTGCAGCAAGCCCAGTGGAAGGCCGATGCCAATCGCGCGGAAGAGAAGGCCAAGGTAGCGGGAGAGATCTCTCGGATGGAAGAGACAAAGACCCTTGAGGCGCGGCGGGTCGAGACGAACAAGCTGAAATACCAGGCCGATGTTGTGATCCCCGCAGCTGCGGAGAAAGAGGCGTTATTGATGAAGGCGGCAGGTCAGGCAGCAGGTACATTTGAAGAGGGCAAGGCGAAAGCCGATGCCTTACGGCTTCTCCGTGAGCAATGGGAGCATCCGAACAGCAAAGACCTGTTTATGATCCAGCTGATGCCCGAGCTTGTGGGTCACGTGTCGAAGGTCATTGCCTCCAACCTCAGCGTGGAGAGGCTAACTGTTGTGGACGGTGGAAGCGGGGGCGGCGGTGGTCTTCCACATCTCGTGGGGAATCTGGCGGGCTCAGTGAATTCATTCTTCGAGCAGATGAAAACTATGACGGGTCTTGACCTTGCGAAGATGCTGGAGGAACGTTACCGGGCGCCGGAAAGATAGCAAGTCAGCCTGAAAGGTATATCCTGCGTTCCCCCCCCCTCACAAGGGAGTGTTGCAATGTCGCTTCAAGCGAGCAATGGCCTAATCCACAGGAGCCTAGCACACCCCTTGTTAGGTTGTTCGCCCGCATGGCATGCGATCAAAGAGCATCCGGCGTGAGGGGGGTTTTTATGTCGCACAAGATCCGTCGCTAAGAACTTCGGGCCTCTTATTGTTTGGGCAACGTGACCACGACCTTTAGCTAACAGTTCTATGTTTTCTTCTCCGTAAAAGATCAACATCAAGAGGGGACGACATTATGACGTCCCCTCTTTCAAGCTGTTCCAATACCAGAAAACATATCTCACGGCAAGAGCAAACCGGATAACACCGCTTGCAGCAGTATCGCTGTTCCAACCAAGCACGAGAGGGATACATGCGCTATTGACATATCCGCCTATTTCTCATATATTTGCATCCTTTGTTCGTTGGCTCTTCGCGTACTTGAAACAAAAAGAGGAATTACGGCATGAAATACTGGAGAAAACCCTTGGATCTGGAAAGCATCAAGGCCACCAGGGGAAAGGTCGTCATCGTTCCCGACAGGTGCAAGGGTTGTGAGTTCTGCGTGGCATACTGTCCGCGCGATGTCCTTGCCATGTCGCAGGCATTCAACATTAAAGGTTACCATACGCCCGCGGTGATAGACGAATCGAAATGTGTAAATTGCCATTTCTGCGAGGCTCTGTGCCCGGAGTTTGCGATATACTCCTTGGAGGCTACTGAGGCAAAAAGAGATGAGAGTGCCCGCGCTCGCAAGAAGGGCAAGTAGGGAGACAACTCACAATGTCTAGGGAAGCAACGTCAATCCGCAAAGAGCGCATATCCGACCGGTCCGTCCTGGCAGGTACCTACTTCATGAACGGCG
>DATJBN010000005.1:0-2228 GCA_035515335.1 Syntrophales bacterium | reverse complement strand
CCGGTCGCACAAAAGGGCGAATTTTTCATCGGACCAGAGCTTTGTATCCCACAACGCTAAAGGGCTTACTGCCACAAAAGCATCCTTCCTGTCAATGCCGTTTCTTCGCAGATATTCATCCACCCTGTCTATATTTTCCTGCCCGATGGGAATGAAAAATTCCGGTTCTCTGATATCGGCACCCAGGTATCTGAGAAAATCGAGGTAGCGGTCGATGGCGTGTTTATTCATGTCCTCGGGGATTTTTTCATTCAGGAAAAGGCCGCTCAGTTCCTGCATGCTGTCGTAGCCGAGCTTCCTCTTGCCGGAGCTCAGAAGGACAAGAACCGCGCTCTTCATGAGTCCGTGGAAATCTATCACGAGGTCGTAAGGGTATTTTCTCAGTTCACGTATGAAGGCCCTGATCTCACTCGCGGCCTTTGCGAACCTGCCCTTCTTTATATCCTCGATCCATTGCTTTCTGTGGGAGACGATAAGCCTGTTGAGATGCGGGTGGCCGGAAAGGAGGTCTGAAGAACCGTTTTCAACGACCCACGTGATATTTGCTTCAGGGTAGAGTTTTCTCAGAGCCGCAAGCGAGGGCAGGGTGTGGATCACGTCGCCAACGGCACTCAACTTCACGATAAGGATGTTCATGGGACTTATCTTCTCCGGGACGATTTGACGGCGCCGAATATGCTCTATTACTTTTTGGTGCGTTTCCTGTCCCTCATTATCCACTTGACGGCGTCAAGGATGTCCTCTGCTATGTAGTGCGGCCGGCATATCACTGAAGATTCGGCTCCCAGGTCTTTTTCGATCGTGTTCAGGCCATAACCAGTCTTGACGAGGACTCCTTTTGCGCCAACCTTGCCTGCTGCTTCGATGTCCTTCAGCATGTCGCCCACTGTGTATGAACTCCGGAGGTCGATGTTGAGGTCTTCAGCGGCGGCAATCAGCATTCCGGCCTCGGGTTTCCTGCATGCGCACATCTGGACATAAGGGGCAATGCCGTCCGTATGATGATGGGGACAGTAATAGAAGGCATCGATGAATGCACCCTTGTCTTTCAGGGCTTCCTGGATGCACTTATGAACGATTCTTACGAAATCCTCCGTGAAATATCCCTTCGCCACCCCCGATTGATTCGTCATCACGACGGCCTTCATTCCGCTTTCGTTGATCAGCCTGATTGCGTCCGCGGTATTGGCAAAGATCAGGAGTTTGTCGAGGCTGTCGAGGTATCCAACCTCTTCGTTAATCGTTCCGTCCCTGTCCAGAAAAACCGCCGCATTCTTCTTCATCTTGTCAAAAGTCCCCTGGCCGTTTCATAAACTTCCTCGACGCTGATCATTTCCATGCAGCGGAAATCTGTGGGGCATGTTTCCTTCAAACACGGACTGCATGAGGCGGCCTTGTATATTACAATGCTTCTCTCTCCTACTGGCGAAGTCGTCACAGGGTTCGTGGAGCCGAAGACGGCAACTGTGGGTATATTTAGGGCTCCGGCGATATGCATTAAACCTGAATCATTTGATATGAAGAGCCCGCACCTCGCGATGACTGCAATCGCCTCTTTTAGATTCGTTATTCCGGCAATGTTGAATAGCTTGTTACGGGCATGGTGCGCCACGAGATCGGCGGTCTTCCTGTCTTGGTGACTGCCGAAGAGAATGACCTCCGCGGACAGGTCTTCGATCAGTCTGTCGCTGACCGCGGCAAACTTCTCCGGAAGCCATCTCTTCGCGGGTCCATAAGTTGCGCCCGGCGCGACCCCGACGATTAGGCCTTCGCGCCTGATGCCACGGTCGGCGAGAATCTTCTCCGCCATGGTTCTGTATTCATCTCCCGGATCAAGGTGGACGACGGCGTCCCCCGGCAGGCATCCCAGGGATTTCACCATTTCGAGGTAGTAATGGATCTGATGAACCTTTCTTATAGCCTGAGTGCGCTGCACAGAGTGTGTCAAGAGAAAGCCTCTTGCGTCTGAATTGTACCCACCCCGCACTGGAATTCCTGCAAGCCGGGTTATGACGGCCGCCTCTATGGCATTCTGGAGAAGGATTGCGGCATCAAAATTGCGGGCCTTTAGCTCACTTGCCAGTATCCATTTTCCTGTCACGCCCGAATGAATCCCCGGGCTCTGAAACAGGATAACCTCGTCGACGTCCCGGGAGAGGCGAAAGATCTCCGCCACCCATGGCTTTGCAAGAACGGATATGCGTACGCCCGGAAACGTATTCCTTACT
>DATJBN010000004.1:0-7718 GCA_035515335.1 Syntrophales bacterium | reverse complement strand
TGGGGTTTCAGGGCGATCCGCTGTTTGCGGCTAAAGGCGAGAAGACTCTGGGTGAGGTCCGCAGCCCTTTCCGACGAGGCGACTATCTGGTCGACGTAGGGCCTGAGGATTTCGCCCTTGCCGACGCTCATCTGCATGAGGTTGGCGAACCCCATGATGACGGTAAGGATGTTGTTGAAATCGTGGGCAACACCACCGGCGAGGGTGCCTACGGCCTCCATCTTCTGCGCCTGATTCAGTTTTTCGTTGGCATGCCTCAGGTCAACGGTGCGTGCCTCGACTAGAGCCTCCAGATGGCTTTGGTAGTTGCGCAGCGCTTCCTCGGCGCGCACCCGCTCGGTAACATCGGTGAGCAGAATGATTGCGGAGTCTTCATAACCCTGGACTGAAAGCTTCTTGACCGATAATACTCTCTCCCCGCGGTGCGCCGGTCTCTTCCAGTTGATTACGATGTTGTCGCCGCTTTCGGATTTCAACAGAGATTCGATTTTGAGTCGTTCAGATTCGTTGAACAGAGTCGACGGATAGGCGGCCAGAAGTTCCTGCTGTTCTTTACCGAGGATTGTTACAGCAGCGGAATTTGCATAAATGATCTGTTCGCGATAGATCTCGACTATCCCTTCCGAAATGCTGTCCAGGATCGTCTGAAGATGGTGATACTTTTCCAAGAGCTCTACCATCATCCGCCGGGGGCGGATCGACTCGATGCCCAAGACACTAGGAGCCTGCTCGTCCGTGCGAGGCTTCCCTGCGTCCTCTATGGCGGAAAGAAAATGTTGGACGGTGTCTTTGAAGACCCCTTTTGCAATCAGGGAATCGGCGCATATGTTGGAGGAGTCAAGCTGCAGTTCTTTCGCTGCGGCAGATACAAGCACAAGATAGGTGTTTTTCAAATGGTCCATCTTGCGAAAAATTCGGCACAGCATGTCTCCGTTGATAGTGGGAAGAAAGTAATCGGTGAAGATAATGTCCGGCGTGTAATCGACTAATCTCTGTATCGCCGACAAACCATTCGATTCGGCGACTACCTCATGACCGGCCTCTCTCAGCTTCTTCTCCAAGTATGTGAGCAGGTTCTGATTATCATCTACGATCAGGATCTTCTTCATCTACCATGCCTCTGAGGGTTTTTGGAAATAAGATGGAGAACTTCGAACCTTCGCCATACCTGCTTTCCACCGAGACTTTTCCGCCCTGTGCCCCAACCGCTTCCTTCACAAAAGTCAGGCCAAGACCGGAACCCTGTATCTCCCTCGTGTCATCCGAATGTCCTCGGTAGAATTTGTCGAACACCAAGTCCACTTCTTCTTCCCCAATGCCTATCCCGTGGTCGATTATGTCGATCCTTACGTGATCGACCTCTTCAACAAGCCTCGCTGTGACGACCTTTCCCCGCTGGCTGTATTTTATGCCGTTTTCTATTAGGTTTATGATGCATTGTTTGGTAAGATCCCTATCGATCATAACCCGGCTGATTTCTTCGGGGGTCTCCGCGCTTATCGTTATGCCCCTTTCTTCGGCAAAGGCCTTCAATTCATACACCGCCTCCTTCACCGTATCCGAAAGCATGACCGGCTCCATTCTTATGGGCTGCTGGCCTCCCTCGATCCTCGATATGTCGAGAAATGTATCCAAGAAGCGGATGAGCCTTGCCGATTCTCTTTGCACTATAACGGCGTATCCTTTCATCTCACCCTCGAGGGAGTCACGCAGCATCTCGCTGAATCCCTCTATCGATAGCAAGGGCGTCTTGATCTCATGGGATACGAGGGAAACCACGTGGCTTTTCAGTATCTCCAACTCTTTCAGCGTGGTGATGTCGGAAAACACAAAAAGAGGGTATCGCTTGTCCTGAATGGTAAGCGGCGACGCATCCAACTTGAAAAATTTCTTCTTCGGGGCTGGAAAAGAAACGTTAAAGGTCACCCGATGTTCGCCGGAATAGAGCCTTTCCGCGATGTCCCCAATGTCGACCTTGTCCAGCACAAGATTCGCCAGATTCTTCATGAATGTGTCGACCGTCCTGATATCGACGAAATTCTCTTCGCACAGCACGGCACTGAGATTGTTTGCCAGCACTAAAGTCCTGCCCGGACCGAAAAGAAGCACGCCCTGCACATCGCTGAAGACGGCCGTATCCGTAAGCTGCTTTTCGAAAATGAGCTGCTCAGTGATATTTCCCAGAACCTGCGCCTTCGAATAGACGCCCCCGGGGGTAAGAAGCGCTCTCATACCCTGTTGGAACGGTTCTTGCCCGTCCTGGTCCCCATGCCACCTCAGGTGAAGCAAAGCAGCCGTGTACGCCCTATCGAGCCTGGCGACGGCCTCATTGAACTTGAAGGCGTAGCTTACGAAGAAGACGGAGAGAATGGTGAGGAAGAATGCCGAAGGGGCAAGCCAAACATTCAGAACCGAAAAGAGCGCGTAGGTAATGGCTGCAAGACACAAAACCATAACAGGCAACAAAACCGCCGTCCGAAGCTCGCTCAAGTGGAGGAAGCAAAGGAAAGAGAGGAGGACGAGGAAGATTGCACAGATCGATCCGATCCAATAAGGGACGACGCGTATTGCATTGCCGAGCAGGAGGTTGCTGAGGATGTTCGCTTGCACTTCAACACCCGGAGTACTTCTCCTCTCCTGAGAAAAGGGGGTCAAAAGGATTTCGCCGACTCCCGTCGCGGTGACTCCGACAAGGCATATCTTGTTCCTGAAGAAAGAAGGCGGATACATCCCGGCAAGTACGTCGGCGAAGCTTATCCTTTCGAACGTGCCCGGCCCGCCGCAGTAGTTGATAGTCATCCCGTCACTCTGCGTGATCCTGCCAACTTGTCCTTGAAAATGGCCGGGCATCGTCCTCCTGAACGCAATCCCTGTGGCACTCTCAAAGATGACGCTGGAGAAAGAAGGCAGAAAGCCATTCTTGTAGAAAAGCGTGTGATAGACTTCCCGCACCACCCCGTCGATGCCCTGTTCTACATGAATGTGTCCGACACGGTCGCGCGCAACAGGTATGGCGGGGTACGTTACGGCCATGTTATCATCGATTGCTGCGGGGAAGACCACTCTTCCCTGCTCTCTTACGGACTCTTCCAACGCTGCATCGTCCGCTGAAGGTTCAGCCATCATGATATCAAAGGCGACGGTATTTGCTTCCTTTAACCGCTTGAGAAGGGACGCGTAATAAAGCCTCCTGATAGGCCATCTTCCCAGATCCTTAAGGGTTTTGCCGTCAATGGCAATGATCACGATGTTTTTCGCCGGGTCTTCGGGCCCCCGAAGCCTGAAATAAAGGTCGTAAAAATAGTTGTTCATCCCGTTGAAGAAGCCGATACGATCAGCGAGCAGGATGAGGGTCACGAGCACAACCACTGTCACGACCTTTCCTGATGCATTCAAGCCAATAGGGTTCATTACTCCCCGATAAAACTTTTCAGTGAAGCATCCGGCAGGCCGGTCCCCGCTCTATTTCCTTACCGGCCTATCAGCAGTATCAACCCAATGGCTGCGGCGACGCCACCGAGAACCCCGTAAGGGAACCTCTTTTTCACTTCGAAAGATTGGGAACCGGAAAAGTCGCCTTCACGCCCCTTCCCGTCAATACTGCTCGTGCGGACATAGTATACGCCCGGTTCCTTTGGCTTCTGAAGGGTAACTTCAGGTTTATCAAGCTTTTTGTCGACGAGAACGTCTTTGAACTCCGCGTCCTTTGCCATCTGGAAATGGTAAGTTATGTCCTCACCGAGACTGCGCCACTGAAGGGAAATCTCTTTCTTGCCTACCGTCGGCTTGCCGAGAGGCGGTGCGGGCGGAGGAGGAATGAGGCGAAACGGAACAGTTTCAGACCAGCCCGCTTCATACCCATCTGCGGCGATAGAGCTTATCCTGAAATAGTAGGTGCCATAGTCGAGGACCCCCGTTTCATAGGATTCGTCCTTTTGATCAAACCTTTCCTCCTTCATCAGGCTGAATTCACTGTCTTGAGCTACCTGTATGTGATACATTACGGCGTCTTCCACCTTGAGCCATGTGAATCGTCCGGTCCTGCCCATGAATTCAGCTGCCTCGCCCTTCGTTTGAATGAGCGGCGGAAGCGGATTGGCGCGCAGTCTCACCTCGTACGGCTGAGACTGAAAACCCTCGATTCCCAATTCATCGATGCCCTGGCTGAAGAAGTAATAGATACCGTCGGGGAGGTTGATAAATTCCATGGACTCCTTCGGCCTGACGACCTTTTCATCCAGAATATCCCTCCCCTCTTCATCTTTTGTAAGCAGGCCCCTCACGGAGGAAAGGCCGGTCGTTTCCTCAAAGGTGAACTTGAGCGGCAGTTCTTTGTAGATGGGCTTGAGGTCCACGGGTCTGGGCGGAAGAAGCAGCTTCCTGGGCGATACCGGGGCCGCCCCTTTTTGTACGTACGTGCCTTCGCCTTCGTTCAACTGGACCGTTGTTTGCATTGCGCTGACCTTGAGGGTCCCGGTGAAAACTTCAGCGCGCGTGGACTCCTCTTCGTCTGCAGAAACCCCGAATTCCGTGCCCCTGACTGAAGCGATCGCCGAGGGCGTGTCGATGTTTACGCGCGAATCACTGCCGGTAACTTTCTGCAACTTCGTAATAATCCTGCCGATAGTCAGATAGAGATTATTCGCGCTGTAAGATGCGCCCCTCTTTTCCGATGTGGTGATGCCAAGAGCAGTATCCGGTTTCAGGAAGATCGAATTTTTGTCATCGAAAACGACTTCGACTGAGCTTGCTTTGCCTGTCCGTATCCTGCTTCCCTGCGAAACCAGGTCCCCGAGGTTGAGCGGTACCCATTCCGCATTCTCAGCCCTTTGCACTTTCACGTCACCATAAACAAAGGTGACTTTCCCATCCATGGGAACCCTGGGCATCAGGCTGACTGGAATTTCCAGCCGCTGACCGGGGAAGATCAGGTCCGGATTCTTCAGGTGGTTGAACTTTGCCACCTCGCGCCATTTTCTCGGATCTTCGAGGTATTTCCTGCATATGTGTATGAGGTAATCCCCCTTTTCCACCCGTAGTTCGACAGAATTCTCCTCATTTGCGGCGGGGCAGGGGGTACATAGCGCCGCACACAGTATGGCCGCAAAGAGAAAATAGATCGCGCCCTTCGAGGAGCTTCTCAACCTTTTCATCTGCATCCGCTCTCCCGGATTACAAGAGCCAGCCGCCCTCCCTTTCTTCCCCTTCCTCGCGGGATGCCTTATTCCATTCTACACCTTGCCAAGATAGCGTCAACAAGATTCCTTGCGGTCGGGGAATAGGGAGCACCCGAGGGGAACGTTGGTGAGGGTTACGGGATTGAGCCCTTCACAGTGCCCAAACAAACGACCCATCTTGCTTAACTCAGATGATTTTCCGATCAATCCGCTCATCCATGCTGTCCTCGGTCAACGGCTGACCCGGTCTCATTTCCCGCCATGCCTTGAATCTTGAAATCGAGAAAAAGGAAAGGCCATAGGGTAAAGGGTCTCTCGCCTTTCTCCGTTATTTCAGGACTTCTCTATCCTCAAATTCCGTAGCGGTGCTTCCACAGACTGAGCTGCGCAGCACGATCCTGGTAGCCAGTGATGTCGTTCGGGTTATTGACCAGATGGCCCAGGTTAATCAATGAGGAGACGGCCAGCAGGTCGTCCGCTTCGCAGTGGGCAAGCATACCTGGGTAGTGTGCGAATTCCGCCACGGCACACTCAAATGCGTGGGCGGGATCGTTGACTAGGTCGGGAGAATCGACGAGATCCAAGCCCGTGGATTTTGCGAGTTCCGCGTAACCATTCTTGCCGGTCGTCTGAATAAAGCCTCGACCCCTGTAGTTAAATCCATCCTCAGATGGTGCAGGAGCATTTCCCATGCGTCCTCCATAGGCAAGTTCTGCAATCATCTTCTGGTTGGCAGGGTGTTCTGCAGTGCGGCCGTTGTCCATAGCCTGAGTCGGAGTAAAATGACCAGGCCACTCTTTCAGCAGGGCTGCTGGTTTGTAGTCGAGGGACTCGGTCATCTCTGTGCCCTCACCACTTTCGTGGCTGAGTTGGGCCATTAGGTGGACTATGTGAATGTCCTCGGTAATTCCATGCCGAGCGAATACGTCACCCTGGGTCGTCAGAATGCCTTGGACAAGGGCCTGAACGGCGTTGTTGTTGACGGGCCAACCGGTGGACACGAAATCAGATAGTGCGAGAAGTCTCATAATAGCTCCTTTCAATCCGATTATTCGGTGCCTCATCCGCGTGGGAACACCAGTCTTTGCGAAAGGAAGGAGGAATAGCGAGGAATGCGAGAGAAGAGACCCCGTACATGAGAGACTCCTTATCGTTCAGAAGGAAGAGTCTTCGGTGACGCCCGTTCCAATTGGTAGGGTCTACTGTTATCATGGTATCAGGCGCTTTTCGCGCTTGTCAAGGGAAAGACAGCGGCTTCGTTACTTTGACGGGAAAGAGGCGCGCACGTAACGGCGCCTCCTTCCCCCCTCCAACTACCGTAGTGATCTGAACCCTGCTCGAATCTCTTCACTGTATAGCGCTGGCTGCTCCCACGCCGCGAAGTGTCCACCTTTGTCGAGCTTGTTGTAATGGATCAGTTTGGGATACGCCTGCTCTGCCCAGCTCCGCGGGGCTGGATAGAGTTCGTCAGGGAAGACGCTCACGGCAACGGGGATAGAGACGCCTTTGGCATTGAAATACCCGAGTTTGCCCCAGTTCTCCCAATAGAGACGGGCTCCGGAAAGCGCCGTGTTCGTCAACCAGGTGATCGTGATGTTGTCGAGGATGTCGTCGCGCGTAAGGCCTTCGGATTTTCCCGCAAAGACGCGTGAGATCAACTCGTAGCTGCGCGCGTCGTGATCAAGGAAATAGGCCGCCAAGCCGACGGGTGAGTCCGCGATTCCGTATAATGTCTGCGGTCGCAGCCCCATCTGGAACCCGTAGGCGATTCCCTTTTGATATACGAACTGCAAACGCTCGTAAGCGACCTTCTCATCGGCCGAGAGACCCGATGGCGCCGGCTCCCCGGAAAAAGCCGCCTTGTCGATGTCTACTGGAAAGATGCCGGGCATGTTGGTGTGAATGCCGAGCAACTCGGGAGGCGCCTGCACGCCCATCGCATCCGTGACAAGCGCACCCCAATCGCCGCCTGCCGCCACAAATTTCGTGTATCCAAGGCGCTTCATCAGCGCTGCCCAGGCACGCGCGATGTGGGCCACATCCCACCCGGTGGTGGTCGGTTTGCCTGAGTATCCATAGCCCGGCATGGACGGAACCACTAGATCGAAAGCGTCCCATGCGCTTGCGCCGTGAGCCGTGGGATTGGTGAGCGGATCGATGATCTTCATCTGTTCGATGATCGAGCCGGGCCACCCGTGCGTAACGATCAGAGGCAACGCCTTTTCGTGTTTTGAACGGACGTGAATGAAGTGAATGTCCAGCCCGTCGATCTCGGTGATGAACTGCGGCAGGGCGTTCATTTTTGCTTCGATCATGCGCCAGTCATACTCTGTCGCCCAATAGCGCGCGAGCGCCTGGACCGTCGCGAGCTGTACTCCTTGGGATGCATCTGTAACCGTTTCTCGCTCAGGCCACTTTGTCGCGTTGATGCGCCTGCGCAATTCGGTAAGTTCCGTTTCCGGAACATTTACATGAAATGAGCGAATTGCATCCTTGTCAGATGCCTGCTTGCTGCCCTGTTGTGTCGCACTGATTTGGGCC
>DATJBN010000003.1:0-23377 GCA_035515335.1 Syntrophales bacterium | reverse complement strand
AGAAGGGCCTTTGTCATACCCTTTTTCATCGATTCCTTGCTTCTCTTCTTTCTCCTTCTTCTGTCGTACTTCCTGGGGGGGTCGAAGCTGGAAAAGATACTGGTAACAGTAATCTTCATTCCAGTCCTTTATGTGCTTTTCGAATCGGCTTTTAGGATGGTAGGGACGGGAAATCAGGGCATCGTGATCAGAAAATTCATGAGGAAGAAGGAATTCAAATGGGAGGAAATCACTCACATCGGCGCCTTGATATTGAGGAAGAGGGTATATCTACTGTTGACTACAGTGAGGGGATTCTATATCCTGTCCAACGCATATGAAAGGTTTTCCGCCCTCGTGAACGATTTTGCCAATCACATGGATAGGGAAAAGGTGGAGGCGGAAGTCGTAAGACAGATTGAATATCCTGCGAAGAATATGTCGGATATCGTAATGACATGGTTTACCGCTCTTGTTCTCGTAGGGATCATATCAATCAAGCTCTTCATTTCTTAGATTTTCTGGTCTTGTAAAAAGTCATAACCTGGGTTAAAACGCGCGCGATTAGTTTTGAGAAGAGAGGGAGAAAGGCCCGTCATCGCAATGAAACAACAAAAGACAAAAGCTGCTGTGGATCAAAATGTTCAGGCAAAGCCTTATCAGCTCATAGAAGAGGCAATGCAGAAGAAGATTGATGACATCTCTACAGTCCTTTGCAGTGCAGGTGACGGTAAAAAGAGAAAAAGCAGACTGCACGAAGATGTGTTGACCATGGTTGAAAGATGTCTTTTCAAAATTGCCCTTAAACGTAACGGAAATGTCAAGAGTGCTGCAGCCACTTACCTTGGAATCAACAGGAACACATTCCAGAAAAAAATGGCAAAGCTGGGCATCGATAGTGAAAACAAACGTTAGCCTGCCCCATAACACAGTCAAGCTCCTAGATAAAGGGGTTCATATAACAAACCCCCCTTCTGTAGATATCGGTCACGATGTAGTTCTCACAAGGATTTCCGGCGACGGTGTCGTCCTCTATCCGGGCACCCGGCTTTACGGCTCGAAAACGCTGATCTCGCCGGGAGCGAAGGTGGGCCATGAGGCACCGGTAACGATAGTCGATTGCCAGATCGGCCCGAACGTCGAGCTCAAGGGAGGATTCTTCAAATCGTCCGCCTTTCTCACCGGGGCGGTTGTCGGATCGGGTGCGCAGGTACGAGAAGGATGCCTCCTTGAAGAGGAGGCGAACGCCAACCACACAGTCGGTCTGAAGCAGACGATACTCTTTCCGTTTGTGACCCTCGGGAGCCTGATTAATTTTTGCGACTGTCTAATGGCAGGCGGGACGAGCCGCAAGAATCACAGCGAAGTCGGCAGCTCCTACATTCACTTCAATTACACCCCCAACCAGGACAAGGCTACCGCTTCACTCATCGGCGACGTCCCTCGAGGCGTGATGCTCGATCAACCGCCCATCTTTCTGGGGGGACAGGGAGGTCTCGTCGGTCCCGTGAGAATAGGCTACGGAAGCGTGATACCGGCGGGTGTGATTTGCAGGCAGGATCATCCGGAGGGCAAAGGACTGATCGTGGAGGAAAACATATCCTCAGGCAAAGAACCGTTCCATCCGGGACTTTACAGAGACATCAAGCGTCGCGTCTATAATAACGTCTGTTACATCGCGAACCTCCTCGCTTTGAGACAATGGTATATCCACGTGCGGCAGCCTTTCTTCGTAAAAGAGCAAATGGGTGAAGAACTCTATGCCGGGGCGGTGGAGAAGATTGAAGACGCAATCGATGAGAGGTTAAAGAGGTTGGGAGACATGTCTCTAAAGATGGAAACATCCGTGGAACTCTCCCGAAAGGTCTTGAAGAAAAAAGCGGATGACAAGCTTCTCAAGCAAAAAAGGGAGTTCTGCCAAAACTGGCTGCACCTCGAAGAAGCATTGGCAGGAGGAGAAGAGGCAAAGGTGGGTCGGGGGATGCGTGATTCATTCATCAAGACTGTTCAAAAGCGAATGAAGGCTGAAACAAACTATGTCGCAGCAATTCAAGGCCTGGACCAAGATGCAAGGAAGAATGGAACGGCATGGCTTAGAGACATCGTGGATGACATAATAAACAGGGTATTATCCCATTTGCCGTCCTGCAATTCCTGAGACCGCCGCAAGTTTATTTTGCTCGATAATCGTCATATGCAGATATTGAAACAACGGTGCACCGAGATAATCGGTTGGCTTGCAAAATGGAAGGTGTATTTTGGAGTAAACATATACACTGTTCCCGCCTGCTCGATCGTCTTCTTCCCAGTAGTCCCCGATGTCCTCCACTGCGGATTTGCCGGCGTCCTGGCAATCAAAGGGGCAGGGACATCCGAGTGCAGCAATCTGATCGATGGTCTTGCGCGGCTCTTCCGGAATGCCAGGAAGGACGACATGAAGGCCCTCCTCGCCGGCTCTATCACGCCCGCACGTTATCTCGGCGACAACCGGTATCTTCCCGAGATGGAAAAGACTCTCCTTCAGCTGAAGACTGATGCAGCTTTTCAGGAAATATATTTTAACCCCGCCTCTGCCGATAAGCTGTCCTCCCTTGCGGGTGAGATGAGGACATTCTTTTCGAAGGAAGAAAAGCGCCTCGAAGAAAATGCAAACAAATTCCCCACGGAGGACACGGAGGCAATAAACGGCAAGCACGTCCTCTTGAAGGACATCATCTGGGGTCTCGACAGAGACATTCTGGAGAACATAGCAAGGGTCGGGGAACTCTCGGGAGATGCGGGTGCAGGTGATATACCGCGCGAGTCCTTTGCCAAATACAAGAGGATAAATTTTCTTCTCAACTGCCTCGACAGGCTCGAGGTGAGAGGAAGGGATTCCGCAGGAATTCAGATATCATTGAGCCTTAGTGGTGCCACATCATTCGAAAAAATCCTGGCGGTACTCAAAGCAAATGGTCTCTACAACGACTATCTGGCCAGGACACGAAGGGGAGATCTGATCAACGGTTCAATCTCTTTCTCCCATGCAGCGCCTTCCCGGTACGGCGGGCGGGGCAAAAGTGTCGACCTCGCATTTGTATACAAGACCTCTGCAGTCATCGGTGAGCTCGGCCAGAACGTCAGAGATCTCCGAAACTCGATTTCCCGGGACAAGGTCTTCCGTGAATTTTCCAAAGAGGCAACGGAGTTTGAGACATCCATTTCTCACACACGATGGGCGTCGGTGGGTTCCATCACCGAAGAAAACTGCCATCCCATAAATAATTTCACCATAAACGGCGCCGCAAACGGAGACGCCCCGCTGCCAGCATCAAAGAACTACCCTTTTTATGGCGACGGAAACTGGTTCATAAACGTAATCTTAAACGGTGATATAGACAACTATCAGTCGCTCCGTAGCGAGCTCGAAGAAGGGAAAGAACTCATTGCCCCGCACATAACTACGGACACGAAGATCATCCCTCTGCAGATTGAGAAGTATCTCCTTGCCGGGCATGATCTCCGTTCCGCATTCCGCCTTGCGGTGAACGATTTCGAAGGCTCTCATGCGATCGCAATGACCAGCAATGCCGAACCGGGAAAGGCCTTTCTCGCGCTCAAAGGTAGCGGACAATCGATATACGTCGGCCTTACTCCTCACGAATACATATTTTCATCGGAACTTTACGGCCTCGTGGAAGGCACCCCGTTCTTCCTGAAGATGGACGGCGAGACACCCTCGGACGGCGATGCGCAGGCGTCGGGCCAGGTATTCGTTCTCGATCAGGATTCCGAGGGGGGGCTCTCGGGAATAGAGGCATTCTTTTATGACGGCACGCCGATGGCCTTCGGAAGCGGATCTCTGAAGAAGGCGGAAATCACTACACGCGACATTGATCGGGGCAGTTTCCCTCATTACTTCCTGAAAGAGATATCCGAGGCGACGCTCTCCGTAAGAAAGACAGTCCGCGGCAAATACCTCATCTCAGAAGGTGCAGACGGAAAGCGTGTGGTGACCTTCAATCTCGGCCGGGACATAATCCCTCAAGATTTCCGCAAGGCTTTCAGCAGCGGCAAGATAAGGAGAATAGTCGTAATCGGCCACGGGACGGCAGCCGTGGCCGGGGAAGCGGTCGCCGACGGGCTTGCAAGATATCTTAAAGGAACCGACATAAAGACGGATGCCAAGGTCGCGTCGGAACTGAGCGGCTTCTTTCTGGAGGATGATCTTGCAGACACGCTCGTCATTCCCATCACGCAGTCCGGTACAACGACGGATACCAACCGCGCAGTGGCCATGGCCGTGGAGCGCGGCGCCACCGTTATTGCCGTGGTAAACAGGAGGCAGTCCGACATAACGGCGAAGGCGCACGGGGTCTTCTATACCAGCGACGGCAGGGACATCGAGATGTCCGTGGCCTCAACAAAGGCGTTCTATTCACAGGTTGTTGCAGGTCATGTCCTGGCGCTCTCGCTTGCCCAGCTTCAGAAGAGCATTCCCGACGATTTCATAGCCGATGAACTTCGCAACCTCGAACGGGCGCCCGGCTTGATGATGAGGGTGATCGAAAAGAAAGAACAGATCAGGCACTCGGTGGAGCTCCTCGCAAAGAAGAGAAGGTACTGGGCCGTTGTGGGCGACGGGCCCAACAAGGCGGCGGCGGATGAGATCAGGATAAAACTGAGCGAGCTATGCTACAAGACGATATCGTCTGATTTTATCGAGAACAAGAAACACATCGACCTTTCAGCCGAGCCCCTGATCATTGTCTGTGCGGCCGGAAGCCCGGAGACCGTGACAGGGGACATCGTGAAGGATGTGGCGATCTTCAAGGCCCACAGGGCCGGTGTCGTCGTGTTCGCCGACGAGGGTGAAATCAGGTTCGACGGTGTCGCCGACGCCGTCGTTGAGCTTCCCGGGGCGGCGATGCCGCTCCCCGTCATTTTAAACACCCTGGCCGGTCATCTGTGGGGCTACTACGCAGCCTGCAGCATTAACGAAGACGCCGTCTTCCTCCGGGAGTTCAGGAGTCATCTGGACCATATGATGGCGGAACACGAGAAGAAGAATTATTCCATCTATGAGAGGATGGCGGACAGAAATTACCGGAAGCTGGTCAGGGATTTTTCCGCCGAATTCCATCAGAAGAGAATCGACGGCGCCTTTTCTTTCACGAACGTGAATACCATCTCCGACATCGTGCTTCTTCTCAAGTATGCGGCCGGCAAGCTGCCGCTTGAAGACTACTGGGCTGACTTCAAAGGAGACGAGGGCCTGCCATCCCCGGTGGAGATGCTCGACATTTCTCTCGGCCGCTCTATAGACGAACTCGCGAGGCCGATAGATGCGATAAGACATCAGGCGAAGACCGTTACAGTCGGGACGAGCAGAAAGGAACGCCCGCTCCGCGGCGTCCTGTTCGATCTCATAGGCGAACTCGGATTCTCGACCAAGTCCATGGTCACGAAGAATGTTCTCGTCATCGCCAGGATCCAGCCGGCTATCGCCGCATTGAAGGGCTACACGCTTTACGGAATAGCTAATCTCGACACATACGGAAACCCCGTCGACACCTCGACGATCATGATCAAGAAGCGGGGCGGGGTCTCGCTGGCGATGAAGTCGAGGGCGGACGCTTCGAGCAGCCTCATGGGAACTAAGAGAACGATAGTGAGCACCGGCCAGGTCTATGTGGGCCGCGGCAAATCGGACGGCGCTCCGATTGTAACCATCCCCCTTCTCGGTGAAGGCGGAAGCATCGGAAGCCTACTCTTGGTCCACGTTGAATTTAACGAGGCACTCTCCGCGAAGGGAAAGAAGGATGTGCTGGGATACAAGTTCAACGACATTCGCAATCTCGTCAACGAATACAACCTCCCATGGGATGACCGCTATCTGGAAGGCATCTCCACAGGCTTCCTCTTAGGTGAACCGGTGGAGGTGATTGCGGGCCAGATAAGAAAATCGCTGGGAGAAAACAGCGGCAATTCTAAGTAGGCCAGGTAATTTTCAGGAGTAATCATGAAGACAAAATTTATCTTTGTAACAGGCGGCGTTCTTTCTTCACTCGGCAAGGGGCTCGCGGCTGCTTCCATTTCAGCCCTGCTCGAATGCCGGGGCCTCAGGGTAACCAATCAGAAGCTCGACCCGTATATCAACGTCGACCCGGGGACGTTGAGCCCGTTCCAGCACGGCGAGGTCTTTGTTACGGACGACGGTGCGGAAACGGACCTCGACCTTGGGCACTATGAGAGGTTCACCTCGACAAGGATGGCGAAGTGCAACAACCTCACGTCCGGCCAGGTTTATTTTTCCGTCATCACGAAGGAAAGGAAGGGGGAATATCTCGGCAAGACGGTGCAGGTGATTCCGCACGTGACCGATGAAATCAAGGATTTTATCAGGAGCTGCGCCGTGGGTTTCGACGTGGCAATCGTTGAAGTGGGAGGGACCGTAGGAGACATCGAGAGCCAGCCCTTCCTCGAGGCAATCAGACAATTCCGCAATGAGGTCGGAAGAGAAAACGCCATATTCATTCACCTGACCTGGGTGCCCTTCATAAAAACCGCGGGTGAGGTGAAGACAAAACCGACACAGCACAGCGTGAAGGCCCTCCGCGAGATCGGTATTCAGCCCGACATCCTACTCTGTCGCACGGAGGATTTTCTCTCCGACGACATCAAGGGAAAGATAGCCCTCTTCTGCAACGTAGAGGTTTCATCCGTATTTACTGCAAAAGACGTAAAGTGCATCTATGAAGTGCCGGTCGTGTTCCACAAGGAAGGTGTGGACAACAAGATCGTCGACCTCCTGAAGATGTGGACGGCGAGGCCTCACTTAGAGGCGTGGGAGGAAGTGGTGGACAGGATCAATAATCCTCCCCATGAAGTCTGCATCGCCATTGTGGGAAAGTATGTGAACCTTACGGATTCATACAAGAGCCTAAATGAGGCACTTGTGCACGGCGGCATAGCGAACAACTGCCGGGTGGTCCTGCATTTTGTCGATTCGGAAAAGATTGAAAAGGAAGGATTAGGCCGCAGCCTTGACGTGGCGGACGGCATCCTCGTCCCAGGAGGGTTCGGAGAGCGGGGCATCGAAGGGATGATCACGGCCATTCAATATGCCCGTGAGAACAGGATTCCGTATTTCGGGATTTGCCTGGGGATGCAGCTTTCCGTGGTGGAGTTTGCGAGGCACGTTTGCAATCTCGAAGGGGCGAACAGCTCCGAGTTCAATAAAAATACTCCATATCCGGTGATCGACTATCTGCCTGAACAGAGATGCATCACCGAGATGGGCGCAACCATGAGGCTGGGGGCCTACGCTTGCATTCTGGAGCCCGGTTCTTTTGCGATTGATGCCTACGGCATCCCCGAGATCAGCGAAAGGCACAGGCACCGTTACGAAGTGAATAACAGCTTCCGGGATATCCTCGTGGAAAAGGGCCTGCATATCACGGGCACATCACCCGACCGCCGTCTCGTTGAGATCGTTGAGATAAAGGACAGCCCGTGGTTTCTCGGGTGCCAGTTCCACCCGGAATTCAAATCGCGGCCGACCAGCCCTCATCCGCTCTTCAGCAAGTTCATTGGGGCAGCCTTAACGCGCCGCCTGAAGAAATAGAAAAGTTTTTGAAACTCGTTATTCCGCAGGCGGCTTTCCTTTTAAATTCCTTACCGGAGAGAAACTGACTGTCGTAACCAGGCTGATTTTAGAATCGCCAGTTCACGATAATCATTCCGGGTGCCAGTCCGCTGGGGAAGTCGGACCAGTGATTGTCGGAGATCCAATTGAACACTCCGATTTGAACCCCGCCTGATGCCTTGTCGGCATAATTGACAACACCCAATTGAAGGCCGGAAAGATTGCCTGCATAGTTCACGACACCAGTCTGAAGGCCTTTCATGGACCCTTTCGCAACGTTGGCGACGCCGAGGCCCCATCCCGCGTAGTTCTCTGACGCGTAATTGAATAACGACCACTGCACACCACTGTAGCTCTCTGCATAGTTCACGAGACCCAGGCTGAATCCGGTACTATCCTTAGATGATCCGTTGACGATTCCCAGGGCGAATGCATCCTGCGGGTTTTCACTCCAAATGCCGAGAGTGAACCCTTTGATCCTTGTCTCTTTGTCAAAAATGGCAACACCGGGAGTGAGACTGAGTTGTACCGCCTTCCAGTCTTCGGCCATTGCCTGTCCAGTAAAAATAATTATCATTCCGAGACAGAGAAGTACGATTATCTTTTTCATCCGCCATCTCCTTTCGAGGGGTTTACTTTGCGGCAGTGTACTCAGGGCAGTATCCTATGTCAATGGAAATGATGAAAAAAACAAAACAGGGCGGGATCCGTATAAGAGATAGAGACAGTAGCCTTAATAAGAACTCCATGCAGGATGAAGTCTTACATGCCCATGCTCCTCATGCAAGCGAGCTCAACCTTTGCCAATGCGTGAGATATCTTGACGGGATAGAGCGGCGTTTTTTCCAGTCTGCGCAGATGGTCCGGCAGGGACTTAAGTTGTGAACGGGCGTATGACGCAATTTCTTTTAATTCCATGAGGGACGTGACCCTGCGCCCCTTTTTCATGACCTGCGCAAGGAGCGGAGCGCCTTCCCCTTCTTCCCCCTCGACCATGAGTGTATCCCCGACCATCACGCCGTTTTCATACCGACGGAAGACCTGTTTCCGCCCCGGTATAGTCGCCTTACCCTCTGACCTCTTGAACCGTGGGCTCCCGGCATACTCCATCAACTTATAGGCGCATTCCAGATATGGCGCATCTGCCGATGTGTCCAGCTTCGTTCCCACACCAAAGCCGTTTATCGGCGCACCCTGGGACATGAGATCGCGGATTGCGTATTCATCGAGATTGCCGCTTGCAAAGATGCGAATATCTGTGAAGCCCGCCTCGTCAAGGGTCTGACGCACTTCTTTCGAGAGTGTCAGGAGGTCGCCGCTGTCAAGGCGCACGGCGCGAACGGTTATCCCTTCCTTCGCAAGTATCCTCGCCGCCTCGATCGCCTTCTCGGTGCCTTTGTGCACATCGTATGTGTCGATGAGAAGGGTTGTATTATTTGGATTTGCGCGTGCGAAACCGAGAAAGGCGCCAAGTTCGTCTTCGTGGGCCTCTACATAGGAGTGGGCCATGGTTCCAAATATGGGAATTCCCATCAGGTGCTCCGCCGCAACCGTTGATGTGCCGATAAATCCCATCATGTATGAGTCCCGTGCCGCGAGGAGTCCTGCCTCCGCCCCATGGGCACGCCGCACACCGAAGTCTATCAGGGTAGCACTCTCATCCGCGGCCAGCATGCAGCGCGCGGCCTTGCTTGCAATCAGTATCTCGAAATGGAGGATATTGATCAGGCGTGTCTCAATCAACTGTGCGGCGGGCATGGGCGCAACAACGCGCACGACCGGTTCGTTCTCAAAAAAAACCGTTCCCTCCTGCATCGCATATACATCGCCGCGGAAGCGGAGCTTGGCAAGATAATCAAGGAGCGATTGTGAAAACCTGCCGGTGCCCTCTATGTATTTCAGTTCCTCTTTTGAGAAACGCATACCTTCGAGGAAAGTAAGAAGCGTCTCGAGGCCTGCTGCTACCAGGAAACCGCGGCTCGGAGGCAGGCTGCGTACATAAAACTCAAATACCGCCTCGTCGTGCATCCCTTCGTCTACATAACCCTGCATCATGGTCAACTGGTAAAGATCGGTGAGAAGCGGTGTATTCAACAGGTTCATCGTGAGCCCCCGGCGCGGATTCGCTTCCAACAAAAGAAGGTATGAATACCATAAAGGATTTAGTTTCTCTTTTTCAAGGGAAAAAATAGATCGCTCATCGTGTGCGGTCACTCCGTTCTATCTCAGCAACAGACAATTTTGTTTCCTCTTCTTCACAAAGGTACATTTATGTCTCCTGCACAAGCTGCTCTCATGAAATGCGAGGGGACAAATATGGCAGTAATTCAAAAAGCTAGAGAAGATAAGGAACATTTCTGCATCTGGCATACATTTTGGACTTGTATGATAAGAAATAAGACAGTCCAGGAGGAAACGTGATGAAGAAATATTTACCGCACATCTTCTTGATCTTAATCGCGACCTTGCTTTTGCTGTTAGTCGGTGTGGGATCCATCCTCGCCGACGAGCAGAAACCCGCAGCCGCAATAACTGCTCCGGCGGCACCTCCCGATCAGGCTGCCCCTACAGAAGAAAAACCCACAGGCTCGGTCGCCGTCTCCGGTCTTTCAAAATATGTCTGGCGCGGATATGAAATGACGAAGAACAGCATTGTGGTACAACCTTCGTTCACAGTCGGCTACAAAGGTTTCAGCGCCAATATCTGGGGAAACCTCGATACCAGCCCCTACTCTACAACAAACGCCTCCTATTCCAGCACCTGGACGGAAACAGATCTCACCCTTTCTTACACGAAAACCTTGGGCATCTTGAATGCCGGTCTCGGTTACATCTACTATGGCCTGCAGGCGCCGAATGCCGGTGCGGCAAAACCTCTTGACGCGGAAGAGATATTCGTAACCTTGGGTCTCAACATTCCTCTCACGCCGACCCTTACGGTCTACAAAGAAATCGATCATTATCACCAGTATTATTTCCTGCTGGGCGTCTCCCATACCTTCGAATTTAACAAGATTGTTTCTCTGCAGTTGAGCGCATCCGCAAGCTATCTACTGAGCGACTATGCTGATTCGACCCTCTACAACGTGAATCCGTCTTACGGCGGTTATCCCAAGTTCAACGACAATCTCCAGGCGACAAACGACAAATTCAGTAATTTCCATGATGGCGTGATTACCGCCTCTCTTCCCATAAGCGTGGCAAAATATCTGACGGTGGCCCCTACCATATCCTACTCATTCCCTTTGTCTGACGATGCCAAGAATGAGATCAAGGCCCGCGGTAAACTTACCAATCTCGCGGATAATGACAGCAGCTTTCTCTACGGAGGCCTTACTGTCACCATGAGCTTCTAACACCCCCTCTGTCGCAGCCGTCTTTAACCCTCTCTTCCTTCGGGGTTACGGCGGCTGCGGCGGACCCATGCAACATGCCTTCCCATCTTTGCTATGAATTGAGAGTTGTCTGCCAACCTTCATCGTCCGCTGGCCCTTTACTGTACCTTTCGGAGTTGCCCAACGATCAACAGCACAACAAAAAAGAGTATGCTGAGCGAAGCCACAATGACGGGTGCCACGGGCAAATCCCACTTATACGAGGCGGCAATTCCGAATGTGCTGGAGATGAGGCCCAGCAGCCAGCCGCCTATCAGCACCTTGAGGGGCTCTTTTGTGAAAAGCCGCCCGATCAAGGCGGGAATAATGAGAAATGCGAACACCTGGAGTATCCCCGCCATCTGCACTGAATTGACGAGCATGATCGCGAAACTGAGGAAAAAGATAAACTCCCAGATGAACCCGCCTTCGCCGTCATGAGACAACGCAAGGAACCTTTTTCTGAAGATCACATGGGGTATGCTGATGACCAAGTACAGGATGAAGGTGTAGAGCACGCTCTGTGGTTCAACCCATATGATGTTTCCGTTCAGGATCGATTTGAATTCTTCAAGACCGTGAGGGGAGCGGTCGAGGATGAGAATACTCGCCGCAAAGGAGAAGATATAAAGAACGCCTATGAAGGCTTCGATGTTTGTGTACCTCGCGATGCGCCTCGAGAAGGCCAGGATGAAGGCGCCCAGTGCGGCAAAGGCAATCGAGAAGATGTATCGCTCTGTCCCCTCATGTCCCGACAGGAAGGACAGGGCTATGCCTACGCCCACCAATTGTGCCAGCGAGAGATCGACGAAGATGATCCCCCTCTCCAGGATGTGGATGCCGAAATAGGCATGGGTGAGAATGAGCAGTATGCATGCTGTGAATGGCCATATTAAGAAGTTAAGGGTTTCCATGTTGCCTCCTATTGCAAGGATGACAGGACAGTGTCCATAAAGCTAAACCAATTGCTTGTTCCGGGAAGAGAACCAACGTCCTGAGGAACGACAATAACCTTGACACCTGTTTTCTTGCCGAGTGCCTCCGCTTCTTCCTTGCCATAAGCAGGCGTGACCAGTATTCCGTCAGGTTTTGTCTTCTTCATAGATTCAATCAGACTTTCTACATGTCCTGCGGATGGCGGTATCCCCGGTTTTGCCTCAACGTAACCGACAATTTGAAATCCAAAATCGTTTGCCATGTATTCGAAGTATTTGTGGTAAGCGACAAACTTCTTCCCTTTTAAGGATCTTTTCCGCCATTGAGTCTGCCTGTTCTTCAATTTCTCCTCGAAGGAGGCAAGGTTTACTTTATAAAAAGCGGCATTGCCAGGATCTATGCTGGACAACTCCTGCGACATGCCGCGTATTACCCTCAGTATATTGGACGGGGAAAAAAGGTAGTGCGGATTCCCCAGGGGATGCACGTCGCCCATGCTGCGATCCACGCTTTGCTGCTTTTCAATGACATTCACAAAGCGTGAGCAGTCAAAGTTCCCCGGCTGTCCCGGCTGTATCCTGGAGTTTCTCGATGATTCCAGGAGGAGCGGCAGATAACCGATCTCGAGATCAAGTCCATTGTACATAAGAATGTCTGCATCCCGTGCCGCAAGGATCATGCTCGGCTTCGCCTCGACGTAATGCGGGTCCTGGCTCGGCTTGACAAGTACCTTCACATTTATCTTATCCTTCCCTAATTCGCCGGCGAGGTCTCCAATCCAGGGAAGCGTCGCGACAACGTTCATCTTTGCGTGAGCAGGTGTTGCCACGGCAAAGGCTATTAAAAGAGCGAGTAACAACTTCTTCATGGCATTAACTTACCTCCTTAGAATTGATGAGCCGGATGTGCGCCGATGCTGAACAGGGCCTGAAGGAACACTTCATGGTTGACCTTGCCGGTTACATCCGATTCGTCATGATTGTATTGAAGCCTCAGAAGACTGAATTCTGAGAACGTATAATCGATCATCGCGGATGCCCGCCATGGCCTCCGACCGAGGTCCTGACTCGCTCCTCCCAGGACATAATCATCCTTGAAGATGCTGAGGAGATCGTACCTGGCGCCGAACTCCCATCTGTTCCAGAGATAGACACCCTGGACGTAGAAACCGTCCTGGTATCTCTCCAGGCGGGCTATGGACCCCGCGGTTGTGTCCATCAGGTCGCCGTACTGGGAGCGATATAGATACTCGCTCTGAATCTTGAACCCCTGATACTTGGATGGCTTCCACTTGTGAGTGAACTCAAAACCGTACAGAGTGGTATCTCCCGTAAAAATTGAATTTGCGGCAACGGTACTGGTCTTGGTCTTCCCTGTAATTACCGAAGGGCCGAAGAGGATGGTAGCATTGTCGCTTACATCGAGAGACGCCTTGGCAAACGCCGTATAGGCATGAGGCCCTCCCGTTGCATCGGACCCGAACAGAGTTGCATTATCCCCCTGCAGAACCTCGACACCCAAAATGGTATAGAAAGGCAATGACGGAATATAGGTATACTGAACGCCCTTTTCGTCGATTCCCTCATCGCCGAAGCCGATGAACGCCCTGTAGGGAAGAGGATTATCGACGAAGTCCCAGACATGGCTGTGCTGGGCATTGAGCCTGCCGAAGCCGCTCTTGAACTTGCCACCTTTGATCTGGTGACCACTGGGAAGCGCGGTCGTGACAAAGTACGCCTCTTCCACGGTCGTGCCGTCCTCTGTAACAGGGACAGTCGCATAGAGATTAAAATACGGATCGACAGGCGCGTAGATGCCGATCTCCGCTGAATCGAAGTTGAAGCCGTTCTTCCGGTCAAGGCCTTCTGTCGTGTAGCCACGCACTCCTCGATTCTTCAGTTCATCGTTGGTCAGATTCGAGGAATAGGCATAGGTGTTAAGCACGAGCGATATATTCGGATTGGACAGGGCCGACCCTCCGAAAACGCCGGATGGCCCTGCAGGTTTTTGCGGCGAAGGTTCAGTTGCAGTTACGGCCTCCTTGGGCTTTTCCGAGAGCGCTTGTGCCCTGACTTGGTCTCTCAGCTCATCGATGATTTTTTGCTGCTCTTCTATTGTTTTCTGCTGCTTCTTCAGTGTCTCCTCAAGGACCTGGAGCCTCGATTCGACGTCGCTTCCCATCGCCTGGCTTGTTATCGCTAACATGCAGAGGAAGCCAAGCAGCATAATCCACTTCTTCATACAGCACCTCCTTCCATCTCCCAAAAATAAAAGGATGCCAATGAAACACTACCGGTGTATGCGGTTTTAAGATTTTACTGAGGTTGACGGATTTATGCCGTGAGGCCGGTGGGAGGAGGCCTTGTGGAATACGTGGGGAATGCAGATAAATCTATATGGAATGTTTCTTCAGGCTGGCAATAATATGATATAACCAGATCAACAGCAAAGGAGCAGCTATCCTCCATGCAGCTTGCGGAAAATAAGCTGCCCGCGACGCAGATCGGGCAATTGAAATGTTCGCCATCATCAACGTGATAATGAAAGCCGACGGCAAGCGCAGAAAGCAAATATACGAGGGCAACAAGAAAAACAATTTGCTTCCGATTTGACTTGGATGACAACATCTTTACTCGCCGCATGGTTGATATTAATGCCCCATCCGATAAATTCATTTAATAACTGTCATTTCGGACGCAGTGAGAAATCCATGTCCCAATCGAAGAGAGGAATCTTAGATATCTCCCTTCGGTCGACATGACAATCTTTTTTTGAAACGCGACATGAGATGTTTTATTAGTAACACGAAATCTCTCATTGTAAAAGAAAAGAATGAATTGCCGAACTGTGCCTTAACTGCGAATAACAATGCCGGGAAAGTCCGTGAATATCCCATCCACTCCCAGCGCTTCCAGCCTGACTACATCTTCGGGGCTATTGACGGTGTACACGAATAGCCTGAGACCGCGCTCATGTGCGCGCTTAACGGAGCGCGCATTGGCGAGTTTCACATTGATATGCAGTGAGTAAGCGGCATAACGTCTTGCAAAGCGCGCATAGTGCCGCCGGGGGCGATCTATAAGAATGCCGATCCTGATTTTTGGATTGAGTTTTCTTACCAACTTCAATTCACGACGATTGAATGACGATACGATGAACTGTTCGTAAGTCCACTTATGTTTCTTGACGTACTCTTCTATCAGGGAAACGGTTAGTCCCCCAGTCCTCTCACCTTTGAGTTCGACATTGATCCCGGCCTTCTTATCGACAGCATCGAAAATTTCACGGAGGGTCGGTATCCGCTCTCCCTTGCCGGCATCGAGCGACCGGAGGTGATCGAACGTCTTTTCCATCACGTAGCCCGTGCCGCTCGTCGTCCGATCGAGGCGTTCGTCATGAATGACTATAAGCTCTCGCGTTACCGCGTACACATCCACTTCGATCCAGTGAGCACCGAGATCGACCGCCTTGACTACAGCGGCTAATGTATTCTCCGGCTCGTGTCCCGATGCACCGCGGTGCGCAAAACATAAGTATCTCTCCATGACAAAAGATTAAAACATTATTTCTCGGAATAGAAGAAGATTTCTCGGAAGGTATATTGGGACAGGACTGATAATTCTAGGGCCTGAGTTAAATTGTAATCATAGTATTTCTAGAAGTTTACCTCCTCCACCTCCAATTATTAAAGGTGTTGATGAGAATGCAATCTTCCTCTTGCTGTCTATAGTTTTGACCGAATCTATACTTCGAATCGCGAGAAGTCCGTAACTCCTGCCATGTCCCAGACTTTGGGCAGCGGTGAAAGAATAAACGTAATGTGTCTTCAAGAGCAGTTTCGTTGACATCATGGTACCATTATCTTCAACCGTTAACGTTGTTTCAGATATCGGTGTATCTTTCCACTCAGTCGGCGGAGCAACATTGCCGCTCATAAGGCCCTCAAATGCCACAAGGCTGCCAGCCAAACCGCTTCCCATCGGATCTTCGAGTAGTAGCGCAGATCAGTTATTAGAAAAGGTGTATGAACTGCTATTATTGCTCTAGCCATCAGTTGGCACCAGACATCGTAAACAGGAATTCTCCAATCACTGAATGGGGGCGCGCTTGGCAACAAGCCATCTCGCGGATGGCCCTCTAGTCCACTGAAAACTGCAGGTTGTGCCTCGCCTCGTCGAATTGACTCCAGAAGCCTCTCTACGTGGGTGTTCCATTTCATTGTTGGCTCAAGGGAAATGTTAAACCCTTGCTCTTCACGTAATACTGTTTCCGTCTTGAGTTCAAAAGATAAGGCTTCATAGGCGGCTTCGCACTCTAAGGATGACAACTGAGAGAAGAGCTGTCTTAAGCGTTCAGCATTTTTGTAATCGACCATGAAGAAAGCGGTGCGCGCCCTTGCCCCTTTCTTGACCCTTTCCAAGCAAGACGCCTCCCACCTCTCTTTATACTGTCTAATTTCTTCGGCTCGAAGTCTTGCACTCAGTCTAGGCGGAGCAGTAGCCTCATCATGATGAGAGAGGCAAAGAACCGCCAAATTGACTAACTGATTGTTAGAATGATTACCATCGATGTGATGGATCCGCACGCCTTCCTTCCACAAACACAGCAGGCATGTTGATTGCTGAGAAGCAACTATGATCGTACAGAAGAGTCGATATCTTTGCGTTCGTTCATGCGCCCAGTTTACTTGTCAATGATCAGATCGTTCTTAACTATTCGGGGCCTACGACTTGTAGATGTCTTTTCTAGCTCCAATTTTGAGAACGATAATCAACTTTTCCTTTCTGTCTATCGCATAAATAATTCGGTAATCGCCAAATCTGTAACGGTACAAACCCTTGAACATACCTTTCAGAGGTTTCCCGAGAGACAAAGGATCTTTGGAAAGATAGGTCCTGGCCTTTTCAACGATAGCTTTGGCCTGCTGCTTATCAATGCCCTTAAGATCGTCGAGGGCCTTTTCGTGCCAGACAACCTTATAACTCAAGAATCTTCTTCACCTCGTCCGTGGAATAATACTTGGCATTCTTATCACTGAGCCTTTCCAGTGCAAGATAAGCGTCTTCATAATCTTCCAGATATTTTTCCAACATATCCTTGATGTAAAAGCTCTTGGGTCTTTTGGTCTTGGCGGACAGGTGTTCAAGTCTTTTTACGATATCGTCCGATACTCTCACATTTAGAACTTTTGCCATTTGTGATCACCACCATATTTGTATTATATGTGTTATATGTGTTATATATACACCGCTGCAACACAAGTGTCAATGACAAAGAATCCCATACATATTCCTGTTCCTCAGGGGGAAATCAAATTAGATTGAGAAGACGGCGTGATCGTGCTTCCATTCGTACACTAGTACATCGATGCCGAGTTTCTTGAGCTTCATCTCCAGGAGTTGGTCTATTGTTTCGGGGATAACGAGAACCAAGGAAGGCCGCTCCGTCAGGTCTACATTGTTGAGTAGCAATTTTGCGATCCCTGAATTCAAACCGTCTGTCGAAACGTCGGTCAGAACCTCGAACACGCTGGCGACCCTGCCCTTTGCATTGACAACGAAGAGGTCGCGCGTGAGATTATTACCTACCTTCATGCCGCTCTTCACGAGAGCCTTATGCAGGTCTGTGACGATGAGATCATAATCGCACTTCATCCTCAGATCATGTTCTATCCTGTGGTATGCAACGCCGACAAGTTCCTCTCTGAAGCGGAGCTCATCGAAGGCCATCTCCAACTGCGGTGACTTCTGCGAGATGATGTCTTTAATCCTCTCCACCTTGCGGACAAACTGTGTAACCTGCCTCACGAAGCGGGGAGAATCCAGGACACCTATGAGAGCGACCGTTGTCTCCAATCCGCCGTCCTCCATCGTAGCCCACGCACCGCGGTAATGGTCCTCGAACTGCGTCTTACCGACGCCCTTCTTTCCACCGCCGATTCTCCCGCGGTGGACGACAAAGATGCGACCCCGGCTGTCCTCCGCAAGCGCCCCTCCGATCCGTCTGTCTATGCCCTTTGCAGGAAAATTTATCTCACATGTGATCGGGATATGTGACGACGCGGATGGTCTTCCCGTACCGAAGGCGTGCCAGTATCTGCTCTCCGATATCTTTTCCTGAAACATCCAGATCCCGAGGCGGTCGGACCAAGCGACCTTAGCCTTGACTGTCCCACCGGGGTGACCGAGATTGATGGTGATCTTTTCATCAATGAAGGGTTTGAAGCTTCTTGTAAACTGTCGCCTGTATTTCCTGATGGCAGATTCGTCGTCGAGGACCTTAAGCATCGTCTCTTTCTCCATGGTCCGGGTCTTAGGCGATCTCGTTGATGGGTATGCCGGATATTTACAGGAAACGCCCCGCTTAATCAAGACGTTTTCTCGAAGAGCTTCGTGCAGGGACAGAGATATTCAGAAAGACCGTTTACCGAAGATAATTTACTTCCTAAGCAGATCGATATTCCAGGATGATATCTTATCGTTCCCCTTGAAGAAGACACCCCGGTTCTTATAGTGCGTGTCGCTTACTATGGTATAAAATTCCGCCCCTGTGTATTCGCCTACTTTTGAGCGACAGGCGGAGATGATCGCATCCCCGACCACGACATACGAGCCCGTGAGCTCTCCCAGATCCGGGCTTTGCGATTTCCATGTCAGTTGATTCTTGCCTTCTTCCGGCGGAATGATCTCATATCGGCTGCATATCTTGACGGGTTTTCCTTCCATACTGATCTCCGTCTCACTTTCATAGAGCCACAGGCTTTCAGTGTGAGTGATCCTGATAATGCCGACAAGAGGCAGGACGCGCTCCGTATCATCGATATACTGCCCCCGTGTGCTCCAAACCCCTTCTTGAAAAAGGAAAGTGTGCGTCATCGAATCCAATTACCTGTGTCGTTTCTTTTTCGCGCGACCGGAAACGGGTCTCACGCGGAGGAGGACATAAGTCGCGCCTGTGCCGCCGTCATACGATTGAGCGCTGGAAAAGGCGACCACCCATTTACGCCAGTGGCCTCGAGTAAGCCAGTCGTGGACGTTGTTCTTCAAAACCGGCTCGCCGGGCGATGAGAGGCCGCGTCCATGGATGATCAGCACCGCTCTTTTCCCTGAATTCACCGCCCCTTTCAAAAATTCTTCGACGGTTCTCTTCGCCTCATTAACGCTCTGACCATGAAGATCGACATGGGCCTGTATCGAGAAATCGCCACGATGAAGCCTGCCGGCGAATTCCGGATGCACATCGTAACCCGTGCCCTCGATGTACTCCGGCGTTGCCGAAACTACAAAGCCCTCTCCGTGTTTCACGAGATTCTCAAGCTGCTCGATAAGGGCCGCCTCTTCAGCTTCTTTGATTTCCTCCGGCGGTTTCGTCCTGATGTTCTCGACCGCCCATTTTTCTTTCTTTATCGGTTTTACATCCTGAACCGCTTCGAGAAAAACCTTCTCCTCGGTTTCGGGATCTCCCGCGGGTTCAATCTCACGTTGCACTTCGCGGCGGGAGCTTTTCTCCAGATGGGGCTTTGCGCCAACGATTTTTTTTAATTCCCCGAAGGGGTTGTGTTTCAGAGAATCGTCGGAGGTAGACATGCTGCTCTGCTTTTCTCTTAATCGAGCCGTTTCCTGAAACGGCTGACCGCACCAGCAAACACAACGAGTCCGATGATTGCGAGGGCGGCGAACTGGGGCCAGAGGATTTCGAGACCGATGCCTTTCAGAAAGATGCCCCTAATTATGGTTAAAAAATACCGCAAAGGGTTCACGTATGTCAACCATTGAACCACCACCGGCATGTTGACTATGGGAAAGACAAAACCGCTCAGCATAAAGAAGGGCAGGAGAAAAAAGAATGTGGTCATCATGGCCTGCTGCTGCGTCGAGGAAACGGTGGATATGAAGAGGCCCACCCCGAGGGTGCTAAGAAGGAATATGCACGTCGCAAGGAAGAGCAGTACTATGCTGCCTGCAAGGGGGATCTCAAACCAGACGACCGCGATGATCGTAACGACGATCATCTGGATGATGGAGACGATGATATAAGGGATCGTTTTGCCGATGATCAGCTCAACGGGCTTCAGCGGAGTCACGATCAACTGCTCAATCGTGCCCGCCTCTTTTTCCCTTATGATGGCAATCGATGTGAGAAGCAGGGCAATCAGCATGATCACGAAGGCCACGATGCCGGGCACAAAGAAGTACTGGCTGTCGAGGTTCGGATTGTACCACGTCCTGATCCTTCCATCGATCTTGCCGTAGTCCATGCGCACCGGATACAGCTGTTTGAGGAAGTCCTGATTCAGCCTGTCTATGACCTGCACGGCATAGGCGATGCGGATGGACGCCATGTTGCTCATCGTCCCGTCCGCGATGATTTGAATATCCGCCGTTTCCCCCTTCCTGATCTTCTTGCTGAGATCGGCCCCGATCTTGATCGCCATGTCCACCTTTGCATTCAGCAGGGCCTCTTCCATGTCGCGGTCGTCTCTGAGAATCTGTGTAATGCGGAATATCTTATTCGCGCTGAAGGCGTCGGCAATCATCCGGCTTTCCTTCGTCTTGGATTGATCGAGCAAAGCGACCTGGATGACCCTGATGTCGTAATTTACGACGTATCCGAAGAGGATGAGTTGGATGATCGGTGCGGCGATGAGAACCCGCCTGCTTCTCCTGTGGCGGAAGAGAAGTATGAATTCCTTGCGGACGAGTTCCCGGATGCGAAGCCAGCTCATGTTACATCCCCTCCCTCTTGAGGAGCGCATAGTTCAGGGTCGCAAGCACTGCGAACATCAGAAACATGACAGAATAGCTGGGCCAGAGGTGCACGATCCCGAGGTTCCTGAGATACAGGCCGCTCAGGATGTTTACGTAATAGGTGGCGGGGACAACGTACGTCACGAGCTGCAACACCTTGGGCATATTGACGACCGGGAAGACAAAATTCGATAACAGCAGTGATGGAAGGTAGGTCACGAGAATCGCTATCTGATTGGCAAGGAGCTGCATTTTTATAACGGAAGAAATGAAGAGGCCCAGCGTGAGGGCCACGCAGAGGTAGATGGATGACGCGAGGATCATCAGCCAGAAGCTCGACTTCATCACGACACCGAAGAGGACCTGGCCCATAAGAATGGAGACGAGGACGTCCGTGAGGCCGACGAAAAAATATGGAATGGATTTCCCGATCAGGAATTCGCCTGCGGAAAGAGGCAGTGACCTGATCGTCTCCATCGTTCCATTCTCATATTCACGCGCAACGACGAGGGAAGTCAGCAGGGCGCCCACGATCATGATGATGACGGCTATGATCCCGGGAACGATGAAGTTACGGCTCTCCAAGTCTTCGTTGAACCATACGCGCACTTGCCCGTTGACGGGCGGCTTGATCTGCTCTCTTCCCTCACGGTTGAGAAACGATACAAGCAATTTCTGATTGTACTGTGAGATGAAGGCGGTCACGTATCCTCTCGTGATATTGGCGAAGCTGGGGTCGCTCCCGTCGAGGAGCACTTGCAGAGGCGCCGCACGATCCGAGCGGATGTCTCTCGTCCAGTCGCGGGGAATGACAACGGCGAGGATCGCCTTGCCGTTATCAAGATAATCCGCGGCTGTCTTCGTGTCGGGCAGGTAAGCGGCCACATGAAAATACGGAGACCCTCCGAGGCGGCGGATGAATTCGCGGCTAAAGTCTGTGCTGTCGTAGTCGACAACGACCGTTTCGACGTTGTCCACATCGAGACTCAGGGCGTAGCCGAAAAGCAGGATGAGGAGGAGCGGCAACGCGAACGCCAGATAAAGGCTCCGAAAATCCCGTATCAGGTGATAGAATTCCTTGCGTGCTACTGCTTGAATGTTTCTGATTCTCAACTTAACTTCCTCGACATCAGTTTGATAAAGGCGTCGTTCAGGGTCGCATCAGGCCGGTCGGGACAGGCCATGGTGATGATTTCCTGCGGGCTGCCAGTCGCGACTATCTTCCCCTCGTTTATCATTACGATCCTCTCGCAGTTGCGGGCCTCGTCCATGTAGTGGGTCGTGACAAAGACGGTGATCCCCTCTGCGGCGAGCTGCCGGATGAAATCCCAGAAGTGCTGCCTCGTGATGGGATCAACACCGGAGGTCGGTTCATCGAGAAAGAGTATGTCGGGACGGTGGAGAAGAGCGCAGCCGAGAGCAAGACGCTGGCGCCAGCCCTGGGGCAATTCGTTCGTGCGCCTGTCCCTGACCTCCTGAAGCTGGGCCATATCAAGGATCCAGTCGATCCTCTCTTTCCATTGGGTCTCAGGCACGGAATACACGCCGAGGTAAAAACGGATGTTCTCAAAGGGCGTGAGGTCTTCATACAGGGAAAACTTCTGCGACATGTAGCCGATGGACTTCTTGATCTCCTCGGGCTCTCTCATGATGTCATGCCCTGCCACGTGGCCGCCGCCGGAGGTGGGCGCGAGTATTCCGCAGAGCATGCGGATGGTCGTCGATTTCCCGGAGCCGTTGGGGCCGAGAAATCCGAAGATCTCTCCACGCTTCACCGAGAAACTTATCCTGTCCACGGCGACAAATGATCCGAAGCGCCTTTCCAACTCGTTTACGGATACGGCTTCACCGTTTGAAGGAATCATGAACTATCTCCCTATCGACTTCTTTTATGCGGCTGATCATGGCCTCTTCCAAGCTCGTGAAGCGGCCCCGTATCTCCTGCGGCGTCGCGATGTCGAGAATCCGAGAGCGATGCATCAGGCCTAGGCGGCTGCACTTCTCGCCTTCATCAAGGTACGCCGTCGAAACCATGATGGTCATTCCGCCCGCGCGCATCTGCGCGAGTATCTCCCAGAAATCCTGTCGCGAGACGGGGTCTACGCCGTTTGTCGGCTCGTCGAGGATTAATACCTTCGGTTCGTGCACCAGAACACAGGCGAGCCCCAGCTTCTGCTTCATGCCCCCGGAGAGGTTGCCTGCCGGCCGGTCGACAAAGGGCAGAAGATTGGAAAACCCGAGATACTTCTCTCGCCTCTGTGCGCGTTCTTTTCTCGGGACGTTGAAGATGTCCATGAAGAATATCATGTTCTCGTCAACCGTGAGGTCCTGATAAAGGCCGAAGCGCTGAGGCATGTAGCCTATCAGCGGCTTCACCTTTTTCTTGTCACGGACCACATCCAATGACGCTATCTCGATAGTCCCGGATACCGGCGCGATCATTGTGGCCGCCATGCGGAGCAGCGTCGACTTCCCCGCCCCGTCCGAACCCACGAGACCGAAGATGGTGCCTTCTTCCACCGTGAGATTAGCTTCGCACACCGCTTCCACATCGCCGAAGCGCATGGAAACGTTTTTTATCGAGACGAACGATGTGCTATCCACTTCGGACATTTTCAGAAACTATCCATTCGTTTTTCGCAAATACGAGTCTTTGATTCTTATCTCAGCCACGCATCCGCAGGCATGCCCGTCTTCAGCGACAGATCGGGATT
>DATJBN010000002.1:0-6419 GCA_035515335.1 Syntrophales bacterium | reverse complement strand
CGAAAAGCGTCATGCCCGCCGACAAGGTAATCATCAGCGGCACGATAGGAGATCATGGAGCGGCCATTCTTTCCAAGCGCAAGGACCTGGGCTTCAAGTCGGAGATAATGTCGGACTCCGCGCCTCTCAATTCCCTTATAGACGGGATCCTTTGCACGAGCCCGAATATTCACTGCATGAGGGACGTGACAAGAGGCGGACTCGGCGCGATCATGTGCGAGATTGCGGCTCAGTCGGGATGCGAGATTACGATTGAAGAGAAACTGATTCCCGTAAAGGAAGAGGTAAGAGGCGTGTGCGAGATACTGGGGGTTGACCCGCTGTTTCTCGCAAACGAGGGGAAAGTGGTCGTCATCTGCCCGGCTGATGACGTCGAATCGGTGATGGCCGCGATGCGCGGCCACAGGCACGGCGCCGATGCGGCGATCATCGGCCAAGTCTGGAAAAAGGGCCGAGGCCGTCTTCTGCTGAATACCGTAATAGGTGGGACGAGGGAGATCGACCTCCCGACGGGTGAGCTTGTACCCCGAATCTGCTGATCTTCACATGGTCGCAAAAAAAGCAGGGAGAGAATGCTTGTCTCTCCCTGCTTTCCTTTTTCTCAGACGTTAAAGCCTGTCTTCAGGTGCTTTCTTTCCCCGTTTCCCCCTTCGCCTTGTCCGCGCTTTCACGGAGATGGGCGACACGGGTAGACTTGTGCAGCTCAACCGGCTTGTCATAGAGAGAGGGCCGCCATTTGTATATCAATTCTATCGCATCAGACGGACAGGCCTGAACGCACACCTCACAGACGATGCAGCGGAGCGGGTAGAAAGTAAGTTCGTTCTTATCTCTGTCCGTCGTAATTGCAACAGAGGGACACCGCATGGCGCAGGCACCGCACATGGTGCATTTATCGTCATAGAATACGACGTGCCCCCGCGCCTTTTCAAAGGGCTCTCGAACATGGACCGGATAGAGCCTCGTGGCATATCCGGTGAAAAGATTTTTCAGTATCGTCGGTAACATGAAAGGCATTTATCAATACGCTCCTTTCGCTTTCATCTCTCCATGCAGCAGATGCAGGGATCAATGGATAGAACTATAACGGGCACGTCCGGCAATTGACATCCGGGCAGCATAACCAAGAGCGAAGGAAGATTTGCAAAGGTAGGCGTCCTGATCTTCATACGCTCAAGATTGCGTGTGCCGTTCCCCTTCGCATAGTAGAAGAGTTCGCCTCGGGGCGCCTCAGTTCGCATCACAGCTTCATTAGCCGGCGGGTTTCCCTTCACCTTTGTTGCTATCTCCCCTTCGGGCAATTTATCAAGGGCCTCTTTGATCAGGTCTACCGACTGGAGTAGTTCCCTCGCCCTCACGAGCGCCCGGGCATAGCAATCTCCCGTGGTCTCAACCACAGGCTCGAATTTGAGATCTCCGTAAGCGTCGTATTTGGTCAGGCGGACATCCTCGGAAACCCCACTCGCGCGAAGTACAGGGCCTACACACCCCAGCGCTATCGCCTGCTCCTTAGTCACGACGCCGATACCTATGGTTCTTGACTTAACAGTGTAGTCATTGACCACGACCTTTATCAGGTCTTCGCTCTCCCTGCGGATTGCTAGCAGTGCGTCAAGAATCGTTTTCTTCTGCTCCTCATTGATATCGCGCCTCACACCCCCGACTATATTAACCGAGGGAATGACCCTGTGTCCGGCGGTCATCTCGATCAGATCCAATATCCGTTCGCGTATGCGCCAGAACTGGAGGAACATGCTTTCAAAGCCGAAGGCGTCAGCCAGAAGCCCCAGCCACAGAAGGTGGCTGTGAACGCGCGCCATCTCCGCCCACGCGGTGCGCAGGTATTTTGTACGCGGCGACAACTCGACCGGCCACAATCTCTCCATCACTTCTACCACAGACACGCTGTGGATGTAGCTGCAGATCCCTCAAACACGCTCGCAGAGATAGATGTTCTTGGCGTATTCGTTCAGCTCACATGCTTTCTCAATTCCCCGATGGGCATAGCCGATGACCGGAACGACCTCGACAACCTTTTCGTCCTCATATGTGATACGGAGTTGAACGGGTTCGGGCAGGACCGGGTGCTGCGGCCCAAAGGGTACCGTTGTGCGTGCAACCATTAACTCTCTCCTTTCGCTTTCGCGTTGATCGAAGTAACCTTGTGCTTCTTCAAAAGAGGCGTGACAGGACTGTCCTGAGCAAGAAGCAAATGGCCGCCGTAGTCAATGGCAAGGCCTTTAACCTTCAATCCGAATAATTCCTTCATTTCATTTTCTATAAGCACGGTGGAAAGGGTGATGCCGGAAAAACTCTCTACCTCTTCGTCTTTTCCCACCTTGTAGCGGAGGCCGTTCATTGACGTCCCGGAATTCTCACTGAAGAAGTACGTTACTTCCAGATTGTCATCGAGATCGCTGCAGACGGCTGTTACGAACTTTCCGCCCTGATCCAGGAACTTTTTGCCCTCCGCCAGTAATTCTTCTTTCTTGATGTCTTTTATATTCTCCATCTCAGTTCCTCAAAGCTTCGCTAATTTCTGCAGGGCCATAACGACACCGTCGATTATGGCCTCCGGCCTCACCGAGCAGCCGGGCACATATACGTCAACCGGTATCACCTTGTCCACTCCGCCCAGAACGTTGTAGCAATTATGGAATACACCGCCCGTGGATGCGCATGTACCGACGCAGACAACCACCTTGGGATCAGGAACCTGTTCATACAGATTCTTGAGCACGCGGGCCGTGCGCCTATTGACAGGCCCGGTGATGAGAAGTATGTCGGCGTGCTTGGGGTTACCCATGTTGACCATGCCGAAACGTTCCACATCGTAGAGAGGTGTGAGACAGGCAAGAATCTCTATATCGCAGCCATTGCAGGAACTGTTGTCGAAATGCAGAATCCATGGCGATTTAACGCGAGACTTCTGTATCAATCCCATAGTTCTTAACTATACCCCCTTGGTATAATAGATATAAGCGATATTGATTATCCCGAGGATCAGTCCCACGGACCAGCTCAGGCGAACCATCCAGCCGACCGTCATCCTCGCAGTGATATTGTCGATGAAGAGCTCGAGGAGAAACGCGGCCAGGGCAATCAGAATGCCCACCCACATAGGGTTCGTCCAGAAGAGCGAGATGATCCCCAGTAGCAGGATTATCTCGTACCATTCCGCCAGATGGAAGAGAGCGAAATAAGGGCCGGAGTATTCCGTGACCACACCCTTTACCACTTCCTGATGACCGTGATGTGATGTCGAGATATCGAACGGCGATTTGCGCATCTTTATGGTGAGCACATAAAGTACCGCAAGAAAGAGCGGCCACAGGGAGAATAGCAAAGGCTTATCCTGCTTGTATATCTCGCTGATGAGAAAACTTCCGTTCTGAGCATATATCGCTATTGCCAGAAGGAGAAGCACGGGCTCATATGCCAAAATCTGCATCAGTTCCCTGTTCGCACCGAAATGCGCATACGGGGACTTGGTGCTGAATCCGCCCAGGACAAGGCAGACGCTGGCAAACCCGAGGATAAAGACAAGCAAGAGAAAATCCGATTTCATCAAGAGAAATATCAGGCCGGCTATCATGAACACAAGATATCCGTAGATCCAGACGAACTGCATCCTGCTCACGGCGATGTATTCCTTCCCCAAGAGTTTGAAGAAATCGTAAAACGGCTGAATGATCGGCGGTCCGTAACGGCCCTGCATGCGCGCAGTGATCCTGCGGTCAATCCCGAAGAGCAAGCCGCCCACAATCGGGGCGCCGACCAGAACGATAAGCACAAGAAGGAACTGTTTAATCATCATATAACGATCACCCCGCATCCGAGCATAATCACTAAAAGCAAGATGGCTATGGCGTTTGCCCAGGGATTCACTTTCTTCTCGCCCAAGGTCTCCTGGTAGTAGTAGCCACCAAGCTGGAATTTGGTCTTTCGATCAGCCTCGGCCAGCCACTCATCGGTGTCGGTTCCCCCGGTCTGCTCGCCGCACATGTAAACAGGCCGGAGTTCCTTGGGCTTAAGACCGATCAAGAGCAGCGGCATGATAAGGGCGACGATGAGAATCAGGTAGAGGGGCCACACCGGGAAGAGGCCCAGTATATCCCTCTGCAAGAAGGAAGGCGTGATCAGTATCAGGTTGTTGAGTCCCACGGCAATTATCTGATTTCCAGATACCACGTCATTCGTCGCGGCAAGCAGGAAATTCTGATATATCGGGCCGACACCCATGCCGACGATGAAGATGCCTGCGACCAGAGTCCACAGCGGCACCGCATAGCTGGGCGACAACTTTTCAAAAGGCATCTCGATTCTAGGCAGGACCTGCAGCAGGCGCCCCAGCCATTTCGTCCAGAAGACGATAGTCAGTGTACTCGCCAGTACGAATAAGACCGCCGCAAGGGGAACGGCGTACGCCGCTTCCAGGGCTATCCATTTGCCCAAGAGCATACCGAAGGGAGGAAGGAACATGGACAGGATGCCCACGGCCGTAATCAGCGTCGTCAGGGGCGCCTTCGCGGCAAGACCTTCCATGTCTTCTATGTCGCGGCTCCAAATCTGATGTTCGATCGTACCGGCGCAGAGGAAGAGCAGCCCTTTGGAGATCGCATGGAAGATGATGAGGAGTATTGCCGCGGCAATTGAAAGGGGCGTATTAATCCCGGCACACGCAATGATCAAGCCGAGATTCGCAATCGTCGAGTAAGCGAGCACCCTTTTGCCGGTCGACTGACTCACCGCCAGTGCCGACGTGGCAAAAAAGGTGAAGGCCCCCGCAATCGCGATGACGACACTCAAGGTTGTTCCCGCGTAAACTGGAGCGAGTCTCAGCACCAGATACACGCCAGCCTTAACCATGGTACTTGAGTGGAGCAGTGCGGAGACTGGTGTGGGCGCAACCATCGCACCAAGAAGCCAGCTCTGAAACGGCATCTGGGCAGCCTTGGTAAAGCCTGTATAGCAGAGGAGCGCGATCGGCAGAACCGCTACCGCGCCCTGCAGCCCTCCGCCGATGATGCTCTGCATCGACATGGCGGACCCGCCTTTTGTTGCATAAAGATAGATGATCGCCAGTATAAACGCGGTTCCTCCCGTGGAATTCATCCAGACGGCGCGTGCGGCGTTGTGTATCGCCTCTTGCGTCCTGTCGTGCGAGATAAGCTGGAAGCTGCACAGTGTCGTCACTTCCCAGAAGAAATAGAGCCAGACCAGATTATTCGCGAACACCAGACCGTTCATCGCCCCCAGAAAGAGCACGAGCCAGAAGAGGAATCTCGACTGCCTCGATTTCTCGATGTGCAAGTGGTGCTCATGGTCATACATGTACCTGAGGGCAAAGATGCATATGAGCGATCCGACTATGGAAATGACCATCGTCATCACGAGGGCGAGATGATCGACCACAAAGGCGGGCGTCACTTCGATATGGGCCTTCATCACGAACTCGAAATATGCTAGAGGAATAATCTGGGTGAGTGCAAAAACGAGAACCAGCCAGTTCCTCAATTTTATCCCCATATAGAGATAAAAGATGAGGATGGCATAGTCGAGGGCGGTAATCACTATGCCCCAGTTAAACCCGTCGGGCGAATAGGTGAAGGGGCCATTCAGCGACATCAGGATACTGTTTGCGATGAGGACCACCGCCGTCACAACAACGATAAGGTTTCGTGCATAGTAGTTGCGAACAGCGAGTACTAGAAACCCGGCCGCAACAGGTAGCAGGATGGCTATCGCCATCATTTGGTCAGCCAATTTTCCGCCTCCTTACCTTGGTCTGCTTATTTTCCATTTTAAGGCCTGCAATTTGCCGCCGTTTCATGAATGCCCCTGCAGGACAAACTACTTTCAAACGGTATATTGAAAACCACCGATTACTTTGAGTACAAAAGAGTGGTGTTGCAGCCATTTTTTTCGCTTCGTACTTTATATGTTTTTGTAAGTCAAGGAAAAAACACCGTCCATGTTGGCAGAATAGGCACAAGATGCCAAATTGCTTTGCTTATCACTTATGAAAATAGTTGACAGCTGTCCGATTGCTTTAATCCCGTGACTTCAGGGCGAAAGTCGGATGCCGTAACGTCATCGATGGCAACGCGGATTTCGCGCTGTCTTTTCCTCGCCAGGGCCGCAATTGTGCCCCGCTTCCGCCCTCTCTGAGCCACTTTCAGCTTGACTTTACTGGCCAATTCGTATAGGGGGTTAGTCGTTTTGAGAAAAGGGTGAAGGAGGATCTTTTTATCAAATGGCAAGAACACTGGAAGAAGTACTTGGGACCTTTGCACAAGACCGCGACAGCTTGATTCCCATACTTCAGGCGGTGCAGGGCGAGTTCGGATATCTCTCGGAGGAAGCCATGGAGGGCATTGCCGACTACCTCTGCCTTTCCCAGAGCACCATCTATGGAG
>DATJBN010000001.1:0-9295 GCA_035515335.1 Syntrophales bacterium | reverse complement strand
TCAGCGCATCAAGCTTATCCTGAAGGTCGGACATTGCAACGCCCAACATTTCCTCCTGCGCCTCTGAAGCTACGATGCCCTTTTCTACTGCGGCAAGCTGTTCCAAGGCTGCAGTTTCTTCGCTCGCATGGTTCTCGCAATTGAAATCAAGAACCTTAATTCTCTGCTCAATTCCCTTTATCTCGCCTTCGACGCGCTCCACGTCTTTCCGTCTGCCGTTAACCGAGAGCTCCAGATCACGGATGTCTGACCTCAAGGAAGAAAGCTCTTCTTCCCATTGCATGATCAGGGATGCGGCGTCCTTTTTCTTTTCCGATTTCTCCGCTAGTGACAGGCCAACCCGCTCCACCTCGTCTTCCAATTCGGCAATCTCCCGCTTTGTTGCAAGCAGGCTCTTATCGCCGTTCGTTTTGCTTCCTCCGGAGAGCACACCCTGCGGGTTTATGATGTCTCCTTCCGTTGTGACAAAAGTGCCCCGGAAGCCGTTTCTCTCCCAGAGGGAAATACCACTGGCGAGATTTGGTATCACGAGGACATCTCCGAGCAGGTAGTCGGCGATCTTTTCAAAGCCCTGATCGACGTTGACCACGTCGATCAGTCTGACGGCGTCCCTCAGATATTCCGCCGTAGTGCCGTAATTGTGATGTCTCACTTCGAGGGGGACGAAAGTACCTCTTCCTGAAGAAGAAGACTTCAGGTAGTCAATAGCCATCATGCCGTCCCTCTGACTTCTCACCACCATGTACTGGAGCTTTTCTCCAAGAACTGACTCAACGGCCGTTTCATATTCCCGGGGCACATTTAGAACATCAGCAACAAGACCGAGGCAGGTTTCGCCGGGAAGCATTTCCGGACTCGCCACCCTTCGCGCCTGCATTATCGTCTTCGTTCCATCAGAACACCATGCATAACTTTCCTGCAGCTCTTTAAGTGACGTAAGGCGTGAATATCCCATCGCGGCGTCATCCTTAAGCGCGGCGATGTTCTCGTCGATTGTCTGGAGTTCATTCCTCGCGCGTTCAAGTTCGGAAGCAGTCAGATCTGCACTCTCTGAAAGATTTTCCAGTGTCGCTTCGTCGCTCTTTAATGCTGAAATCAGAGAGTCAAGATCAGAACGGGCAGCCGCGAGTTTTTCCCTGTTCTCTTCTGCCTCCCTTACATCTTTTTCTTTTCTTCTTTTGATGTCCTCGATACCCTTGGTGAGAGCGAGAAGGTTATTTTTCGCCTTCGCTTTTTCCGTCACTATCTCGAAATATTCGACCTTCTTTCCTTCGAGAGAGGCCTGGAGCGATTTCGCCTCCCCCTTGAGGTCCTCGAGTGCCTCCTGGTTCTCCTGGACCTTGCCCCTTACGCTCTCGATCTCCACCCCGGCTTCTTCCGTAAGCTCGCCCAGGACATCAATCTCGTCTGTCAGGTTTTGCTTCTTTGTGCGAAGCAAGTCCACTTCAGCTGCGCTCTTCTGTTTCTGTGAGGCTATATCCTTTACCTTGCCCTTAAGATGTTCTATGCCCTGTTCTTTTATGTTGATTGAGTTTCTGATGTCATAGAGTTTTTCCTGGGACTCCGAGAGCGTGGTCTCGTTTTCCATGACCTCGGCCTTCAACCCCTCAATCAAGGCCTCGAGTTCCTTGAGTCCCGTCGTTCTCTCCAGGGATCGATTGTTGAGGGAATCTCTCGAATCACCCAAGGTCGCCTTTTGCCCTGACAGGTCAGTATATGTCTGCAAGGCGAGGGTAAGTTCTGCTTCCTTAACCTCTTTCTTCAAGGCCTTGTACTGCTCAGCCCTTTTCGCTTGGCGCGAAACGGCATTGAGCTGGGATTTCACCTCTCTGATGATATCATTTAAGCGGAGTATATTCTGCTTCGTCGCTTCCATCTTTCGCATAGCCGACTCTTTTCTGACCTTGTATTTCGATATGCCGGCGGCGTCTTCTATGAACTGTCTTCTTTCCTCGGGTTTCGCTTCGACGAGACTGGCAACACTGTTCTGTTCGACAAGGGAGTACGTCCTGACGCCAAGCCCGGTACCCATGAGGAAATCCCTGACGTCGATCAGTCTGCAGGGCACTTTGTTTATGCTATATTCACTTTCGCCGTCCCGGAAAAGGCGTCGTGAAATCATGACCTCCCTGCACTCTGCATAGTCCCCTGGGAATTGCAGGCCGTTGCTGTCCAGGGTCATGGATACCTCTGCCATGCCGATGGGGGCCGCGTTCTCGGACCCGTGGAAGATAACATCATCCATCTTTTTCCCGCGGAGACTTTTTACTCGTTGTTCACCCATAGCCCAGCGGATTGCGTCTACGATGTTGCTTTTGCCGCAGCCGTTCGGGCCTACGACCGCCGAGATTCCCTTCGAAAAATCGATGGCAACCTTATCCCGGAAGGATTTAAAGCCAGAAATTTCAAGTCTTTTTAATCTCATCTTGTCCTTTTCCAGTTATGGTTCAAAACTCCACTCCACATTTAGGGCTCATTGAGCAATACGTCCCAAATTGAGGGAATACTAACAGAAGACAGGCCCCTTGTAAACAAAAAAATACAACTAAATGTATACGAAAATTTTTGACCACAACATATAGTATGGACGCTTGAACTTCTTGAAAAATAGGGATAAGATATTATGCATCATAAGAAGTCGGCGAAGACAGGTATTTTTACGCCGACAATCATACGTTTAGGTCTTAACGGCTAAGAAAAGCGCGGGTGTGAATTATGGGCGAAGAAAGATGGGAGATAGCATTTACAGCCTCTGGGATGGCTAATGCCAATATTGTAATGGGGAGGCTGAAAGCGGAAGGCATACCTGCCAGACTGAAATATGAGGCAGTAGGGGCCATATACGGGATAACGATTGACGGCCTAGGCAAGGTCGACATCCTCGTTCCCGCAGATCATCTCGGAAAGGCCCGCGAGATACTTTTACAAACCTATGAAGATGGAGACATGGAATGGGACAGGGGGGGATGAGCGAAGAAGGCTTCTCGTTTGCTCTTGATGCAGTTCGTTTCTTTCAGCCGCCTATGGATGACATGTCTTTCATACATTTCTTTATGTGCTTTCCCTCGTCACAGGAGAGGGCATGCTGAATGGGTTTCTTCGCTATCACACTCTCGATGAGTTCTGCGAGGTCGCGGTCGCTGCAGCCGCTCCGCAATGGACCCCTCAGATCTACATCTTCATCCGAAAGCAGGCATGCGCGAAGACGCCCGTTCGCGGTAAGCCTCAGTCTGTTGCAGGATCCGCAGAATTGTTCACTCAAAGGACTTATGAAGCCAATTTCCCCGGCACCGCCTGCTATCTTGTACATTTCCGCAGGTCCGTCCATGATGCTCCTGCTGCCATTGGTACGTTCAAGGCGGTAATGCCTGCCGATCAATTCTCTGATAACGGCGTTGGAGAGATATCGGTTTTGATGGTCGAGGAAGGGGTGCCCCACGTCCATGAGCTCGATGAATCTGATCTGGTAAGGTTTGCGGAGGCTAAGCTCCGCAAAGTCCATAATCTCGTCTTCATTAAATCCCTTTATAGCAACCGTATTGATCTTGATTGGTGAAAATCCGATCCTCTGGACAGCGGCGATTCCCGTCAGAACCAAACGTAAGTCGCCCCCTCGGGTGATCCTGGCATATTTCTCGGCGTTAAGGGAGTCGAGGCTGATGTTGATCCTCTTCACGCCGGAGGCGAAAAGTTCTTCGGCAAAGTCGGCAAGAAGTATCCCGTTCGTTGTAAGGCTGATGTCATTAAGACCGGCAGTTGATGCCAGCGATGCGATGAATTCGCAGACCCCCCGCCTGACGAGAGGTTCTCCGCCGGTTATCCTCACTTTACTGATGCCTGTTCCTGCGGCAATGCGGACAATCCTCTGCATCTCTTCGTACCTCAGGATATCATCATGTCCCATCAGCGACACGCCTTCTTTGGGCATGCAATAGCTGCAGCGGAGGTTGCACCTGTCCGTAACGGAAACTCTGAGATAATTAATCTCCCTGTTATATCTGTCTATCATAGGCTGCCACACACCCGCCGCATTCGTGATAATTCTTACGATGAATTTTTAGTCTAGCACAGCGGGAGAAATATGGCAATACCTCCAGAATTGTGCCCGGCCAAATCTTTCTTGACATGGGTCTGTTTCTCTATTAGAAGACAACTTCTGTTTTTTAATGACTGCGACGTGTAGCGCATAAAAGGCTATGGAGAATGTATGGCAAAGGTACCTATAACAAAAGCCGGCTATGAAAAATTGAAAAAAGAGCTCGAGCAGATAAAGACTGTCATGCTCCCGGAGAATATCCGAGACATCGAAGTTGCGCGGGGGCACGGGGATATAACGGAAAATGCGGAATTTGCAGCGGCAAAAGAAAGACAGTCCTTTTTACAAGGAAGGATTGCGGAGCTTGAAAACAATCTCGCTGCCTCATATGTTGTAAGCCTCGAGGGACTTTCCACCGACAAGATTGTCTTTGGGGCGATCGTAACCCTCGAAGACACGAACACGGGCGGCCGCATATCTTATCAGCTTGTGGGTCCTTTTGAGTCCGACATCAAGGAGAATAAGATTTCCGTAACGTCACCGATCGGAAAAGCGCTGATCGGGAAATCTGCAGGCGATGAAGTTATAGTGAAAACGCCGGGCGGGATGCGCGAATTTGAGGTCGTGGATATCAGCGTGGCAGTTGCGAAAGAATAAAGCTTTAGGCAGTTCCTTCAAAAACCTATCTCTGCCCTGCCTTACTCGTGAAATACCTTGGTCCCTATCCTTGATCCCTTTTGAAGTTTCTATGGGTAATTAGCTTAAACTCAAGGGCCATATGAATCCTTGGGTTCCTTTCTTGCTTTTGCCAGCCGCTTACGTCTTCTATAAACACAAAAGCCGGGAGTCAAGAAGAATACAATTTCTCAGCCCCGGCTTTGCTTTCTTAGTATATTTCTTAGGTGTGCTTTTCGGCGACGCCGATTCTCGTAATTGCCCTGGTCAGCGCTGCCCTGATTAGTTCATACTCCAGGTCTTCCTTGGACATCTTGGCAAGCTTTGCTTCGGCGTTTTCTTTTGCCTTCTTGGCCCGCTCCTTGTCGATCTGATCCGCCCTCTCCGCAGTTTCCACAAGGATCGTGACCTTGTTCAATGTCACCTCCGTGTATCCGGTATTCACGGCAAAAAAAGTCTTCTTGCCGTCCTTTGTGAAATTCAATTCGCCGATGTCGATGGAACTCAAGAGGGCTGCATGGCCTCGGAGGACACCGAACTCGCCCTCGGAGCCCGGTATCGTTACTTCTTCGACCTTGCCGCTGAAGGCCATCTTTTCGGGCGTTACAATTTCCAGAATCAATTCGTCAGCCATTAGAAACCTCCGGCCTCATCATTCCTGCATCTTCTTGGCTGCTTCGACTACCTCGTCTATGCCGCCGACCATGTAGAACGCCTGCTCGGGCAGCTCGTCGTGCTTTCCGTCGAGGATTTCCTTGAACCCGCGTACCGTTTCGGCGACGGAGACGAATTTTCCTTCGCGTCCCGTGAACTGGGCTGCCACAAAGAACGGCTGGGACAGGAACCTCTGGATCTTTCTCGCCCTGCTGACCGTCAATTTGTCCTCTTCCGATAGTTCATCCATTCCAAGGATTGCGATGATGTCCTGCAGGTCCTTATATTTCTGCAGTGTCACCTGCACCTGGCGGGCAACCTGATAGTGCTCAACTCCCAGGACGATCGGGTCAAGGATACGGGATGTTGAATCGAGGGGGTCCACTGCCGGGTAGATTCCAAGTTCCGTGAGCGGTCTCGACAAAACGACTGTACCGTCGAGGTGTGCGAAGGTCGTTGCCGGAGCCGGGTCCGTGAGGTCGTCCGCGGGAACATATACGCACTGAACGGCCGTGATCGAACCTTTCGTGGTCGAGGTGATTCTCTCCTGCAGTGCTCCCAGGTCTGTTGCCAGTGTCGGCTGGTAACCGACTGCGGAAGGCATACGACCAAGAAGGGCCGAAACCTCCGAACCTGCCTGTGTGAACCGGAATATGTTGTCGACGAAGAGAAGCACATCTTGGCCTTCCACATCGCGGAAGAATTCTGCCGCCGTAAGAGCGGTGAGCGCGACCCTCGCCCTTGCTCCCGGGGGTTCCGTCATCTGCCCGTATATAAGGGCGGCCTGCTTGATAACGCCGGACTGCTTCATTTCAAGGTAAAGGTCGTTGCCTTCGCGCGTCCTCTCGCCGACGCCCGCAAACACGGAGATGCCGCCATGGTGCATTGCGATGTTGTTGATCATCTCCATCATGACGACGGTCTTGCCGACGCCTGCGCCGCCGAACATTCCCATCTTTCCTCCTCTGGGGAAGGGAACGAGAAGGTCGATAACCTTAACGCCGGTTTCCAGGACGTGGACCGACGTGTCCTGCTCGATGAACGCCGGGGCTTCCCTGTGGATGGGAGAGTAATTCTTTGCAACCACCGGTCCGAGTCCGTCAACGGGCCTGCCTACGACATTCAGAATTCTGCCGAGACATTCCGGACCAACCGGGGCCTTAATGGGTGTGCCTATATCCTTTGCCTTCATACCCCTGACAAGGCCGTCCGTAATGTCCATGGCTATACACCTGACCACGTTATCGCCCAGATGCTGGGCAACCTCAACGATCAAATTATCTTCCTTGTCGTCGATCGTCGGGTTGGTGATAGTGATTGCGTTCAGGATTTCCGGAAGCTTCCCTTCGTCAAACGCCACATCGACTACCGGTCCTATTACCTGCACAACCGTTCCTATATTCATAACCGTCTCCTTAATCTATAATGCCTATATTCAGCCCTTAGCCAAGGCTTCCGTACCGCCTACGATATCCATCAGCTCGGCCGTGATGGCCGCCTGTCTCGCCTTATTCATTTTCAATGTAAGGTTCTGGATCATCTCCTGGCAATTCTTCGTTGCATTGTCCATTGCCACCATGCGGGCCCCGTTTTCGCCTGCCGACGTTTCGAGCAGGGCCCTGAAGATCAGAACATGCACGTACATGGGCAGCAGCTTCGCGAGCAGGACTTCATCCGAGGGTTCATAGATGTAGTCGATCCTCTGCGTCGGCTCCACGTCTTCATCCTTTCCGATAGGCGGGAGAGGGAACAGCCTTACTACTGCCGGCCTCTGCACGGCAATGTTCCTGAATTCATTATATACGACATAAAGTTCGTCATATTCCGCCTGCATGAAGGAAGGGATGACTTCATCTGAGATCTTTACGGCCAGGGTTATGTCAAACTTGCCGAAGACATCGGACCAATCTTTCGCCAGCGTCACTTTCTTTCTGAAATAATCTCTCCCTTTTCTCCCGACAGCGAGCAATTGTACCTCTTTGCCCTCGCTTGCCTTCTCACGGACGAACCTTTCCGCCGCTTTAATCAAATTGGTATTGAAACCACCGCACAGACCCCTATCCGACGTCATTATGATGACCCGAATTTTCTTTGGGTCCCTGACGGCGAGAAGGGGATGGGTTTCCGGGTCGACACGAAGCGCCAGACTGGTTAGAACGTCCATGAACCGGAGCGCATAAGGGCGGAAATTTTCCATCCTTAACTGGGCAGCCTTCAGTTTCGAGGCGGCAACCATGTTCATTGCCTTCGTGATCTGCTTCGTCTTCGAAACCGCGACGATCTTTCTTCTGATGTCTTTTAATGAAGCCATTAATGATCCTTTTATCTTTTGCTAGATCTTGCGTCCTTGAAGGAGTTTCACAATCTTTATGCCGTTACGAATACGGTCTCAAATTCCGTGAGGACGTCCTTCATCTTCTTTTCAAGGTCCGCACCGATCTCCTTCTTCTCCTCGATTTCCCGGTTTACTTCGGGATACTTGCTCGCGATGAAGGCGAGGAGCTGCGGCTCGTATTCCTTCAGCTTATCCACCGGGTATTTGTCGAGGAAGCCGCGGGTACCTGCAAACAGGATGGCGACCTGCTGCGACAGGGACCTGGGCTCGAATTGGGGCTGCTTCAATATCTCAACCAGACGAACTCCTCTTTCCAGCTGCGCCTGCGTTGCCTTGTCGAGATCGCTTCCGAACTGAGCGAATGCGGCCAGTTCGCGGTACTGGGCGAGTTCGAGTTTCAGCCTTCCCGCCACCTGTTTCATGGCCTTTACCTGTGCCGCGCCGCCGACTCGTGAAACCGACAGACCAACGTTGATCGCGGGTCTTATGCCAGAGAAGAAAAGGCTCGGCTCAAGATACACCTGCCCATCCGTGATTGAGATGACGTTCGTCGGAATGTATGCGGAAACGTCGCCTGCCTGCGTTTCGATTATCGGGAGCGCTGTAAGTGAGCCGCCTCCCAAGTCCTCGCTCACGCGCGCAGCGCGCTCTAGCAGGCGGGAGTGGTTGTAGAATATGTCTCCAGGGAACGCTTCACGTCCCGGCGGTCTGCGGAGAAGAAGCGATATCTGGCGGTAGGCCACAGCCTGCTTGGAAAGGTCGTCATAGATGATCAAGGCATCCTGCTTCCTGTCGCGGAAGTATTCACCGATACTGCATCCGGAGTAGGCCGCGATGTACTGCAGTGTTGCCGGATCGCTTGCGCACGCGGCGATGACGCATGTGTAAGACATGGCGCCATTCTTGCGCAGATTTTCAACCACCTGGGCCACAGTCGACTTCTTCTGGCCTATTGCAACGTAGATGCACTTGACGCCTGTGTCCTTCTGCCTGATGATCGAGTCTACGCAGATCGCCGTCTTTCCGATCTGTCGGTCGCCGATTATGAGCTCTCGCTGGCCGCGTCCGATGGGAGTCATCGCATCAATAGCCTTGATGCCTGTATACATGGGAGTGTTGACGGGCTGGCGCTGGACGACGCCGGGCGCGATCATTTCGATTCTCCGGAACTCGGTGGCTTCGATTGGGCCCTTGCCGTCAATCGGTGCACCGGTTGCGTCGATGACCCGGCCGAGAACCGCCTCGCCCACGGGGACCTGGGCTATCCTGCCCGTCCTCTTTACGATGTCCCCTTCCTTGATGTGGGTGACCTCTCCAAGGACCGCGACACCCACGTTGTCCGTTTCGAGGTTGAGGACCATTCCGAGTATGCCTCCGGGAAATTCCAGAAGTTCCATGGCCATCGCATTCTCCACGCCGTAAACCCTGGCGATACCGTCTCCCACAGACAGGACTGTTCCCACTTCGCTTACGTCCAGTTTCTTTTCATAGTCCCTTATCTGTTTGGAGATGATTTCGCTAATTTCTTCTGCCCTGATTTTCTCCATGCTCTATATTTCCTCCCCTAAGAGATTCCTTATATTGTATAGTTGAGT